>NZ_JBHWIW010000075.1:0-21222 GCF_042731955.1 Streptomyces sp. NPDC059828 | reverse complement strand
GCCCCCGGCCGTCCTCGTCGGTGGGCCGGGGGCGGGGGCCCCGTATGCATCTGCTCCATGTGCGACTGCGTGATCAGACGCCGTCGGCGATCACCTGGTTCGCGGGAACCCACTGGCCGGCGAACTCACCCGCGGAGATCCGGCACATCGGCCGGCCGTTGACCACGGACCGCCGGTCGAAGGTCGCGGTCTGCTCCGTCGTGTACCGCTTCGTCTTCATGGTGCCCGCGACCCCGTCCGGGCCGAACTTGAACAACGTGATGTCGGTGCCGGTGCGGAAGGTGAGGGTGCGCTCGACCCGGTACGTGAACGCGAGGTGCTCACCGCGCAGGAAGACGTTCGGCCACGACTCGCCGATCCACAGGCCCTTGTACGCGCCCGCGCTGATCCGGTACCAGATGCCCGCGCCCTGTATACGGCGCCGCTTGTCGACGGGCGCCTGGGTGGCCCTGCTGAAGGTGACGCTCTTCCGGCTGAGGATCTTGTCCTTGCCGGCGCCTGTCTTCTCGTTCTCGTACCAGTCGCCGGTGTCGACCTTCACCTTCTTGCCGTTCTGCGTGACCTCCACCACCTTCGTGTCCAGCTTGTAGAGGGTGTGGCTGCCCTTGGCGATCGCGATCGTCGCGCCCGCCTGCACCCCGGGGCTGGGGAAGTCGTCCACCAGCTGGTCCAGCTGGTTGGCGAACCGCTTGCTGTTGGTGTGCCAGTGCAGCTGCTGCCACAGAGTGATGTGGTGGTGGTGGTACGTGCTCGCCGGGATGCGGTGGGCCTGGCAGTAGTAGGAGAACCACCGCGGATTGCGCAGCAGGGAGAAGTAGCGCGCGATCGTGGTGCAGCAGCCGTCGTACAGCTCCTGCGCCAGCTCGCTGCCGGTCAGCTGGAAGTAGTCCCAGATGCCGAACATGGCGAAGATCATGCCGTTGTAGGTGAAGTCGCCCGTGCCCGGCGTCTTGAACGGGTACTCGTGGATCCACACGTAGCCGGCACGGTCCTTGGCCACGACCCAGGGGTAGGCGTTGTCGGCGCGCAGCAGTGAGGCGAAGGCGCCGTCCGCCGCGCCCTTGTAAAGGGTGCGCTCCTTCTCGGTGATCCCGTCGAGCTGCGCGAGCTGGGCGAAGAGGCTGATCGCCTCGCCCTGGGCCATACCGGAGTACCAGGGGGCCTTGTAGGAGACACCACTGTGCACCTCGTGCGAGTAGTCCCACGGGTACGGGAAGTACCAGGCACCCCGGGTCTCGACCCGCTTTTCGATCAGCCGGTCGGCCTGGGCCTTGGCGCGCTTGAGGAAGAGCGCCTTGCGGGTGGGGTCGCTCTCGTTGCGGTAGCTGGCAATGCAGCCGAGCCCGAACTGGATCTGGCCGACGGGGTGGTCGTACCCGACGGAGCTGTACCCACCGGACGCCTTCCTCGGGTACTTCATGTACACACCCTGGGAGTTCAGGTGGTACTCGCCCGTCGAAGGGGAGAGGTTCGCCCACAGGGTCGGCCGGTTGCGCCACGGCCGCAGGGCCTCCGGCAGATCCTCCACGATCTTGAAGCCGTCACGCTTGAATGCGAACGGCAGAGTGGTCGGCACGTCCTTCTCGACGGCCCGGGTGTTCGGCCGGCTGTCCGCGTACGGAATGCGCCGCGCCGGGTTGATCGTGGCCGTACCGCCCTCGAGGGGGTCCGGGAGGGGAGGCAGCGGTACTGCCTCGGCCGGAGTCTGGGGCAGGCTCAGCGCCAGCGACCTCGGCATACGCGCGAAGAGATCGGGCTGAGGCTCGTCGAACACTCCCGTTGCCATGGCGGTGAAGGTGCCACCCCCGGCCACCGCGACCCCCGCCGCGCCGCCGCCTGCCAGTCGGATGAACCGCCTGCGGCCGATGTCGGCACGCCTCTTTCCAGCCATGACTGTAAACCCCCCATGGGAATGACGTGGTGATGGCTGTGGATCGTATGTGAAAGCTTTGAGTTTTCGTGAACCATATGTGCAAGATCACTCACACGAGTAGGCGCGAAAAAGCCCGGAGTTGGCGGAAATCCGGCCCATCGTGTATGAGCCATCGAGTCGCGCGGCCTCGCCGGGCCCGCGCCGATCCGGCAGTCGTGCCCCGGTCCCCGCGACCGCGTGTCCGTGCTCACCCAAGGCTCCGAGAGTGCTACCGGACCCGGTTTGACCCCCCGAGTGGCGCCCCGTAACCTTGACCCTCGGCGTGTTTCCATGCGCGCCGGCTTCTGAGCACCTTCCTCCGGGTCCTTCGGCCTGGAGAGGTCGTCCATCTCTCTGCGGATAGTCACGGGTTCCGCCCGTGCGGGCGGCTGGCATCAGGGGTTCCCGTTGTTCGAGTGAGAGAGAGATCCGCGTGTACGCCATCGTGCGCAGCGGTGGTCGCCAGCACAAGGTTGCTGTCGGCGACATCGTTGAGGTTGACAAGATTTCCACTGCCAAGGTTGGCGACACGGTCGAGCTCTCGACCCTGCTCGTTGTCGACGGCGACGCCGTGACCAGCGACCCGTGGGTGCTGGCCGGGATCAAGGTTGAGGCCGAGGTCGTGGACCACCACAAGGGCGCCAAGATCGACATCCTGCGCTACAAGAACAAGACCGGCTACCGCCGTCGTCAGGGCCACCGCCAGCAGTACACGGCGATCAAGGTCACGGCGATCCCCACGGCTGCGAAGTAAGGGACTGAGAAGAGATGGCACACAAGAAGGGCGCATCGTCCACCCGGAACGGTCGCGACTCCAATGCTCAGCGGCTCGGCGTGAAGCGCTTCGGCGGTCAGGTCGTCAACGCCGGTGAGATCCTCGTCCGCCAGCGCGGCACCCACTTCCACCCGGGCTCGGGCGTCGGCCGTGGCGGCGACGACACGCTGTTCGCGCTCCAGGCCGGTGCGGTCGAGTTCGGCACGTTCCGTGGCCGCAAGGTCGTGAACATCGTTCCGGTCGCCTGACCCAGGCCCCGTAGAACGACTTTTTCGCGAGGGCGGACCTTTCTTCCCCTACGGGAAGAGGGTCCGCCTTTCGCGTGTTACCCAGTAGAGATCACGTCCGAGACATTCCCCGCTCTGGAGGGCACACCACCATGACCACCTTCGTGGACCGCGTCGAGCTGCATGTCGCCGCGGGTAACGGGGGCCACGGCTGTGCCTCCGTGCACCGGGAGAAGTTCAAGCCTCTCGGCGGCCCCGACGGGGGCAACGGCGGCCGTGGCGGTGATGTGATCCTCACCGTCGACCAGTCCGTGACCACGCTGCTCGAATACCACCACTCGCCGCATCGCAAGGCCACCAACGGCAAGCCGGGAGAGGGTGGCAACCGGTCCGGCAAGGACGGACAGGACCTGGTGCTGCCGGTGCCGGACGGCACGGTCATCCTGGACGGACAGGGCAATGTGCTCGCCGACCTGGTGGGACACGGCACGACGTATGTCGCGGCCGAGGGCGGTCGCGGCGGGCTCGGTAACGCCGCCCTGGCCTCCGCACGCCGCAAGGCGCCCGGCTTCGCGCTGCTCGGCGTGCCGGGGGATGCCGGCGACATCGTGCTGGAGCTCAAGACCGTCGCCGACGTGGCGCTGGTCGGCTACCCGAGCGCGGGCAAGTCCTCCCTGATCTCGGTGCTGTCCGCGGCGAAGCCCAAGATCGCCGACTACCCCTTCACCACCCTCGTCCCGAACCTGGGCGTGGTGACCGCCGGCTCCACCGTCTACACCATCGCCGATGTGCCGGGCCTGATCCCGGGTGCCAGTCAGGGCCGGGGCCTCGGTCTGGAGTTCCTGCGGCACGTCGAGCGCTGCTCCGTGCTGGTGCATGTGCTGGACACGGCGACGCTGGAGTCCGACCGTGACCCGGTGTCCGACCTCGATGTCATCGAGGAGGAGCTGAAGCAGTACGGCGGGCTGGACGACCGCCCCCGGATCGTGGTGCTCAACAAGATCGACATCCCGGACGGCCAGGACCTCGCGGACATGATCCGCCCGGAGCTGGAGGAGCGCGGCTACCGGGTCTTCGAGGCCTCGGCGGTGGCGCGCACCGGACTGAAGGAGCTGTCCTTCGCGCTGGCCGACATCGTCGCGAAGGCGCGCGCGGCCAAGCCGAAGGAGGAGGCGACCCGGATCGTCATCCGTCCCAAGGCGGTCGACGACGCGGGCTTCACGGTCAAGCAGGAGGAGGACGGTCTCTTCCGCGTGCGCGGCGAGAAGCCGGAGCGCTGGGTCCGTCAGACGGACTTCAACAACGACGAGGCCGTCGGCTATCTCTCGGACCGCCTGAACCGCCTCGGCGTCGAGGAGGCGCTGATGAAGGCCGGTGCCCGCTCGGGCGACGGCGTGGCCATCGGCCCCGAGGACAACGCGGTCGTCTTCGACTGGGAGCCCACGATGATGGCGGGCGCCGAGATGCTCGGCCGGCGCGGTGAGGACCACCGTTTCGAGGCCCCGCGCCCGGCGGCCCAGCGCCGCAAGGATCGCGACGCCGAGCGGGACGATGCCGAGCGCGAATACGACGACTTCAATCCGTTCTAGACGTCACTGACCGGCTTCGGCCGGTACCAGTCGGTTCCAGCCGGAAACAGCAGATCTGTTCGGGTCCCTGCGAGGAGCAACCTGGCGCCCGCAATCTCCGTCTTGCACTCGGGGGTTGGGGTGACAGGAGCCTCAACGGGAACCGAACGGGGCGTTGATGAAGGTCTCCTTCCTCATCCATACGATCTACGGCATCGGCGGCACCATCCGCACGACGCTCAACCTCGCGGAGGAGCTCGCCGGGCGGCATGAGGTGGAGATCGTCTCTGTCTTCCGGCACCGGGACGAGCCGCTGTTCGCGATCGACCCCCGCATCACCGTCGTACCGCTCATCGACACCCGGCCCAAGTCGCCCACGAACGAGCTGAAGCACCCGCTGGCGCTCCAGCCCGCCGAGTGCTTCCCCGCCCGCGAGGCGCGGTTCAAGGAGTACAGCAAGCTCTCCGACGAGCGGGTGCGCGACCACTACGCCGCGTCCGACGCGGATGTGGTCATCGGGACCCGGCCCGGACTGGTCGCCTATGTCGCCCAGTTCGCGCCGGGGTGCGCCGTGCTCATCGGCCAGGAGCACATGACGCACAACCACCACAAGCCAGAGCTGCGCGATGAGCTGAGGCCGCACCTCGCGGCCATGGACGCGTTCGTGACCGTGTCCGAGGGCGACGCGGCGGTGTGGCGGGAGCGGATGCCGCTGCCGGGCACCCGGGTGCTGTCCATCCCCAACAGCGTGCCCGAGCCGATGGTCGCCCCCGCCGATCTGAGCGGCACCACGGTCGTCGCGGCCGGGCGGCTGGCCTCCGAGAAGCAGTACGACGTGCTGATCGAGGCGTTCGGCAAGGTCGTGGCCGTGCGCCCGGAGTGGACCCTGCGCATCTGCGGCTGGGGCGGGCAGAAGGAGCGACTGCGCAAGCGCATCGACGCACTGGGCCTCTACAACCACATCCACCTCATGGGTCCGCGCTCCCCGATCGAGCCGGAGTGGGCCAAGGGCGCCGTCGCCGTGTCCACCTCCCGCCATGAGTCCTTCGGTATGACCCTGGTCGAGGCGATGCGCTGCGGACTTCCGGTCGTGAGCACCGACTGCGACTACGGGCCCCGCGAGATCATCGCCGACGGTGTGGACGGGCTCCTCGTCCCCGTCGGTGACACCGATGCCATCGCCGCCGCACTGCTGCGCCTCATCGACGACGAGGATCTGCGCCGCCGGATGGGCGCCGCGGCGCTCTCCCACGCGCGCCGTTTCGACCCGGGACCGGTGGCCAAGCAGTACGAGGAGCTCTTCGCGGATCTGGGTGCCGGCTCCGGAGCCGAGGCCCCTGGGGCCCGGGCCCGGGTGGTTCGCACCGCGGGACCGCCCGAACCGGACGCCATGAGGGACCCGGACGCTGCCGTTCCCCTCCGCGTCGACTGTGTCGCCGAGGAGTCGGGGTCGATCACGGTGACCCTGCTCGGACAGCGGTCCGATGCCGACGCGCTGGTCTGCGTCCACCCCGACCCCTCCGTACCCGACCGGACCTTCCCCTTCGACGCGCGCGGCTGCGCCACCGTCCCCGGGGACGACGACTTCGCCGAGGGCATCTGGACCTGCCACACGGCAGAGGCCGGGCCCGCCGGACAGCGCCCTCCGCTGGTGACCCGCT
Organism: Streptomyces sp. NPDC059828; assembly: GCF_042731955.1. Taxonomy (NCBI): domain Bacteria; kingdom Bacillati; phylum Actinomycetota; class Actinomycetes; order Kitasatosporales; family Streptomycetaceae; genus Streptomyces; species Streptomyces sp. NPDC059828. The sequence goes on along the minus strand of NZ_JBHWIW010000075.1, from coordinate 15,079 downwards.
CCGTCGACCAGCGCGGAGCGATGCGTGCCGCGGAGCGGGTCCACCCAGGGGCTCCCGTGCGCTCCCTCGTCCCCTATGTACGTCACGGCGGGCTCGCCCTGCGGTCCTGGGTGCGGCCGGTTCACGCCGAGTCGGCCGCGGTCGATGTCACCGACCGCGGCATCACCGTTTCCGGGCGTCTGCTCGGTGAGGGGCAACTCACCGGTGATCCCGCCCTCCTGCTGCGCCGCCGTGGCAAGATCCCCGGCGAGCTGGAGTTCCCCGGCGTCCGCGTCGGCACCGACGGCTTCCGCTGCACCGCTCCGCTCACCGCGCCCGTCCGTATCCAGGCGGACGCCCACGACGTCTGGGACCTGTGGCTGCGCTACGCCCCCGGCGCCGAGCCCGCGAGGATCGGCAGGGTGCTCGACGATGTGGTGGAGAAGGGTACGGTCCACCCGTACCCCGCAGTGGATCTGCTGAAGGCGCGCCCGCTGGCACGGCTGCGCGCGGTGCTGCGACGGCTGCGCCGGGGGCCGCAGGAGAAGGTGAGGGTGAAGATCTTCTTCAGCGCAGGAAACGAACTCGTGATCAACGTCGTCGACAAAGCGGCTAAGTAACGACGTAACGCAGTGAGACACCGGACGCATGTGGCATCAGTCACCCCGGCCATCGCCCACATCCCCGCAAATCTCCCTGGCCACAGGGTGAACGCAGGGTTTCGGCGCAGTGCGGGGCGCCCGGTGCGCGCCTTGCGGGACCGTCACGCAGAGTGCGACCATCACACCGTCCCCCCATCAACGCAAGGTAGAGGTCGTCTGTGTCCGTGCCGCATGAAGCCAAGACCCGCACCACAGCTGTCGTGCTGGCCGGAGGTACCGGTCAGCGGGTGGGGCTCGCGATCCCGAAGCAGTTGCTGAAGATCGCGGGTAAGGCAGTCATCGAGCACACCCTCACGATCTTCGAGCAGGCAGAGGCCATCGACGACGTGATCGTGCTGATGGCGCCGGGTTTTGTGCCCGACGTCGAGAAGATCGTCGCCAAGGCGGGACTCACCAAGGTCAGCAGGATCATCGAGGGTGGCGCCACCCGCAACGAGACCACCGAGCGGGCCATCGCCGCCCTCGGGGAGGGCCTTGCGGAGGGTGAGGACGCCAACGTCCTCTTCCATGACGCGGTGCGTCCGCTTCTGTCACAGCGAGTGATCGCGGACTGCGTGCAGGCCCTCGACCGCTACCAGGCCGTCGACGTCGCCATCCCCTCCGCGGACACGATCATCGTGACCCGCACCCATGGCGAGGACGGCGAGTTCATCACCGACGTCCCGGACCGCTCCCGGCTGCGCCGCGGCCAGACCCCGCAGGCCTTCAAGCTCTCCACGATCCGCAGGGCCTACGAGATCGCCGCGAGTGATCCCAACTTCCAGGCCACGGACGACTGCACTGTCGTGCTCAAGTACCTGCCCGACGTGCCGATCTACGTCGTCGCGGGTGACGAGTACAACATGAAGGTGACCCAGCCGGTCGACGTCTTCATCGCGGACAAGCTCTTCCAGCTCGCCTCGACCGCCGCCCCGCGCCAGGCCGACGAGGCCGCGTACCGCGAGCTGCTGGAGGGCAAGACCCTGGTCGTCTTCGGCGGCTCGTACGGCATCGGCGCCGACATCGCCTCGATCGCCGAGCGGTACGGCGCCAACGTGTACGCACTCGGCCGCTCCACCACCGGCACCCATGTCGAGAACCCGGAGCACGTGGACGACGCGCTGTCCCGTGCCTACGCCGAGAGCGGCCGGGTCGACTACGTCATCAACACCGCCGGCGTCCTGCGTATCGGCAAGCTCGCCGAGACCGACAACGCGACCATTCAGGAAGCGCTGAACGTCAATTACCTGGCACCCGTCCAGATTGCGCGTGCGTCGTACAAGTATCTGGTGGAGACCAAGGGGCAGCTGCTTCTCTACACCTCCTCCAGCTACACCCGGGGCCGGGCCGAATACAGCCTTTACTCGTCGACGAAGGCCGCCATGGTGAATCTCACCCAGGCGCTCGCCGACGAATGGGCGGCCGACGGAATCCGTGTGAATTGCGTCAACCCGGAGCGCACCGCGACGCCCATGCGCACCAAGGCGTTCGGTCAGGAACCGGACGGCTCGCTGCTGTCCTCCGAGGCCGTGGCCCGGACCTCGCTGGACGTGCTGCTCTCCGAGATGACCGGCCATGTCATCGACGTACGGCAGCAGGACCCGACCCGCGAGGCCAGCGAGGCGAGCGGGTTCGAGCAGGCCCTGGCGTCCGTGCTCGACCGACAGGAAGATGTGTAATAATCCACCGCTATCGCCGCTAAGATCGTTAATCGCTCATCGGGCCTCTGAATTTGCCACGGCTTAGCGCTTAGGCGATGCAGAGGCCCGATTGCGTGAAGCACTGCCTTCACAAATTCCTGCGATTGTGAAACAACCGGCAGCTTTGGAGGCAGGTTCTTCGTGATTTCGACCGCCATTCGTCTGGCACGTGTAGGCAGCCGATCAGAGCTGGCCGCGGCAGTCCTCATGCCGCTCGGCTATCTCTGTGTGCTGGGCGCCGCGCTCATCCCGAACCTGTGGATGTTCGCGGTGTCCGCCGCCGTGACATACGCGGCCGACTGGTATCTGCACCAGCGCGGCAGCTATCTGGTCAACCGGCTGAACAAGGTCAGGGCCGGTCTGCCGATCCGCTTCCTGCTCCGGCAGCTGCTGCTGATCCTGCTGCTCGCCCGCGAGGGCCTCGCCGAGCAGCCGCTGTTCTACGCCGCGGTCGCCTGCTTCCTGCTCTTCTACGGTCTCCAGGCCCCGCAGGGTGCCCTGGCCACCCTGATCCGGCTGCGCAGGACGATGCCGGTCGTCACGCGCAACGTCGACCTCCACGCCGTTCGCATCCCGGACGCCCCGCCGCGCGCCCTGCTGCGCCGCTCCGGCGAGAAGATGCTGCACCTCGACATCCCCGCCATGGCCGGCGTGATCATCGCCGCCGGCACCGGCAGCTACCTCGTCGGATACATCGGCGTCGCGGTCACCATCGGGCTCGGACTGCTCTACACCGCCGCCCTCGTGCCCTTCCTGCGCCGCGGTCGCCGGGTGCCGTCCGCGCCCGCCGTGCTCAAGGCCGTACAGAAGTGGCTGGGCGAGTACCAGCCCACCGTCGCGCTGTACTTCTCCGGCTCGGACGAGTCCGCCTACCAGGTCAACATGTGGCTGGAGACCATGGAGCAGCTCGAGGGGCGGCCGCTCATCATCATGCGTGAGCGGGGTCTCGTCACGAAGCTCAACGAGACCTCCGTGCCCGTGCTGTGCATCCCCGGCGGACAGCACCTCATGGCGATGAACCTGGACACGATCCGCGTCACGCTCTACCCGGCCAACGTCGGCAAGAACATCCACATGCTGCGGGTGCCGACCATGAAGCACGTGTTCATCGGCCACGGCGACAGCGACAAGCTCGCCAGCGTCAACCCGTACTCCAAGGTGTACGACGAGGTGTGGACCGCCGGGCGGGCGGGTCGTGACCGCTACGCCCTCGCCGACGTCGGCGTCCGGGACGAGGACATCGTCGAGGTGGGCCGCCCTCAGCTCGCGCCCATCGAGACCGGCGCCAAGGGCACCAGGAACCTCATCCCCACCATCCTGTACGCCCCCACCTGGGAGGGCTGGGACAACAACCCCGGCAACACCTCCCTGCTGCTCGCGGGCGAGAACATCGTCCGCAGGCTGCTGGAGGCCGAGCGGCCGGTGCGCCTCATCTACAAGCCGCACCCCTTCACCGGCATCCGCAACAAGAAGGCCCTGGCCATCCACCAGCGGATCACGGCGATGGTGAGGAGCGCCGCCGCCGAACGCGCCACCGACCCCCGCTGGGCCGAGGAGGCCGCCGCCGCGCAGCCGGCACAGGCCGCCGCGCGCGCCGAGCTGACCCGTATCGAGGCCCGCCTCGCCGAACTCGCCAAGCCCGGCCGCGCGGGCGGCGACGAGGCCGAGGTGTCGCGGGTCTCCCTCGCCGACCCCCAGCGCCTGGCCGAGACCAAGACGCTGCGGGAGCAGTGGAACGACGCCTACTGGCGTACCACCGGCTGGTGGGAGCACCTGGTGGTGACCGGCTCCGAGCCCAAGCTGTACGACTGCTTCAACGAGTCCGACGGCATGGTCTCCGACATCTCCAGCGTCGTCTCCGACTTCATCGCGAGCGGCAAGCCCTACGCGGTGACGGACTCCGCCGAGCTGGGCGCCGACGAGTTCAAGCGGCAGAACACCGCCGTACGGGCCGCGGTCATCCTCTCCAACAGCGCCGCGGAGCTCGACCAGCTGCTGGCCGCCGTGTCCGACTCGGCCGCCGACCCGCTGGCCGACGCCAGGGCCGAGCTGAAGAAGTACCTGCTCGGGCCGGACGAGCCCACCTCCATCGAGCAGTTCAACGCCGCGGTCCAGGCACTCACGGCCAAGGCCGAGGCACGCAACACCGGTGTGGCACAGCGCATCGGCACGCAGGCCATCGGTGAGCTCGACCGGGAGTCCGACGCCGAGAACGGCACGGAGAGCGCCGCGGCGGCGGCCCGCGTCGAGGACAAGGCCAAGGAGAACGACGGCGCGGAGGCCACCAGCTCCCTCGCCGGCTGACCACCACGGCAGGCACACGGCCCGTGAGCCCGCCCCCGACCGGGGCGGACTCACGGGCCGTTCCGCGTGCCGAACGGCCCCGGGACCGGGGGCTGGGCACGATGGGCTGATGGCCGACAGCTGTGCCGAGCCCGCCCCGGGGAGCGCGCGCGTCCCGTGTCCCGACGTCAGCGTGATCATCGGCGCCTATGAGGCGATGCCCTATCTCGTGAAGTGCCTCGATTCCGTCGAGTCCCAGACCCTGGCACCGGAGCGGATGGAGATCGTCGCCGTGGACGACGGCTCGACCGACGGCACGGGGGCCTACCTCGATCAGTTCGCCGCCCGGACACCGGTGCCCATGAGGGTGGTGCACCAGCCCAACTCCGGTGCCCCCGGAGGTCCGCGCAACGTCGGCCTGGCCTTGGCCCGCGGGCGGTATGTCTTCTTCCTGGACGCCGACGACCACCTGGGGGGCGAGGCGCTCCAGGCTCTGGTCGCGATGGCCGACCGGGCCGGCACCGACGTCGTCCTCGGCAAGGTCGTCGGGGTCAACCGAGGTGTCGCCACGTCGATGTGGACCCGGACCGTGGAGCGGGCCGACCTCTACACCTCCAACATCAAGTACGCACTGAGCGCGCAGAAGCTGTTCCGGCGGGAACTGCTCGCCCGGCACGGCATCAGGTTCGACGAGTCCCTGCGCACCGGCGAGGACGCGCTGTTCACGATGGAGGCGTATCTGCGGGCCTCGGGAATCTCCGTCGTCGCCGACCGTGTCTGCTACTACCTCGTCGGCCGCGACGACGGCAAACACCTCACCAAGACCGGTGGCTACGCGCCCCGCTTCGACTCGGCGCGCGTCCTGATGGGGCTGATCGCCGGGCACCTGCCGCCCGGCACCCGCCGCGACCAGCTGATGGTCAGACCCTTCACGGTCACCCTGCTGCCGCAGTTCGGCCCCGTCGTACTGCGCCAGCCCGAGGAGTATCTGCGGCACAAGCTGGAGCTGGCGGCCCCGCTGATGGCCGCCTACTGGACACCAGGCGTCGCGCGCCGGCTCAGGGTCGAGCAGCGGCTGCGGCTCACCTGCGTGGCTCTCGGCCGTCCCGGCCCGCTCAGGGATGTGCTGGACTTCTGCCAGCAGGGACGGCTGCCCGACGTGGTGCACCGCCGTGGCCGCGCCTACCTCGCGTATCCGCACTTCGACGCCGCGGAGCCGGAATCGGGCATCCCGCTGGCGGCCTACGAGATCACGGTCACCGAACAGATCGGCGAGCGGCGGATCGAGCCGCGACTGCCACTGCTTAGACGGACGGCACGCAGGGCACGCCGTCTGGCCCGCCGGGTGGCGGACCGGGTGGCCGGCCCCGCCGGCGTCGGCGGGCGGTTCGTCCACCGGCTGAAATGAGTGAGCGCCGAGCTCACCCCCTGGCATAGATTCGCCTTGTGACAGGTGCAAGGCAGTCAGGGGCGGCGGGGTCAGTGGCAAGGGAACACCGGAAACTCGTGTCGGACGCCCGCAGGATTGTCGTCAAGGTCGGCTCGTCCTCCCTCACCACCGCCGCGGGCGGCCTCGACGCGGACCGGGTGGACGCACTCGTCGACGTGCTCGCCAAGGTCCGCAGCGGCGGCGAGAAGGAGATCGTGCTGGTCTCCAGCGGCGCCATCGCGGCCGGACTCGCCCCGCTCGGACTCGCCCGGCGCCCCAAGGACCTCGCCCGCCAGCAGGCCGCCGCCAGCGTCGGACAGGGCCTGCTCGTCGCCCGTTACACCGCTTCCTTCGCCCGCTACGGCGTACGCGTCGGACAGGTGCTCCTCACCAGCGACGACACCAGCCGGCGCGCCCACTACCGCAACGCCTACCGCACCCTCGACCAGCTCCTCGCCATGGGCGCGGTCCCGGTCGTCAACGAGAACGACACCGTCGCCACGGACGAGATTCGCTTCGGCGACAACGACCGGCTCGCCGCCTTGGTGGCCCACCTCGTACGCGCCGATCTGCTGGTGCTGCTCTCCGATGTGGACGGCCTCTACGACGGCGACCCGAGCAAGCCCGGAACCTCCAGGATCGAGGAGGTCAAGGGCCCCGCCGACCTGGAGGGCATCTCGATCGGCTCGGCGGGCAAGGCGGGCGTGGGCACCGGGGGAATGGTCACCAAGGTCGAGGCTGCCCGGATCGCCGCGGCCGCGGGTGTCCCCGTGGTCCTCACCTCCGCAAGCCGGGCCGCGGACGCCCTCGCCGGGCGGGACACGGGCACCTACTTCCGCCGCACCGGGCGGCGCAGCGCCGACCGCCTGCTGTGGCTGGCCCATGCGTCGACCCCGCAGGGCTCGCTGACGCTGGACGCCGGGGCCGTGCGGGCCGTTGTCGAGGGCAGGAAGTCGCTGCTGCCGGCCGGAATCGCCGCGGTCGATGGCGAGTTCAGTGCGGGCGACCCGGTGGAGCTACGCGATGCCGGGGGCAGGCCGGTGGCCCGTGGGCTCGTCAACTTCGACGCCAAGGAGATCCCGAAGCTCATCGGCCGCTCCACGCGCGAGCTCGCCAAGGAGTTGGGTCCGGGTTACGAACGCGAGGTCGTGCACCGGGACGATCTCGTCGTCCTGACCCACTGAACCCTCCCGTGTCGCTACGAAAAGGGCTCCGAAACGGCTGAAAGTCCCGCCTTCTGATGAGGACGTTCAGCAAAACCGCCCCATGTGCGCCCCGGGACTGGTCAACTTTGTCGGGGGAACTTTGTCAGAGGGACATCCGTCATGGGGGCAGGGCGGGGTCCGGGCACGGCAACGGATCAACAGGAGGCCGTCGGTGAGACGAGCGCGCCCAGGGGCGGCGCCCCGGGGGACAGGAGGCAGCGCAACAGCACGCACCCGCAGGCCCGTGGGGGAGCAGCGCGCCCTCACCAGCGTGGAGGCGGGTGCCGACTTCAAGGAACCCGGCACCGCGGAGGTGGCCGAGGGCGATGCGGCGATGTCCAGGCTCTGGCACATCACCTTGTGCGTCTCGGGGGCCGAGACCCCGCTCAAAGAGGTCAGACGGGGTCTTGAACAGCTGGCCCACGACCACCCGTTCCTGCTGACCAGCCGCTATGCCAACGACCACGCTGAGATCCGCTACTGGGAAGAGGCACGCGATCTGCACGACGCCGCCGCGGTGGCGCTGCGGCTGTGGGGCGAGCACCGCTCCAGTGCGAAGCTGCCGCCCTGGGAGATCGTCGGCCTGGAAGTCATCGACCGCGAGACCTACCACCAGCGCATCGCGGAGGGCTACGGCCTGCCGCCCGCGGCCCCCGTCGGTGTCCATCCGTACTGAGGTCCGTGCGCCGGGCCGCGCGGTGGTCCGTCTCGCAGTGCGGGATACGGTGCGGGGTGTCCGGGGCAGGCGCATTACCCTGCGGGCATGACCTCGCTCTCCCCGTACGACGACATGTCCCCGGTCACCCAGGCCGCCTACCGGGCTCGCGCTGCCGCCGCCGAGATCGCGCCACTTCCGCGGGCGGTCAAGGACGACGCCCTGCTGGCGGTCGCCGACGCCCTCGAGGTGCGTACGGCCGAGATCGTCGCGGCGAACGCCGAGGACATCACCCGTGCCCGCGAGGCGGGCACCAGCGAGGCGATCATCGACCGGCTGACCCTGACGCCGGAGCGGGTCCGCGCCATCGCCGCGGACGTCCGCGATGTCGCCGCCCTGCCCGACCCCGTCGGCGAGGTCGTGCGCGGTTCCACGCTGCCCAACGGCATCGATCTGCGCCAGGTCCGCGTCCCCCTCGGCGTCGTCGGCATCATCTACGAGGCCCGTCCCAACGTCACCGTGGATGCCGCGGCCCTCTGCCTGAAGTCCGGGAACGCGGTGCTGCTGCGCGGCTCCTCCTCCGCCTACGCCTCCAACACCGCGCTGGTGCGGGTGCTGCGCGACGCCGTCGGCGGAGCCGGGCTGCCCGCCGACGCGGTCCAGCTCGTGCCGGGCGAGAGCCGCGACTCCGTCCGTGAGCTGATGCGGGCCCGCGGCCTGGTCGACGTGCTCATCCCGCGCGGTGGCGCCTCCCTCATCAAGACCGTCGTGGAGGAGTCCACGGTGCCGGTCATCGAGACCGGCACCGGCAACTGCCATGTCTATGTCGACGCCCAGGCGGATCTCGACATGGCCGTGGGCATCCTGATCAACTCCAAGGCGCAGCGGGTCAGCGTCTGCAACTCCGCCGAGACCCTCCTGGTGCACCAGGACATCGCCGCCGAGTTCCTCCCCCGTGCCCTGAAGGCCCTCGCCGAAGCCGGGGTCACCGTCCACGCCGACGAGCGGACACTGGCCTACGCCGAGGGCACCAAGGCCACCGTCGTGCCCGCGACGCTGGAGGACTGGGAGACGGAATACCTCTCCTACGACATCGCCGCCGCGGTGGTCGACTCCCTCGACAAGGCCGTCGAGCACATCCGGCTGTGGTCCTCAGGCCACACCGAGGCCATCGTCACCACCTCCCAGGCCGCGGCCCGCAGATTCACCCAGTTGGTCGACTCCACCACCGTGGCTGTGAACGCGTCCACCCGCTTCACCGACGGCGGCCAGTTCGGCTTCGGCGCCGAGATCGGCATCTCCACGCAGAAGCTGCACGCCCGGGGTCCGATGGGGCTTCCCGAGCTCACTTCGACGAAGTACATCGTCACCGGCGACGGTCACACCAGGTGACGGGGGGTGCGGGGCAGTTCCCCGCACTCCCTGCCCAAAATCCCGGGCCCGGTCTACTCTGAAGACGTGCCGGACGACGTGGGGGGCAGGCCGTTTCCGGACGGCTGGGAGCCCGACGACGACCGCGGAGGCGCGGATGAGCACTTCGCCTCCGTGGTGTTCGACGAGGACTTCGTCCGGGCCGCCCGCTTCCATGAGCCTTCCGCCGCCGAGCGGCGGGTTGCCGCTGCCCAGGCCCGGGCCGAAGCCGAGGCCGCCCGGGCGCGCGCGGGTGCCGGGGCCGCCGACGACGAGCTCTACGACGACGGGTACGGCTCGGGCGGTGCGTACGGCCATGAGCGCCTCTACGACGCCTATGGCGCCGACGACCGCGGTCCCTACGACCTCGACCCCTACGGACCGCACGGCGGCGCCCTGCGCCCCTATCGCGGCTCCGCCCGCTGGCACCGGCCCGTCGCCTGGGTGCTCGCGCTGGTGATGGGGATAGGCATGGTCGCCCTCGCCTTCACCGCCGTCTACCGGGGCGCGTCGGCCAACCGCCAGGACAGCGTCCCCCCGCCCGCCACGACCGGCGTCGACCAGCCCTCGGCGAACCCGGAACCCGACCGGATGGCATCTCCCGTCCCCGCTGTCCCCCGCATCCCCTGAGTCCTGACCCCCGGCCTGGGCAGGCGCGCTAGGTGAACGCTTGTCCGAACTTGCCGCTCGGCTCCGCGTTTACGTTGGGCCCGCCAGACCTACCCTGAAGATATGGCAGGGCGTGGAGACCCACCTGAGGGGACACCCGAGGGGCTCCCCGGCGGAGGTGAGGACGAATACGGATCCGTCGTCTTCGACGAATCGTTCGTCCGTGCTGCCCGCCTCCAGGAGTTCTCCGCCCGGGAGCGCATGGGCGACCACGCAAGGGCCGTCCGCAGCCGCCCCGGCTGGCGGGTGTGGACCGGTGCGAAGCAGGCCGTCCTGCTGGTCCTGCTGATCGCCGTGGCCTTCGGCACCGCGATCTACATGGGCGTCCGCCATCCCTATCAGCCGGCGCCCGCCCAGCCCGCTGAAGCGCTGCGGAGCATGGTGATACCCCTGGCCCCGCAGGGTCCCGTGCCCGGCGGTGACCCCGACCGGCTGTACGCGCACAGCCCGGCCGCCGAGTACCGCTCCGGAGGCGCCGGAATCACCCTTCCGGCCGCCAGGCCCACCAGGAATTTCTCCGAGAGCCAGGTCATGACCGCGCTGACCATAGCCAAGGACTACCTGGTGGACTCGTCACTCGATCCCGCGGTGCTCAACGGCACCTCGACGCGGCCGGTGCGGGCGCTGCTCGATCCGGACCAGATCGAACAGTTCGACCGCTCAGTCGACGCCCCGGTCAACGACGGCCGCCACGCGGCGACCGGCTGGCTGGTGCGCTTCGACCCCGCGAAGACCAAGCTCGCCGACCCGGAGATACGCGTCCACGGCACCCTCCGGGTCACCGACGCCGGCCCCAACACGCTCGAGGTGACCTCCGACCACACCTTCACCTACGCGCTCCGGCCCGCGGACACCGCCCCGCGTGTGAACGACGCCTCCCTCTTCACCGTCCGTCGCGAGCTGCACTTCCGCTTCGACCGCGACGATCTGCGTACCCACCGGGCGGAGCTGCTCTCCAGCTACACCCAGGCCGGTCCGATGGCCTGCGCGTCCGACCCCTCCGGTGCCCTGGAGCCCCTGCTGGCGGGCCAGCGGGCGACCGGCACAGGCCCGGCCGGCACCGACCCGTACCAGACCGGACGGACCGCTGCCGCATTCTGTGGCTCACTCGCCCCCGGCGCCCAGTCGGCCCCGCCGGCCGCTCAGCCCGCCACCTGACCTCCCGTACGGCAGGGCTTCAGCCCTTGCCGCCTTCCTCTGACGGTTGGCTCCCGCCGGCGCCGCCCGCGCCCGTGAACTTGTCCCGCAGCCGACCGCCCAGATCGCCTGCGCCCCCGGCTATGTCGCCGACCAGCTTCATCAGCGGATCCTTGCTCGTCCGTACCGAATCCGCGTAGTGCGCGGCCGACTCGCGGATGGAGTCCGTGACGGACGTGTCCTTGTCCTCCGCGCGGCGCGGGTAGTGGCCGTCCATGATCCGCTGGTAGTCGCGGCTCTCCGCCCATTTCTTCAGCTCGGCGGCACGCACCGTGGTGAAGGGATGGGAGCGGGGAAGCAGGTTGAGTATCTTCAGCACCGAGTCGCGCAGGTCCCCTCCCGCCTCGTATTCCTCGGCCTGCTCCAGGAAGGCGTCGACATTCATCTCGTGCAGGTGATTGCCACCGGCGATCTTCATAAGGCCCCGCATCGACGCCTGGATGTCCTGGCCCACGAGCAGTCCGGCGCGGTCCGCCGAGAGCTCCGACTTCCGGAACCACTCGCGCAGCGCCGTGACTATCGCCATGATCGCGACATTGCCGAGCGGTATCCACGCGACCTTGAGCGCCAGATTGGTCAGGAAGAGAAGTATCGTCCGGTACACCGCGTGGCCGGACAGGGCGTGTCCCACCTCGTGACCGATGACCGCCCGCATCTCCTCCTCGTCGAGCAGCTCCACCAGACCGGTGGTGACGACGATGATCGGCTCGTCAAGGCCGATGCACATCGCGTTGGGCTTAGGGTCCTGCGTGACGTACATCGGCGGGACCTTCGTCAGGTCCAGGATGTAGCAGGCGTCGCGCAGCATGTCGTTGAGGTGCGCGAACTGGGCGTCGCTGACCCGGACGGAGTCGGAGAGGAAGAGCAGCCGCAGGCTTCTCTCCGGCAGCAGCCCGCTCAGCGCCTTGAAGACGGTGTCGAAGCCGCTGAGCTTGCGCAGCGCCACCAGCGCCGATCGGTCCGCCGGATGCTCGTATGCCCGGGAGGAGATGTCGGGGAAGCGCTGGCGCTGCCTGCTCGGCACTTTCTCGTTCCCGGAACTGCTGTCGGTCATCGTATGCCCCCTGTTCCTCTTACCAGTGCTGGCGGTCCGTCTCCGGCCCGTCCTCCTGACAGACCCCAGATTAGGGGCTGAGGTTGCGGCGCCGCCGGGCCTGTGGACAACCGAGGGCCGCGGCAACGACTGAGTCGGCGTGGGCGTGTCCGCACCCGGCGCATACGATGTGCGCGAAGTCTCCGCTCCGACTCCCGATCGATAGGGCCTGCAGAAGATGAGCCTCGCCAGCACCGCCGCCAACCTGGTCACCCTCGCAGAGGGCGCAGAGCACGGTGGCAACCACGAAAGCCTCAGCCCCTACCTCACCGGCTTCGGCGCGTTCGGTGCCCTGCTGCTTCTGCTGTGGATCACCACCCGCTTCAACCGCGACCGCTGATACGGGGCCGGATGGCCGTGCCAGTAGGCTCTGCACGCATGGGTAAGGGACAGCAGGATCTGCCTACGAGGGGCGGCAAGCGCCGGCTCGGCGTCATGGGCGGGACATTCGACCCGGTCCATCACGGCCACCTGGTGGCAGCGAGCGAGGTGGCCGCCCTCTTCCACCTCGACGAGGTGGTGTTCGTGCCGACAGGACAGCCGTGGCAGAAGAGCCACAAGGCGGTTTCCCCGGCGGAGGACCGCTATCTGATGACGGTCATCGCCACGGCGTCCAACCCCCAGTTCTCGGTGAGCCGCATCGACATCGACCGCGGCGGTCCGACGTACACCATCGACACCCTGCGGGATCTGCGCTCCCTCAACAGCGATTCGGACCTCTTCTTCATCACCGGCGCCGACGCCCTCGCCCAGATCCTCACCTGGCGGGACGCCGAAGAGCTCTTCTCGCTCGCCCACTTCATCGGTGTCACACGCCCGGGCCACGACCTGACGGACGACGGACTGCCCAAGGGCGGCGTCTCGCTCGTGGAGGTACCGGCGCTCGCCATCTCGTCCACCGACTGCCGTGCGAGGGTCGCGCAGGGGGATCCGGTCTGGTATCTGGTGCCGGACGGTGTGGTGCGCTACATCGACAAGCGCGAGCTGTACCGCGGCGAGTGAGACAGGGAGAGGGGCAAGGGTGAACGATCAGCAGAACCCGTACGACCCGTACTACTCGCAGCAGCCGCAGATCATCGGTTACGACGAGTACGGTCAGCCGGTCTATCAGCAGCCCCAGCACTCCCAGCAGCCCCACGGCTACGATCCGTACGGACAGCAGCAGCAGTATCCGGAGCAGGCGCAGCAGCAGCCGGGGTACGGCTACGACTACGGGTACGGAACCGACTCGTATGCCCAGCAGCAGCAGCCGCAGCATGGCTACGACCCCTACGGTCAGCAGGTCGCCCCGCCGCCGAGCGCCACTCAGCAAGCCCCCGAGCCGGGTCCGGCCTATGGCTACGACGACGGCTACGACAGCCATGACGGCCGCGTTCGGTACGACAGCTACGACGACCCCACCCCGCACCACAGGGAGCCGGACCCCGAAGCGCACTCGGAACCTGACCGGACCGCCGCCGTACCAGGCCCGCGCCGCCCCGCAGACGACGGCGACTCCGGCACCGCCGGCCGGCCCGAGTACCGGACCGAGCAGTTCTCGTTCATCGAGGAGCCGGACGAGGATTCCGAGGACGTGATCGACTGGCTCAAGTTCACCGAGAGCCGTTCCGAGCGCCGCGAGGAAGCCAAGCGCCGGGGCCGCAACAGAGCCGTGGCCCTCGTCGTCGTCCTGGCCCTCGCGGTCGTCGGCGGAGTCGGATACCTCTGGTCCACCGGCAGACTGCCCGGCACCGGCGGCTCCGGCGGTGCGCAGAACGCCGCGTCGGGCCCGCAGAAGCGGGACGTGATCGTGGTCCATCTGCACAACACCAAGAAGGGCGGCACCTCCACCGCCCTGCTCGTCGACAACGAGACCACCAAGCAGGGCACCACCGTCCTGCTTCCGAACTCGCTCGCGGTGGCCAGTGACGAGGGCGTCGGCACCACCCTGGGCAAGTCCGTCGACGAGGACGGCTCCACGGGCACCCGTGAGTCGATCGGCACCCTGCTCGGCGCCAGGATCACCGGCACCTGGCGGCTCGACACCCCCTACCTGGAGAACCTCGTCGAGCTCGTCGGTGGCGTCGACCTCACCACCAACACCGAAGTGCCCGGCGCCAAGAAGGGCGAGCAGCCGCTGGTCAAGAAGGGGGAGAGCCAGACTCTCAACGGCAGGATGGCGGTCGGCTACGCCACCTACCGGGGCAGCGGCGAGCCCGAGGCCGCCCAGCTCCAGCGGTTCGGCCAGGTGATGTACGGGGTGCTGCGGAAGCTCTCCAGCGACCCCAAGGCCGCCACGGTGACCATCGAGACCCTCGCACAGATCCTCGACCCCTCACTGCCCGAGAAGGACCTGGGCGTCTCGCTGGCCACGCTGTCGGAGTACGCCAAGGGCGGTGACTACAAGACCGCGCTGCTGCCCGTCCAGCAGGACGGGACGCTCAGCGAGGAGGTGAGCGACCGCGTCGTCAAGGACGTCCTGGGCGGCAAGGTCAGCGCCCCCGAGCAGGGCGCGGCGGTGCGGGTGGGGGTCCGTAACGCCTCAGGGAACGCCGATGCCACCGAGGCGGCCCGGATCGTCCTTGCCAACGGCGGCTACTCCTTCGTGGACGCCGGCAAGGCCGATGCCGTCTCGTCCTCTCAGGTCCTGTACGCGGACGAGGCCCAGAAGCCCAGGGCAGTCGAGGTCGCCAAGACCCTCGGGCTGCCGGAGAAGGCCGTGAAGAAGGGCAAGGCGGCGTCCAACGCCGACGTCACGGTGCTGCTCGGTGGCGATTACGAGGTCCCGAAGTAGGCACGACAGAGCCGCTGGCCCCCGGTCGGCCACGGGCGGGAGCCC
>NZ_JBHWIW010000074.1:0-21920 GCF_042731955.1 Streptomyces sp. NPDC059828 | reverse complement strand
AAGCGAACAAGCCCCACGGGGCTCCCTACGTTGTCTAGGCCCACCGTCAAGCATCACCTGGGACCAGAACGTCAGGCATCAGCTGGGATCCGACAAGCGGCTCTCGATGCCGCTTTGCGGCTTCCGTGCAACGGTCTACCGCCCTCACCTGGGAATTCGCCAGCGCCTCGGATTGGCATATGCGTCTCTTGAGGGATGGCCTGTCTTGCATGAGACACATCGGCAGCATGTAGGCATGCCCAATCGGCGGAATCGGCAACGTAGCAAGCCCGTGCAGAGGTCGACACCTCGGCGTCAAGCATCGCCCGTTGAGAGTGCTCCGGCTGGCACGCCCGAGGATGCCCGGTGCCAGGGCCGTGCAGCGGCTGTTGGAGCCGGGGGCAGAGCGGGCGCGCCTGGCTGCCGAGTTGGAGCGACTGGATGCTGCTCTGCGGCCTCTCGTCCTGGAGGCGGTCGAAGCCGGCGTCCCGTATAGGCGGGTCGCTGAGCCGACGAGTATCTCGCGAGCCACCGTGGCTCGCTGGAGCAAGGCCGAACCTGGCGAGATGTAGGGCAGGTTGCAATGGGCCGCACCCGATGACTGCGGGCGTGGCCCCAATCGATCCGAAGGAGTCGAAGCCATGTCGAATCGATCCAGCTCCATCCTCGCAGAAGCCGTGTGTGCAGGCTGTCTCGGAACCTCTTCGTCCACGACGATGGTTCTGTGACTGGCACACCCGACGCCCGAGCGGTGGACGGTAGCCCGCGGTGGCTGGGCCCGGTCGGCTCCACGGCTTTAGGCAGCCACACCATGGGCGAGCCTCGAAGATCGGGGCCCACATCGGGCTATTGCGGGCAGGTCCAGAGACTGCCCGAGTCGCGACCAGCGTACGGGCCCCGATCTCTCGCCCCATGGCAGCTCCCGCCCAAAGCCGCTCCGCCAACCTCATCGGGCCTGTGTGCGATCGTCACGCCCCCCAGGTACGTTGCCGTCAGCCGAGGGGGAACGCTGGCGAGGGAGCGCCCCGCAACGCGTGGCTGCGGGGCGCCGATCCACTTTCGCAACGGGCCCTAGTGGGGTTTAGTCGACCGTCTGCCCGTCGTACATACCGCCCCGGCAGGTCGGGAGCACGGGCGTCGACCGATCGATCGTTCCGCCGCCGTCCGTGCACTCACCCGGGGTGACGCTGGCCGGGGTGACGGTGGCGGAGGCGGTGGCGGTGGCGGCGCCTGTGAGGCCGAGTCCGGCGAGGGCTGCCGTGGCGAAGACTGCGGCGAGGATTCGTCGAATGCGCATTTGGTTCGCCTTTCACGGATTGCCTCGGTTAGAACACTAGTCAGCCTAATGTTCAGTGTGCGACACGTCATGTTGAGCCGTTCGGGTGACCTTGCTGTCGTTTGCGGAGTCGGTGACGCGACCCGTCGGACAGAGCCTCTGAGGAGCCGGTCAGGCAGCCTGGTAGGGCTCAGTGACCGCCCCGCCCGTAGTTCGCATCGAGGGGGTAGTCCGTGCCCGATCCGTGCCCAACGAGACGGGAAACCACGGTCAACAGCGGATGCCGGACCAGGCCTCCGGGCTTCATTTCAGCACCCGTTGTACCTGGTCAGGATGCAGATCGGGCAGCCGGAGCGCGGTGATTCCCAAGCTCAGAGCGCGAGTTCGACTCTCGTCACCCGCTCCACCAGAAAGCCCCAGGCCACCGGCCCGGGGCTTCTTTGTTGTCTCGGCCGGTTTAAGCGTCGCGCACCAGATCCGCACCAGAAGGTCTCCTTCGTCTTCTGACGGGCAGCACGCACGAGCTGATCCAGCCCGCTCGCCGCTTCCTGCTGTCGCTGGATACCCGAATGCTGGTAGATCAACGCGTCTTCTCCCAGGACTGCCCGGCGCGGACCATCGTGTCGGCGGATCCCCAACCGCCTCCGCCACCCATCGACGAACGCTTTTCCTGGAGTTGAACGAAGCCAACGGCCGGGGACACGACACGAACCGCCTCAGATACACGTCGACGGCCTGCACAACCCCAACGGGGTCGTGCAGGCCGTCGTCACGCAGGCCCCGGACTCACCAACAGCATCGGAACGGATCCGGTGGGCTCCTCAGCCTGCGAACGGGCGTCCTACTGCGGGAACGCGGGGACCAGCGCGAGCTCCGTCGCACCATCGGCCGTGACACCGGCCGCACCCGCCCGGAGCAGCACACCCGACACCAGCAGGTCGGCGTCGCCGTCCCGGTCGAAGTCGCGCAGGCGGACGAGCTGGCCGAAGGCCTCGTACGGCGTGGCCTTGCCGGGTACGCCGGCGGTGGCGCGGGTGAACCACCTGGAGCCGGTGCCGCTGAGCCCGTGCGCACCGCCCCGCAGGACGTGCACGCCGCCCGCCTGCTTGAGCGTGCCGACCGTCTCCTCGGGCACGCCCACCGCCAGGTCCGGGTAGCCGTCGCGGTCGGTGTCGCCGGCCGAGAGGCCGGAGCCGAAACCGTCGTGCGCCGTGGCGGCGGTGGCCACGCCCGCCGTGGTCTGGGTCAGGCGGTACGAGGTGGTCGGGCCACCCGAGCCGCCGCGCAGGACGACGACCGAACCCGCGTGCTTGTTGTACGGGGTGTCGCTGACGGCCAGGTCCCCGTAGCCGTTCTTGTCGAAATCGGCGATGACTCCGGTCGGGCTGTAGTCCGGTGACGACGTGTCGTACGTCGTGACCGCGCCCGCCTTGACCGTGGTGCCGCCGCGCAGGAACCAGGCGGCCTGGGTCATCTTGTCGTTCTTGTAGCCCTGGCCGAGGACGTACAGGTCGGTCGCCTTGTCCTTGGTGACATTTCCGGCGACGAGGCCGGTCGGTTCCAGAGTGTCCGAGTACCCGTGCCGGGTGACCGCGCCCGTCGTGCCGGACTGGGAGAAGCCGCCGCGGTAGATGGAGACGGTGTGCACGCCGTCGGCGACGGCCAGGTCCGCCTTTCCGTCGCCGTTGAAGTCGCCGGTGGCCAGGGCGGCGCCGAACCCGTACAGAGCCTGAGCCGTGGCGGGGATGCGCGTGGCCTTCGTGCCGAGGCCCGACCTGGTGCCCCACAGGATGGTGACCGCGCCGGCCGCGACCTTCGTGCCGACCTTCTCGCTGCGGTCGGCGACGGCGAGGTCGGCGTATCCGTCGCGGTTGAAGTCCGCGTTCGCCAGCTGATCGCCGAACAAATCGGCGTAGCCGCCGCTGTCGCCGGCCTTCCCGGGGATGCCGGCGCTGTCCTGGGTGAACGTCTTCGTCACGGTGCCGGGGCCCGTCGCCGTGCCGTAGGTGACGGTGACCTCGCCGGCCCAGCCGACCGCGTAGTCCCGGAAACCGTCGCCGTTGAAGTCGTCGGCGTACTTGGCGGGCGTGGCCGCTGCCGCCGTCTGGGTCGCGAGGACGAGCAGCCCGCCGGTCAGCGAGACGGCCGTCGCCGTCGCGAGAGCCAGGCGGAGCTTCCTGTGCGTGAACATGTGTCTCCCGTGATCTGAGTACACAGGAGACACACCCCGGGGCAGAAGAGTTGTACGCGAACGGCCCCGGTACGGCGCCCTGCAGCAACCGTCCCCGCCAGGCCAGCGGGTGCGGACTGCCAAAGTGCGCCTCTGAAGCGGCCCCGGGCCGTCGCGGGGCTACCACGGTGGCGGCTTGCGCCCCCGGGCATCACCGGTCGGGAACGCCTAGCAGCGGGACAGGCTGCCGCTCTCCTTGGTGAGTTTGGCGCTGTGGGCCCAGCCTTCGGTGTTCGTCCCAACGATGCGGGCGTAGATCCACTTATTGCCGTGGGCGTTGGTGATGTAGCAGTGGTAGTAGAGCTTCACACCGGTCTTGACCGCGGTCACGTACTGGCATTCCGCGTACGGCCCGGTGTAGAGGTGGGACGTCTCGGCCAGGTAGCCGTAGCCGTCGCTGCGGTTCTCGTGGGCCCAGCCGGTGCAGGCCGTCGACACCGGGGTGGGCTCCTTCACCGACGGGCTGGGCTTGGTCTCCGGGGAGGCCGAGGGGCCCTCGGTCGGCTTGTCGCCTTCGACGCCGGGCGTCTTCGTGGGACCCAGCTCGTCGTCCTCGTGGCCGTCCGGCTCCTCCGAGGTCGACGGCTTCGGGGACGTGCCGGGAGAACCGGCGGACGACGGGGTGCTGCCCCCGGTCGGCCAGGGGCTGCCCGTGGGGGAGCCGACGCCGGGCGGCGTCGGCTGTGCGCCGTCCGTGGTCGTGCCGCCTCGTTGGGAGGTCAGGGCGTAGGTGATACCGGCGCCTGCGGCGAGGAGCACGACGGCGGCCGCTGCCGCGACGACGACCGTGCGGTTGCTGCGGCGCCGTGCGCGACGGTCTGCCGTCCGGCTCGTCTCGGGAGCGGGGACTCCGGCGTGGCCCGCGACCGGCGCGCCGTGCTGCGCCAGGCCGGGCTGCGCGTAGCCGGCGTGCGGAGGCTCAGACTGCGGGGCGGGCTGGGGGAACAGCGGGGGACCGAACCCGGGAGCCGGTGCGGGGGCAGCCCCGGGACCCACCGTGGGCGCGGGCGCGGGCGCGGGTGCCGGAGTCGGAGCGGCGGATGCGAGGTGCACCGTCCCGCCCGAGGCGACGCGCTCCAGCATGCCGCGCGCCTGTTCCGCGGTGGGCCGGTTCTCCGGCTCCTTCGCCATCAGCGCCTGGAGCACCGGCGTGAGCGGGCCCGCCCGGCGGGGCTCCGGCAGGGGCTCGGTGACGATCGCGGACAGGGTGGACCACGCGGACGTGCGGCGGAACGGCGAAGTCCCTTCCACGGCCGAGTAGAGCGTCATGCCGAGCGACCAGATGTCCGACGCGGGACCGGGCTCCCTGCCCTGCGCACGCTCCGGCGGCAAATAGTCGAGGGAACCCACGAGTTGACCGCTCTGGGTCAGCTTGGCCATGGCGTCGTCGCCGGAGGCTTCCATGCTGGCGATGCCGAAATCGGTGAGCACGACCCTGCCGCCGTGCTCGATCAGCACGTTTCCCGGTTTGACGTCCCGATGGAGTACGCCTGCCCGGTGCGCGGCGTCGAGCGCGTCCATCAGCTTGGCGCCGATCGCGGCGGCTTCGCGCGGCTCCAGTGTGCCGCGCTCCGTCAGCACGTCGTCGAGCGAGGGCCCGTCGACGAGTTCCATGACGATGACCGGGAGGCCCTGCTCCTGGGTCACGTCGTGCACGGTGACCACGCCGCTGTGCCGGATACGGGCGGCGGCCTGCGCCTCCCTCTGCATCCGGGTCCGCACGTCGGCCAGTTCGGCTGCGGAGGTGTCGGTGAAAGCCCGCAGGACCTTGACGGCGACCTCTCGGTTCAGGAGTTCGTCCTCCGCCCGGGCGACCAGTCCCATGCCGCCGCGCCCGATTATGGAGGTCACCCGGTAACGCCCGCCGAGTACCTTGCCCGTCAGCTCTCCGCCATGCGCTTCCCCCGCGGTCACCGCGCGCTCCGTTCCGTGGTTGTTCGTGAACCATCAATCCGAAGTCCTCAAGGGTAGAGGCAGGGGTGTGAGGGGCAGGCGGGGGCCGTGCGCAAGTATGTGGCTGTCCACCAGGGTTGTCGCCCATAAGTGGGCTCGCAGCGGTCCCGGGCTTGGCGTCCCGGCTGGCGTCGGATGTCAGAGCCGGGTGCCGACTTCCGCCGTCCAAGGGAAAGGCGAAGACGACGGGCCCGCCCGCGGAGGAAGCTCCCCAGCTCAGCAATGACGCAGGATGCGCCTGCACGGCGAGCACACCGGATACGCACCAGACAGGGCAGCGTTCACCGGTCAACCACGGGTTTCAGGACGAGGCTGGAGCGCACCCCGATACGTGTCGTTTCCACAGGT
This sequence comes from Streptomyces sp. NPDC059828, assembly GCF_042731955.1. NCBI lineage: Bacteria > Bacillati > Actinomycetota > Actinomycetes > Kitasatosporales > Streptomycetaceae > Streptomyces > Streptomyces sp. NPDC059828. The sequence goes on along the minus strand of NZ_JBHWIW010000074.1, from coordinate 16,134 downwards.
CAGCAGGTATGCCCGCCGGAAGCGGCCGGTGCCCCCCAAGCCCGGAGCGCCAGTTCGACTAGCGTCACCCGCTGGCGTACTTGGACGATTCGACAACGCAGCGAGTGTGCGTGCCAGGCGTCGCGAGCCAGGCGGGAGTTCTCAAACACGGCCTAGACCTCTCAGGACCTGCCGCGCCCTCCACGTGCTCCAACTCCGGGGTATGCCCTGGAGGCCGCGCGAGCCCCGCGGGTACTCCCAGGTTCGCTGGACCGACGCTGAGGCCATCCCTGAGATTTCGTGGACGCCATGTCATGGCCAGCGCGCTTCACCGCAACCGCGCGTCGTGGGTGCACCACTCGCGGATGTCCGCTGTCTGGATCATCCCGACTCCTCGCGCTCGGTCGCTGGTTCGGGAAGCGTGGCGACAAGGATCTCGGCGGCCTGGGTGACGTTGTCGAAGCGGACCGCGCGGGCCATGGCGTCCCGTGCTGCGTCGGGTGTCGTGTCCGGTGGCACCACCATCAGGGCGAAGTGGTCGTGATCGCCCCGGGTGACCAGAACGGTGTCGTCTCCGACGGGGAAGGCGTCGAGGTGTACGACGCGGTCGTCGACGACGACACGGGTGGGGACCTCCTCCCAGGCGGCGGTGTCCAGTCCGACCCTCGTAATGGGTCCGAGGTGCGTGGTGAGCGCCTGGATCAGGGCGGGCAGTTCGGTCGCGACGTCCCGGGAGCGGGGCCACCAGGCGCCGTCGAGGACGCCTTCGCGGGAGTGGGTGGTCTGCAACCGGAGCAGGGCCGTGCCGGGCTTCACCGCTCGGTGGATCTCGTCCGGAAGGGTCTTCGGGGAGGTGGGGGGGTCGGATCCGGCCATAGTGGTCACCTGCCTGCACGGGACGCCGGCACCTCACGGCCGACGAGATGCCGCCGTGGTCTCACGGTACTCCGCACCCTGCGGTGGGGCGCGTGTCGGTCCGGCACACCAACACCGCCGGAGTTGGCCGCCCCGGAGCCGCTCGCCCGGCCACGGGGCGGAGTACGCTGAAGGTACCGGGAGTAACTCGTACACCCGCTCCCACGCGGACGTCGTTTCCGGCGATCAAGACACTGGGCCGTCCATGGGCGGCCCGGGGACGGGTCCGCATCATGACCACCGCCACCGCTCCCTTGCTTTCGGCGCGCCTGTCGCTCACACCGAAGACCTCCCTCGACGGCCAGTTGGACGGCGCTTGGTGGCCTCACTCGCGCGACCTCGAAGCCGAGCTTCCGCCACTGGTCGACGCGCTGGAAGGACCCATCGGACGCATCACGCACGTCACGGTGAACCCCACCCGCTGGCCTGTCGTCCCGCACAAGGTTCCTGTCGCCGGGCACACCGTGCACGTGGGCTGGTTCGCCGAACAGGATCCCGACAAGATGATCCTGCTCTCCTACGCCACCGGCCGCTATGACCTGCTGGTGATCCCGCCCCAGACCGAACCCGCCGCAGCCGCCCGGCTCATGGCTGCCGCCGCGATCCCCGGCAGCGTCCTCACTGCTGGTGTGCTGATGTCCGACGAAGCCGCGACCGGCCGCCGTATGCGGGACGCCCGAAGCAGCGAGGACGCCTGGGAGACCGACGGTGGGTCCGCCCTGCCGCCCCTCCGACACCCGGTCGTCGGCGCGCGGATGATCAGCCTGCCGGGGAACATGCGGAGATGACGGCATAGAGACCCTGATCGCGATGGTGGGTGCTCTTCTGACCGCGCTCGGCATGCGCCTGATCGACCGGCTCAACGCCCGGCACGACGCACGCATCGCGACCAATCACTGCAGCGACCCGTCGCGGCCATCAGCCGTCCACCGGACCGCAGCCACCCAGGCCGTCTAGCCACAGGCTCACGGGCACCTGGCCTCAGACCACTCCTCCGACCGAAGGCCGCGGGTGGGGCACCCGACACCCGGGACAACCCACCCGCCGGCCTCTCGCTTCGCCCCGAAGGGAACACACCGTCTTGTACACCGTCGAGAACGAGCCACTGCCGCAGCCAGGCCACGCCGAGATCCGTATCGTCGCCGCCACCCCCGAAGCCGCCCGTGCGGTCGCCGAGGTCCTGCGCCGTTCCTTCGCCGGCACCGAACAGCGCAGCTACCCGGCCCAGGGCAGCGGTACCCGCCTGCATCTCACCGTCGACACCGAAACCGCCGCTGGACCCGCCCGTTCCTGGCTGGCCAGCAGCAGAACACCCGTCGGCAGCCGCGCCGAAACCCACGCCAACGAGGTCTGAGGTTCACGGGCCCCAACCAGTATGGGAGGAGCGGTCATGGCAACCCTCCGCTCTGCTCGTCAGTCTCGGGTATGAACTGTTGCATGGGCTGGATGCCAGGAGCGGGCAGACGGCGGGCGCCGCATCGGCGCGCCGGCGGCCGGGGTAGGGCCGGATGTGGCCGCATGCCGTTCGGGTCGTGGGCGCGTCACGCCGTGGCGTAGTCGGCAAGTGAGGGTTCAAGGAGATCGAAGGCGATACCCGCTTCCTCGGTGATGACCACGGTGATGCGGGAGTTGTCGTCGCCGGCGAGGGTGAGCTCCTGGATGCGCTGGAACAGGGCACGGTGCACGGCGGCGAGCAGGGCGGCGGCGGCGCGGGGGGTGATGTCGCCGGGGGTCGCACCGGTGGCTTCGGCGAGGGCGTCGACAAGCGCCGCCTCACGCAGGTCGTGCAGGTCGCGCAGGCGGGTGGACAGAGTGGGGCTGTCGGCGACCATGTGGGCGAACTCGGGTCCGGAGAACCCGGCAACCGGTTCGGCGGCGGTGGCGGCTTCGATGAAGACACGGCGCAGTGCGGTGAGAGCCGATTCGCCGGGCCGACGCGTGGCCACGGCGCGGGCCAGAGAGCCGACGAAGGCGTCCTGATGGTCCAGCGCCAGATCTTCCTTGCGTGCGAAGTAGTTGGTCACGGTCTTCTTGGCGACCCGTGCCGCAATCGCGATCTCGGCGATGGTGGTCTGCTCGAAGCCCTGAGCGAGGAACAGCCGGGTGGCGTGGTCGGAGATGAGCTGCCGGGTCTCTTGCTTCTTCGACTCCCGCAGGCCAGCGGGGGCGGCAGGCGGAGCGACGTCAGTAGTCATGGGGCAATCTTACACCCGTAGCATTTTTATGTTGACACCCACGAGGGGACGGAAGTAAGTTTACGTCCGTCGCACGTTTCTCTGATGTGAAGGACCTCCACTGCCCATGCCCGAGCCCCGCTTCACCTCCCACATCCCGCCCGTCGACCTCGGTCCGGTTCCCGTCGGGCTCGACGGCCGCACTCCGGCACCACCCAGCGGCAGCCGACGCCCGCCTCCCCCAGGCCCCGGCGTACGCGCTCGACGGGTTCCGCCGCCGGTCCGGAATCTGCCGCGCCGCTCCGGCTACTGACTCCCGCTGCCGTCACCCGCACCACGCCCTGTACCGGAATCCATGAGGAGAGGCACCCGTGCAGATCACCGCCTTCACCGTCTCGCTCACCGTCGACGACGTCGCCGCTTCCCAGCAGTTCTTCACCGCACACCTCGGCTACACGGAGCAGGCCGCTGCCGACGGCTTCGCCTCCCTGACCCGCGCGGACGCCGCAGCCGACATCGTGCTGCTCGCCCGCGGGAACCAGATCCTCCCGGCCGGTCAGCGCGACCAGCGCGCCTCCGGCCTGATCCTCGCCTTCACCACGACCGGCATCGAAGACGAGGAAAAGCGGCTGCGCGGCGAAGGCGTGGAGATCACCATGCCGCTGCGCGAGGAGCCCTGGGGCGAACGCCTCTTCCAGATCACCGATCCCAACGGCGTGATCGTCCAGTTCGTCGAGTGGGCAGCCCCGACCGCCCCCTGACCACAGCACTCTGCCGCCACGCCCTGCCCCCGTCCCGAGAAGGAGACACCCATAGGTAGCGAGCTGCCCCCTCGTCAGCCCCAGCACGCCACACCACGCGCGATGCGCACGAAGTCACGCACGACCGCCGGATGCGGTCCCGATTCACCGGCTCGCACCTCGTGCTCCGTGACGGACGCGTCGCCGCGCACCAAGCGGCAGCCTGACCGCCAGGCGCTGCGGGGTGTACGCCGATGCCTGATCGCACGGGACCGTCGGGGGCTTGGTGCCACGATTCGCCCGCTCAGGGCGCGCGTTCCCATCGTCGCCCGCCTCAAGGGAAAGCCCCGGGCCGAGGACCCGGGGCTTCTTCACCTCGTCCGGACCGCGCCAAGCGTCTCGCGCCGCAACGGTGCCAGACGCTTGGGGACCCACCGCATCACGCCGCTCTCGGACGAGCTCGCTTCCCGGTCTCGCCGGTCATCGGCCGAAGGAGTACGGAGATGCGGGGAGGGGGTGCCCCCCGCAACAGCGGAAGGGCACCCCGAGAAGGGTCAGCGGGGGCCGTGGCGGTCGTGACCCCGGTGGTGGCCGTGGTGCTGGGGGTGACCGGGGTGCCGGTGACCCCAGTGGCCCCACGGGCTCCAGCGGCGGTCACGGTGGTGGCCCCAGCGACCGTCACGGTGGCCACGGTGGTGGCCCCAACGGCCGTCATGGCCGCCGCGGTGGTTGTCCCAACGACCGTCGCGGTCACCGCGCCGGTTGTCGTCACCGCGGTCGTGCCCGCGGTCGTGCCCGCGGTCGTCACCGCGGTCGTTCATGACATGAGACACCACCGAAGGCGAGGTGGCGGCACTGGCGCCAGTGGCGCCACCCAGCAGGACAGCAGCCGCGACGCCCAGCGCGGCGGCAAAACGGGAAGCCCGCATTCGTGCTCCTTTCACAGCAGGCGCCTGATGCGCCTGGCTGAGTCGAACGCACCGATGTTCACATCCGAAATGCACCGATAAGACTGAAACACCACCAAAGACACCTCATATAAGGAAAAATCGTTGAACGGGGAACCGGTGTCCAGCGTGTCGGCGTCACGCGCGCCCGCGTAGGGGGCAGCCCGTCTCGCCCAACGGGGTGAATTTGCACCTCTCGACCCCGCCGAGCTCTTGCTTCCCGGCCACCCGCCTCTCCGCGCGTGCTTCCACCGGCAGCAGGGCTGGCGAAGGAGGGGCAGGACCACAAGACCGCTTACCTGCCTCCGGCTTGGTGACGCCGAGTGCGTGGCAGCCTGCCCGGGGCCGCTCCCACCGACCTCCACGAGGCGGTTTCGCACCGCCGCAACACCTCAGCCGGATGGCGAGATCCGGCCCGGAGCGGGGGTTGCCTAGCATGGCCGCGTGACAGAAGAGCGCTCCCATGTCGCGGCCACTGCCGTCCGCCTGCTAGGCGGCGCAAGCGTTGGGGATCCCGAGGCCGTGGCTCGGTTGGACGAGATGCTTCCGGCACTGCGAGCGGCAGCGGAATCGGGCCACGTTCAGGCACAGGAAGTCCTCGGTGGGGTTCTCCTCGAGTTCAAGGAGAACCCCACCGAGGCTGCCGTGTGGTTCGCGCGTTCTGCGAGTCAGGGCAGTGCGGTGGGAAAGCGAAGCCTGGGGCATCTGCACACAGAAGGCTTCGGCGTGGACAAGGACCTGGTCAAGGCCGAGCGGCTGTTCGCGGAGGCGGCTGACACCGGTGACGCCGTGGCGCAATTCAATCTGGCCCAGCTCTGGTGGGGACGCCGGGATCCGCAATCGGTTCTGGCGATGCTGCGCGCTGCTGCCGCCGGCGGTGTCGTCGATGCCCGCCTCCCGCTTGGCGATCTGCTCGCTGCGCTGGACAGGGACCCTGAGGCGTTGGAGTCCTACCTGCAGGCCGCTGAAGCAGGCCACGACAAGGCGATGCATGTCGTGGCCTGCTGGTACCGGGACGGCATCGTCGGCGAACCAGACCGCGTCGAAGCGCTGACATGGTTCTTCCGCCTGATCGCCACCGGCGATGCGGACCCTCTGCATGAGGCGTTGCTCATGGCACGTGACATGAGCGACGACGACATCCTGCGCGCGGGCGAGCTGAGCGGGCAACACGGCTACGCGCGGGCGACGGTCGAGACCACGGCGAAGTACCGCTGAGGCGGCAGCCATCGTGGGGACGGGTGTCCTCTGCTCCCCCGCCGGCGCCCGACGACCTCAGCGGCCTGCCAGGCCTCGTGCGTACCGGAGCCGGCCCCCGCCCCGGCGATCGCCGTCAGGACCGTTGCGTCGACGCCCGCGTCAGACAGCGTCTCGGCAAGACCAGCGAAGGCTTGGTCCCGATCCTGCCTCACCTGGCCGGACGGTGTCCCCGACGCGGCGTCAATCCCGTTCAGCGCAGCGGATACGCGTCCGTCCGCACCGGTGGCAGGCTCAGATGGGCCAGGTCGGGCGGGGCCGGGGTCGACAGCGGCCAGAGCGGGGCGGCATCGCCGTCTGCGGTGGCGGCGGGGGCGTCGGTCAGGCGCATGCGTTCACGCAGTCGTCCGTAGAAGTCGGTGGGGCCGAGGCGCACGGCCCGCAGGGGGCGGGGGGCCGCGTAGACGCCGATCCACTCGCCGGGATGGAGCATGCCGCGCATCTGGCCGTCGATGCTGACCACCGCGAGGCCCGAGCGGTCGAGGAGGCGCAGGGCGATGGGCTCGTCGGGGGCGGCGATGACGGAGCGGTTGAAGGTCATATGAGGGGCGACGGGGGTGAAGACCAGGGCTTCGGCGCGGGGAGAGATGACCGGGCCCCCGGCGGCGAAGCTGTACGCGGTCGAGCCGGTGGGGGTGGCGACCATCAGCGCGTCGGCGGAGTACGAGGCCAGCAGCCTGCCCGCGACATAGACACCGACCGACACCTGGTGGTCCCGGGCCAGCTTCTCCAGGACGACGTCGTTGAGGGCGGTGGCCTCCAGGGCGATGCCCCAGCCACCGCCCGCCGCGCAGTCCGGGCGGGCGCAGGTCGGGGGCAGGAGCGAGCCGCGGCCGTAGCGGAGCAGCATCTCCATGTCCTCGGGGAGCTCCAGGGGACACGAGGCGCGCATCGCGAGCATCATGCGGGACTCGGCGGTGACGCGTCCCTCGTGGACGGCGTCCAGTGCCATGCACACATCCTCGACGGGGACCTCGGTCAGGAAACCCACGCGTCCGAGGTCGACGCCGAGTACGAGGGCGTCGTTCTCGGCGGCCAGACGGGCGCCTCGCAGGAAGGTGCCGTCTCCGCCCAGGGTGACGATGAGGTCGGGATCCCCGGCCGCCTCGAGTTCCTCGCGTGGGCGGTGGCGCGGTTCGCTGTCGTGCCATACGTCGATGTCCGTGCAGCGGATGCCGTGGCCGTCGCACCAGTCGCGGACCACCCGGGCCGCGCCGACGGCTTCGGGGCGTCCTCCGTGGACGACGAGTCCGACTCGTGCCACCGCCATGTCCGCCTCCTGCCGTACCCCCTTGCTGCTCAAACTCAGCTCACACCGGGGCGCTCCTGATCGCCAGCGGTGGTGTGGCGGTGCGGTTGAGGACGCGGTGCCCGTGGCCCGAGAATGGGGCGATGGCTGATGTCGGTGATGTCGGGGCAGAGCAGATCGCGGAGTTCGTCCGACCGCTGCGGGTGGAGCCGGGGTCGCGGGTGGACCTGGCGAAGGACTTCGACCCCCGCTACAAGGCGCACCTGAACAAGCAGGACGCCGAGGAGCTGCTGCGGACCGGTGTGGAGCTGCTCTCCGAGTACCAGACGCGGCTGGCCGCCCAGGGCACCCACGGTGTGCTGCTCTGCCTCCAGGCGATCGACGCGGGCGGCAAGGACGGGACGATCCGGCACGTCATGAGCGGGGTGAACCCGCAGGGCGTCCGGGTGAGCAGCTTCAAGGTGCCGTCGTCCGAGGAACTCGGCCATGACTACCTCTGGCGCTACGCGTGCAGGCTGCCGTCACGCGGCGAGATCGCCATCTTCAACCGGTCGCACTACGAGGAGGTCCTCGTGGTACGCGTGCACCCGGAGCACCTCGACCGGCAGCGGCTGCCGGAGGACGCCCGCGGTCCCGCGCTCTGGGAGCGCCGCTACCGGGCCGTCAACGACTGGGAGCGGTATCTCAGCGACAACGGGTTCCGGGTGGTCAAGGTCTTCCTGAACCTCTCGAAGAAGGAGCAGCGGGGGCGTTTCCTCCAGCGGATCGACGTGCCGGAGAAGAACTGGAAGTTCTCGGCCGCGGATGTACGGGAGCGGCGGCACTGGGACGAGTACCAGCAGGCCTTCTCCGAGATGCTGTCGGCGACCAGTACGGAGTGGGCACCCTGGTACGTCGTACCGGCGGACCGCAAGTGGTTCGCCCGGATCTGCACGTCGGCGGTGCTGGCGCACACCCTCATGGAGATCGATCCGCAGTTCCCCGTGGTGGGCGAGGAGGCACGCAGGGAGCTCCTGGCGGCCAAGCGCGAGCTGGAGCGTGAAGAGCCCTGACCTACGCGTCCCCTCGGCTTTCGCGCCCCCTGCTTCGGGTCGCCTGGTCTTTCGCGCCGCCTGGCTTTCGCGTCTTCGTCGGGCTGCGTCTCGTCGCGCCGCGCCTGCACCGAACCTGCCTCCGACGCGCCTCGTCACGCCGTGTCGCCCCTGGCCGGCAGCTCGAGACGCAGTTCGTAGCCGCCGTCGGCCGTCGGGCCCGATGTGACCGTGCCGCCGAGCAGTGCCGCCCGCTGCCGCAGACCGACCAGCCCGTAGTGCGCGCTGGGCAGCGGGAGGGCGGGCCGGGTCGGGGCGGTGTTGGTGACGCTGACGTGCACCGCGCCCTCCTCGTGGCGGACGCGTACCGTCGCCGTGGCACCGGGCGCGTGCTTGCGTACGTTGGTCAGCGCCTCCTGGACGGTGCGGTAGATCGCGCGCTGGACGGTCGCCGGCAGCCCGTCGGGCAGATTCGTGCACAGCTCCACCTCGATACCGCTGCTGTCGACCAGCCGACGCAGGTCGGCCACGGACGGCTGCGGGGTGAGCTCCGTGGGGCGGCCCCCTGAGGCGCGCAGCACGCTGACCATGTGCCGCAGTTCGTCCAGTGTCTGCACGCTCAGGCGCCGGATCGTGGCGGCCGCATCCCGCACCTCGGCGTCCTGGGTGCCCACCTGGAGCGCTCCGGCCCGTACCGCGATCAGGCTCACCTGGTGGGAGACCACGTCGTGCATCTCGCGGGCGAGCTGAGCGCGTTCCTGGGACAGCATGCTCTGGGCGGTCAGCAGGCGCTCGTGGTCGCGAGCCTCGGAGATCTCGGCGAGCCGGAGGGAAAGATCGCGCCGGGTCTGGACGAGCTGGCCGAGGAACACGGGGGCGGCGGCCGTGGCCGCCGAGTAGCCCAGTGCGACGAGGCTCTGGGTGCTGGACAGGTCGATGGAGGCAGACGGCCACTTGATGGTGTCGCAGACCGTGAAGGCCAGCGCGCAGACCGCCAGCAGGACCCGGTGGCGGGTGAGCGAGGCCAGCGTGTACAGCGCGACCAGGGCGGCGAAGACGGCGTCGGACACCATGACGGCGGGCAGCGTGACGATGAACGTGAGCAGCGGCAGCCGGTGGCGCAGCAGCAGCGACAACGCGGCGACCAGCGCGAAGGACAGCAGCAGCGGGTCATGGGTGCCGACCTGGATCCAGGCGTCGAACAGCGAGAACGCGACCAGGGCGGCATTGACCAGCGGGGTGGGCAGCCGTCTCGGCAGCGAGCCGTGCTCGGCCACCGTGTGGTCGACCACCGCGCCGTGCATGATTCCACGGGGGATCATGGCGCCTCCTCGTTACGGGTGCACGGCTCCTCCCCCGTACGCGACCCGTCCGCCTTCTGCCCCTCCGTGCGCGGCGGCCTGAGCAGCCCGGCCCGCTCGGCGAGCAGGGCGGCCTGGACCCGGCTGCCCACCTCCAGCTTGGTGAGGATCGCGCTGACATGGTCCTTCACCGTGCCGGTGCTCAGATGCATCCGCGTGGCGATGTCCCCGTTGGAGAGCCCCTCGGCGACGAGCACGAGCACGGCACGTTCGCGCTCGGTCAGCAGGCCGAAGCCCCGGGCCGCGCTCTCGTGGGAGCCCGCGCCGGTTTCGAGGTAGCGGTCCACGACCGTGCGGGTGATCTTGGAGGACAGTACTGCTCCCCCGTCGGCCAGGGTCCGCACCAGATAGGGCAGCGCCTCGGGGTCGGTGTCCTTGAGCAGGAAACCGGCAGCCCCCGAGCGCAGGGCCGTGGCCACGTACTCGTCCATGTCGAAGGTCGTGAGCATGGCGACCACGGGCGGTTGCGGCAGCTTGCGCAGCGCGGCCAGCACGGTGAGCCCGTCCACGTCCGGCATCCGGATGTCGAGCAGCACCACGTCGGGGCGACGCTCCTCGGCGGTCCTGACCGCTTCGCCACCGGGGACGGCCGCGACGACCTCGATGTCGTCGGCCGCGTCGAGGATGTGCTGGAAGCCCGTGCGGATCAGGGCTTCGTCGTCGACCACCAGTACCCGGATCACGTGTGCTCCACTCGCCCGTCGGACCACTACCCGATAAGCACCATTTCGTACCATGCCGGCCGGTGTCGCGATGGCTTGTCCCGGCCGGGCGGCGGGGACGCGCCCGCCACCCGGCGGGGGCGGTTCCGGACGACTGCCGGATGGTTGTATCGGGCAGCTTCCTTGACTCTTGAGCATATGACGCACGAGGTGTCGGCTCCCCGACAGCGCGACCGTGCGGGACCGGAGGACAGGGCATGGAGACGTTCAGCTATCGCGGCAGTGACGGTCACCCCCTACACGCCACCCGGCTGGGCATGGGACCGGCTGTGATCCTCCTGCACGACTCAGGCGGACTGCACAGTTCAGGCGGACCGGACCACCGCGGGCTGCTCCCCCTGGCCCGCCGGCTCACCGACAGCTACACCGTGACAGTCGCCGAGGCGCGGGACGCCGACGACGTGGCGTCGCTCGTCGGCCATCTCGGACTGCGCAAGGCGGCCGTCGGCGGTACGGGCACGGGCGCCGCCATCGCGCTCCGCGCGGCCGCAGACGATCCCGAGCGCATCGCGGCGACGGTCGTCATCAACCCCGACGACCTGGGCCCCGAGGACATCGCCCGCGCCTTCGGGGGCATGGCGGCACTGGCCGCCGTCTCCGTACCCACCCTGATCATCCCCGGTGGCGAACGGCACCACCGGCGCCGCGTACACACGCACAGACACACGCACGCGCCGAGCCTGGCCGAGGAGCTGGCCCGCGTACTCCCGCAGGGGAAACTCGCCAACCTCAGCTTCACCGCAGATCTGTGCAGCGCGGAGGACGTGGCCCAGTGGATGGCACCCGCGATGTGGGCCTTCCTCACCGCGCACCTCACGCGGCGGCCCGCCCGGGTCCTGGTCTGAAGCAGGATCACCAAGAAGGACTACGAAGAAGGACCACAGCAAAGGACCGGGAAGAAGACCGAGAGGTAGACCAAAAAGAAGGACCCCGCCCGAGCGCGCCCCCGGGCGGGGTCCATTCGTGTCGCGTGCCTCAGCTCGCGGGCACCGAAGCGGCCGGCTCCGCCGACTGCCGTGACGCCTGCGCGGGCTTGGGCTCCAGCACCCGCTGGGCCAGCTCGCCGAGGATCAGTCCGAGCGCGGCCCACAGCAGGGCCTGGACGCCGATCGACGCCAGACGGAACTGCCACAGGACATCGGCCGGGAAGTGCTCCGGGATCGCGTCGCCCGCCGGGAGGAAGGCCAGTGCGATCCCGACCGCCACGGCGAAGGCGGCGCCCGCGGCGATCGTCGCGTTCCAGTTGCCCCAGCGCGGCGCGAGCCTCTTGCCGACCAGCACCGCCCCGATCAGCAGCAGCACGCTGAGCACGATCATCAGGAAGAACATCGCGGTGCGCTGGTTGAGGGTCTCCGGGTCGCCGACGGCGGGCGGGTTGGCCGGATACTTGAGGAACGGTACGAACGCGACGGCGAGGAAGCCCCCCGCCGCGACGAACGCGGCCGTGACGCGTGCGCCGAAGGCCCCCACGCGGCCGAGCGCGAAGCAGAGCGCCAGTGCCGTGATGCCGCCGAGTGCCGTGCCGTAGACCAGAACGGCCGTGCTCAGACCGGCGGTCGACTGCACCGCGCGGCTGACCAGTTCCTCTTCCGGCTCGCCACCGCCACCGCCGTGGCCGTGGTGAGCCGCGCCCGCCTCCTCGACGGCGATGGCGGCGTCGACCTGCGGTTCACCGATGAGGTAGGCGAGTCCGAACGAGAGCAGCCCGGCGAGCACGCCCGCGAGCATGCCGCGGACCAGGAGGGCCCTTACGGTTGCGGAGTTCATGTGCTGATGTCCTGTTCCGTGCGTATGCGTATCAGTGGCACGGGAAGCCGAGCAGATGACGGCCGTCGTGGACCCACTCGTGGACGCCCTCGCCGGAGAACACGGAGAAGGCGCCCTGTTCGGCACCGACGAAGTAGAGCAGGACGAGCATCAGCAGACCGAAGAAGGCGGCCCAGGGCGCGACGACGCGGACCGGGAGCTTCGCCACGACGGGCTGGGAAACGGGGATTTCGACGGGTGTGATGGCGGACTGGGCCATACCGGACCTCCTCGGGAACACGCGTCCCGCTTTCGGTGGTGCACGCGATGACGATCACGGGTCTGACTCACCCGGCGGACCCGTCCCCGGCAAGGGACTTGACCGCCTGGCACACAGTGGCGCGACCGTGCCGGTTTCTCACCGGACTTCCGTGTATGCCGTCATCCTTTCGGAGGAAGGGTATCGGTCCGCGAACCCGCCGCCAATAGGGCCTTTGACCAGCGATCTTCATCACACAGGGGCGCTCGGGCGGGGTGCGCGGGCGGCCGTAGGATCCGGAACGGCCCGGGAGCGGGCCAGTCAACACGGGGAGGAATCCGGCCAAATGTCGATCAGGCTGACACTGCTGTGCGCGGCAGCCGGCCCCTCGGCACGCGGCGAAGCGCGGTTCGGTGACGGACCACTCGACGAACGGGGCGTACGCGAGGCCAGGGCCGCGGCGGCCGCGCTGCCCGCCGCATCGGTGGTGCTCAGGGCGCCGTCCGTACGGTGCGGGCAGACGGTACAGGCGCTGGGACTCGACGCGGCCGTCGACGACCGACTCCGCGATCTGGACTACGGGGACTGGCAGGGGCGCTCGCTCGCCGATGTGGTGGCGGCCGTGGGCCCCGAGCCCGTCGGGGAATGGACCACCGACCCCGGGGCGGCACCGCACGGCGGGGAGTCCGTGCGGGAGCTGTGCCTGCGGATCGGCGCCTGGCTGGACGAACTGCCGCAGGACGCCGGGCGGGGCGTGCTGGGCGTGGTCGAGCCGGCCGTCGTACGGGCCGCGAGCGTGCACGCGCTCGGCGCGCCGCTGTCCGCGTTCTGGCGGATCGACGTGCCACCGCTGTCCGGTGTCGGCCTCACCGGCCGTGCGGGACGGTGGAATCTGCGGCTGATCGCGACGGCCTCCCCGTAGACAACACAAAGGCACAGGGAGGCCGCACACTGCCGAAGCGGTCAGGCAGAGGCACTCCGGCGCTTCCACCACACAGCACCACCGGCGAGGGCGGCCAGCAGCACCGCACCGATGACCAGCGCGGGGGCGGGCGGCGAGCCGCCGTCGCTCTCCCGCTCCTGCTCGGGTCCCTGCTGCCCGGTCGCGCGCTTCGCCGGGGCCTCGCTCGCCGGGGTCCCCATCACCGGGGACTTCTCCGGTGCGGCGCTCGGGCTGGGCGCCACCGGCTTGGCCCCGGGCGCCGCGGGCTTCAGGGCGAGCAGCGGCGCCGGGTTGCCGTCCCCATGACTGTGACCGTGGCCGTCCCCGCCGCCGGACTGCTCCAGCTCGATCCAGCGGTCGACCCGCCCGTCGCCGTATGTCTGGAGGGTCTTGAACGCCAGCGACTTGGCGTCGGGCAACTGCCGTACGGTCACGGAGTACTCGACGTCATCGCCGACCCCGACCGCGGGGCCGGAGACGGTGTATCCGCGCGGTGTGGCCGCGAACTTCCAGCCGTCCGGACCCTCCTTGTAGGTGATGTCGGCCGGGACGATGCCCTCGGGGAGGATGACCTCCATCTTGCTGATGCCCGCGCTGTCGGACTCGGACTCGGCGCTGAAGTCCAGCGTGACGTTCTCGGCGAGGGCCGCGGCGCCCTCCGCCTCGACCTCCACGTGTGCCGATGCGGGGACGGCGAAGGCGAGCGAGGCCGCGAACGCGGCTCCGGTGAGGACGGAGAGACGGCGCGCGGTGCGCGCCGTAGTGCCGGCGGTGGTGCTGTGAGACACGGGTGACTCCCGAAGTGTTGGGCTGCCCCATCATGGGGCACGGGCCACGGCTTGAACTGATGGGATCGCCGAGCCGTACTGATAACGGCGACCCCGGGCTTCCCGGGTCCGGGCCGTCGTGCCTCACCGGGCCAGTACGGAAGGATCCTCGGGTGACGCCCTGGACGCGCTCTCGCCAAGAACAGCAGGAATCGCAAGAGCAGCAAGAGCAGCAAGATGCGCAGCCGAGACGGGTCAGGCTCCCGAGGCAGGCCAGAGCAGAGCCGGAGGTGCCCGCCGCACCCGGCACAGCGCGATCCGGCCCGGACTCCGCCGAAGAGGCCGGGGCCGCTCCCACCCCCGGTGCCGTACGCGGGTGGCGCGGCCGGCATCCAGGCGCGGCGCGGGTCGTCAGGCATTCCACCACCGCACTGGCCGCCACGCTCGTGTTCCTGGCCCTGCTCGTGCCGAACAAGCCCGGCTACCTCACCTCCGGGGTCTTCTTCCGCATCCCCGTCGAAGGGCTCTTCGGCGCCGCGCTCCTCCTCGTCCTCCAGGCCCTCCGCCCGCGGGCGAGGCGCGTCACGGCGGCGGCCGGCGGGGCCGTACTGGGGGTGCTGACGGTCCTGAAGTTCCTCGACATGGGGTTCTTCTCCGTGCTGGACCGGCCCTTCGACCTCGTGCTGGACTGGATCCTGTTCGACGACGCCAAGTCGTTCCTGGAGGACTCCGTCGGCAGGACCGGCGCGATCGCCGCCGAGACCGGGGTGGTGCTCCTCGTACTCGCCCTGCTGGTTCTCATATCCCTGGCGGTCGTCAGGGTGAGCCACCTGGTGGTGCGACACAGCGCCGTGGCCACCCAGGGCACCTTCGTGTTCGGCTCCCTGTGGATGGTGCTGGCGCTGCTCGGTCCGCAGACGTCGGTGGGGCTCCCCTTCGCCTCCGGGACCACGGCCGATCTCGCCCAGGAGCGGGTGCACCAGGTGCGAGCCGGGCTGAAGGACAAGGAGCAGTTCGCCAAGGAGTCCCGCGTCGACGCCTTCCGGGCCACGCCCCCGGACCAGTTGCTGAGCGGGCTGCGCGGCAAGGACGTCATCTTCACCTTCATCGAGAGCTACGGCCGCAGCGCCGTGCAGGATCCGGCGATGGCCTCGCAGGTCGACGCCGTGCTCGCGGACGGTACGCAGCGGCTGCGCGCGGCTGGCTTCTCCTCGCGCAGCGCCTTCCTCACCTCGCCGACCTACGGCGGCGGGAGCTGGCTGGCCCACTCCACCTTCAACTCGGGCCTGTGGATCAAGAACCAGCAGCGCTACCGCAGCCTCACCGCAAGCGACCGGATGACCCTCACCAGCGCCTTCCGGCGTACGGGGGCGTGGCGCACGGTCGGCATCATGCCGGGTGTCACCCGGTCCTGGCCCGAGGGGAAGTTCTACGGGCTGGACCACGTGTACGACTCCGGGAAGCTGGGCTACCAGGGGCCGAAGTTCAGCTGGACGCCCGTGCCCGACCAGTACAGCCTGGCGGCGTTCGAACGCCTCGAGCACGGCAGGGCCGAGCGGGGGCCGATGATGGCGGAGATCATCCTCGCCTCCAGCCACAACCCCTGGGCCCCGATACCCAGGATGATCGGCTGGGACCAGGTCGGCGACGGCTCGGTCTACGACTCCATCAAGGAGGAGGGCAAGAGCCCCGAGGAGGTGTGGCAGGACCCCGACCAGGTGCGCACCGAGTACCGGCGCGCCATCGAGTACTCCCTCAACAGCCTGATCTCGTACGTCGAGAAGTACGGCGACAAGAACACGGTGCTGGTCTTCCTGGGCGACCACCAGCCCGTCTCGACGGTCACCCGCGGCAATCTGGGCCGCGATGTGCCCGTGGCGATCGTCGCCCATGACCAGGCGGTGCTGGACCGGGTCTCCGGGTGGGGCTGGGAGGACGGGCTCAAGCCCGGCGCGAAGGCCCCGGTCTGGCGGATGGACAGCTTCCGGGACCGGTTCCTGAGCACCTTCTCCGCCACCCGCTGAGGAGTACCGAAGCACGGACC
>NZ_JBHWIW010000073.1:0-21955 GCF_042731955.1 Streptomyces sp. NPDC059828 | reverse complement strand
TGCCCCTCGGCCCGCAGCCTGCCCGCCAGCGCATACGCGATCGTCGTCTTGCCCGCACTCGGCAACCCGGTCAGCCAGATGGTGGCCCCAGTCACGTGCTTCTCCCGGTGATTGAGGGTCAGTTCCTCGTCGGTGGTGGTCGTCATCAGCCGTGCAGCCCGCACTCGGTCTTGCCGCGGCCCGCCCAGCGTCCGGCCCGGGCGTCCTCGCCCTCCAGCACCCTGCGGGTGCAGGGGGCGCAGCCCACGGAGGCGTAACCGTCCATCAGCAGCGGGTTGGTGAGCACCCCGTGCTCGGCGACATAGGCGTCCACGTCGTCCTGGGTCCAGCGGGCGATGGGCGAGACCTTGACCTTGCGGCGCTTCTCGTCCCAGCCGACGACCGGGGTGTTCGCCCGGGTCGGGGACTCGTCGCGGCGCAGGCCCGTCGCCCAGGCGTCGTACCCGGCCAGGCCCTCTTCCAGCGGCTTGACCTTGCGCAGCGCACAGCACAGATCGGGGTCGCGGTCGTGCAGCTTCGGCCCGTACTCGGCATCCTGCTCGGCCACCGTGCGGAGCGGGGTGAGGGTGATGACATTGACGTCCATCACGGCGGCCACGGCGTCCCGGGTGCCGATGGTCTCCTCGAAGTGGTAGCCGGTGTCCAGGAAGACCACATCGACCCCGGGCCTGGCGCGCGCGGCGAGATGGGCGACGACCGCGTCCTCCATGGAGGAGGTGACGCAGAAGCGGGGCCCGAAGGTCTCGGCCGCCCAGGCAAGGATCTCCAGGGCGGAGGCGTCTTCGAGGTCCCGGCCCGCCTGCTCGGCGAGGGACTGGAGCTCTTGTTCGGTCTGGACCGCCGTCATATCCCTTCCCCTCCGGCGTGATCGTGCTGTACGCCCCGTGCCAGCAGCCCGAGGAACTTCAGCTGGAAGGCACGGTTGCAGGCCGCGCACTCCCAGGCACCGTGGCCCTGCTCGCTGGGACGCAGGTCCTCGTCGCCGCAGTAGGGGCAGTAGAAGGGGGCAGCGCGCTCACTCATGAGAGCGCCTCCTCGCTGGCCCGCGCCGCCCACGTGGCGAAGCGCTCGCCGTCCTCGCGCTCCTCCTGGAAGCGGTTCAGGACACGCTCGACGTAGTCGGGCAGCTCGGCCGAAGTGACCTTGAGCCCGCGGACCTTGCGGCCGAATCCGGCCTCCAGGCCCAGCGCACCGCCCAGGTGCACCTGGAAGCCCTCGACCTGGTTGCCGTCGTCGTCCAGCACCAGCTGACCCTTGAGACCGATGTCCGCCACCTGGATACGCGCACAGGCGTTCGGGCAGCCGTTGATGTTGATGGTGATCGGCACGTCGAAGTCGGGGATGCGGCGCTCGAGTTCGTCGATCAGCGAGGCACCGCGCGCCTTGGTGTCGACGATCGCCAGCTTGCAGAACTCGATACCGGTGCAGGCCATCGTGCCGCGTCGGAACGGGGAGGGGTTGACCCGCAGGTCCAGCGCCTCCAGGCCGGCCACCAGCGACTCGACCTGCGGCTCCGTCACGTCGAGGACCAGCATCTTCTGCTCGGCGGTGGTGCGCAGTCGGCCCGAGCCGTGCCGCTCGGCCAGCTCGGCGATCTTGGTGAGTGTGGTGCCGTCGACCCGGCCGACGCGCGGCGCGAACCCGACGTAGTAACGGCCGTCCTGCTGGCGGTGCACACCCACGTGGTCACGCCACTGCTGCACGGGCTGCTCGGGGGCAGGTCCGTCGACCAGCTGCCGCTTGAGGTACTCGTCCTCCAGCACCTGGCGGAACCTCGCCGCGCCCCAGTCGGCGACCAGGAACTTCAGCCGGGCGCGGGTGCGCAGTCGGCGGTATCCGTAGTCACGGAAGATCGAGATGACGCCCTCGTACACATCCGGGACCTCGTCCAGTGGCACCCAGGCGCCCAGTCGCACACCGAGCTTGGGGTTGGTGGACAGGCCGCCGCCGACCCACAGGTCGAAACCGGGGCCGTGCTCGGGATGGTTCACCCCGACGAAGGCGATGTCGTTGATCTCGTGGGCCACGTCGAGCAGCGGGGAGCCGGAGATCGCGGACTTGAACTTGCGGGGCAGGTTCGAGAAGTCCTTGTTGCCGATGATGCGGCGCTGGATCTCGTCGATGGCGGGGGTGCCGTCGATGATCTCGTCCTCGGCGATGCCCGCGACGGGCGAACCGAGGATGACCCGCGGGGTGTCGCCGCAGGCCTCGGTGGTGGACAGGCCGACGGCCTCCAGCCGGTTCCAGATCTCGGGCACGTCCTCGATCCGGATCCAGTGGTACTGGACGTTCTGCCGGTCGGTGATGTCGGCGGTGCCGCGGGCGAACTCCTCGGAGATCTCACCGATGACCCGCAGCTGCTCGGTGGTCAGCCGCCCGCCGTCGATACGGACGCGCAGCATGAAGTACTCGTCGTCCAGCTCCTCAGGCTCCAGGATCGCGGTCTTGCCGCCGTCGATCCCGGGCTTGCGCTGGGTGTAGAGACCCCACCAGCGCATCCGGCCGCGCAGGTCGTTGGGGTCGATGGAGTCGAATCCGGCCTTCGAGTAGATCGTCTCAATGCGTGTCCGCACATTGAGACCGTCGTCGTCCTTCTTGAACTGCTCGTTGCCGTTCAGCGGTGTGAAGTGACCAACGGCCCACTGTCCCTCGCCGCGGTGGCGACCAGCCTTGCGGCGGGGCGTGGCGGTGGCGGGCTTCTCGGGGGTGGCGGCCATGACGATACGTCCTTCGGTACTGCGGGAGGGCGGCTCTGACCTGCGCGCGGGCAACACCGATCAGAGGGTGTGGCGCAGCGCTGCGCGGGATGGGGATATCTCGGGATCGCGGTGGGGCTGTGCTGTCAGCGCACCGGACACATGGCGCTGGACATGCGGCCGAGGTCGACGTGCCGCCGACTCACCAAGGCAATTCCAGCTCGAGACATGACGGAAGCGTGGCACGCCAGTTTGGACCCAGTCCACCGACATCCAGAATATGGACAACACTGTCCCGCATCGCGAGACAGTGTGCCCCGGGTCACCCTATGGGCCCTCGTCCACCCCGGGTCGAGCCGCCCTGCCGGGCCCCTCCTCAACCACTCAGGGCGGCACCGGGCCACGGCCCCGGCATCTCAGCCTCGGGTTCCTCCGCGGTCTTGGTCTCGAACAGCGAGAAGCCCCGGCGCAGGTAGTTGTCCATCGCGTGCGGGCCGTCCTCGGAGCAGGTGTGCAGCCAGACCCGCTTCGTGGGCTCGAGGCCCGGCCAGCGTTCCACCAGGTCCCAGGCGCGCGCGGTGCCGTACGACAGCAGGTGACCACCGATCCGCCGCCCGCGGAAGGCGGGGATCAGCCCGAAGTAGACGATCTCGACAACGCCCTCGCCCTGGGCCTCCAGCTCGACGTACCCGGCGGGCGTCCCCTTCTCGTACGCCACCCAGGTCTCGACGCCAGGCCTGCGGAGCATCGCGTCCCACTGCGCGTAGGACAGGCCGAGCCGGTCCGTCCAGCGGATGTCCCCGCCGACCGCGGTGTAGAGGAACCGGCTGAACTCGGGGGACGGCACCTCCGCCCGGACGATCCGCACATCGTCCCCGGGCTCGGCGGCCGGGCGCAGATCGTCCGGCGAGGTCTGCTCCAGGGACCAGGTGGTCACAGTGATGCTCATGACCGCCAGGGAACCATGTCCCCGGCCGCCTTCCAAACACACGGCCTAAGGATCCGGCGACTGCCGCTCCCCGGCGATCGCGGGCGCCGACGAGTGCGGCAGCAGGTCGGCCGGATGCTCAGGTCGCACCACTTCCACCTCCACACCCTCGCTGAACCGGTACGGGCGGTGCGCCAGCACCCCCGACAGGGTCCGGCGCACCCGTGACATCTCGGCGCGCACCGTCACCGTACGTGTCGGGTCGCCGAACACATCGGCGGCGAGCTCCGCCGCCGTCCGCCCCTGCCGGTGGGTGGCCAGCACGTACAGCAGCTCGGCGTGGCGCGGGCTGAGCTCCTGGGACCAGCTCCCCGCGGGGCCACTGACCTCGACCGACCAGCGGCGGGGGCGGCTGAGGTCGAGCACGACCCGGCTCACCGTCTCCTCGCCGCCCCCGGGCCCGGCCGCGTCGGGCCGTACCAGCCAGCCGCCCGGCAGCGGCTCCACGGTGCACACGCCGAGCGACGGCAGCCACACCCGCCCGGCCTGGAACGACTTCGGCAGCGGCAGCCGGTCCAGGGGCGCCATACCGGTCACCGCCGCCGTCCAGCCGTGCGGGTCCACGGCCAGGGCCTGGCCGGACAGCCGGCACAGCATCGGCGCCGCCACCGAACGCAGCCGCTCGATGGTCCGCAGATGCCGCTCCCTGAGCTCCGCCTCGGCCAGCCGGGTCACCGAGTCCACCAGAGCGAGCGTCGCGGGATGGAAGGTGGAGGCGGGACCACTCACATCGACGATGCCCAGCAACCGGCCGTCACGGGGGTCGTGCACCGGCGCCGCCGCACAGGTCCAGTTGTGCAGGGTCTGTACGAAGTGCTCGGCGGAGTGGACCTGCACGGCGCGCCGTGCGGCGAGCGCGGTGCCGATGGCGTTGGTACCCGTGGCGTCCTCACTCCAGGCGGCGCCCTCCTCCAGACAGATGGCGTCGGCCCGGCGGATCACGCCCGCGTTGCCCGCCCGCCAGAGCACCCGGCCCTGCGCGTCGGTCACCACCATGATCTGCACGGACGCGTCGGCGATCGCGACCAGACCGCCGCTCAGGGTCTGCATCACCTCGCCGATCACCGTCGCCCGCCGCCGGTGCTCCAGCTCGTCCGGAGCGAGCAGCACACTGCTGGTGTCCCGGTCGGGGTCGAGACCGATCCGGAACATCCGCCGCCAGGACGCGTCGATCACCGGACGGGGCGAGACCGGCGGGCGCCGGCCGTCCAGGATCGCGGCGCGCACCTGATGGAGCAGCCGGGTCGCGTGCACTGAGTCCATGGCGGCGAGCCGTGTGATGTCGAGAGCCGAATTCCGCATTCCCCACCCCCTTCGGGGTCCGTCCCTTCGGGGTCCATCGTGCCGCTCGCGACCCTCCCCGGAGGGGCGCTTCGCATATCTTGCGCAACTGTCTGCAACCGTCTGCAACTCTGGTGCACAGCAGCCCCATGCATGAAGGTGACGTGAGCAGAGGGTGGTGCCGTGTCGGCGCAGCACCACCCTCGGCTTCCGGGCGCACGTACGCCCGGGTGGTTCGGAGCCTGGTTCAGAGCTGGACCCGTGCCCGTTCCACCACCGACGCCAGGTCCAGACCGTGCGGCAGCGTGCCGAACGCCGCACCCCAGTCCCCGCCCAGCCGCGAGGCGCAGAACGCGTCCGCCACCTCCGGCGGAGCCCAGCGCACCAGCAGTGCGCCCTGGAGGACCAGCGCCATCCGCTCCACCAGCCGCCGCGCCCGCACCTCCGCCGTCTCCAGATCGGCCAGCTCGATCAGCATTCCTCTGATCGCCGCGTCCAGCCGGTGGTCCGCTCCCCGCGCCTGCCCGATCTCCCGCAGATACGCGTCCAGCGCCCCGGGCTCCCTGCGCAGCGCCCGCAGCACATCCAGCGCCTGGACATTGCCGGAGCCCTCCCAGATCGAGTTGACCGGGGACTCGCGCAGCAGCCGGGGCATACCGGACTCCTCCACATAGCCGTTGCCGCCCAGGCACTCCAGGGCCTCCGCCGTGAGCGGAGTGCAGCGCTTGGTCACCCAGTACTTGGCGGCGGGCACCGCGATCCTCAGCAGCGCGCGCTCGGCCTCGCTCCCGGCGGCGGAGGTCTCGACGGCGTCGGCGGCTGCCGCGAGCCGCATCCCCAGGGCTGTCGCGGCCTCCGACTCGAGGGCCAGATCGGCCAGCACATTGCGCATCAGCGGCTTGTCGATCAGCTTCCCGCCGAAGGCGCTGCGATACGCGCAGTGGTGCACGGCCTGCGCCACCGCCTGCCGCATCAGCGCCGCCGAGCCGATGACACAGTCCAGCCGGGTCGCCGCGACCATGTCGATGATGGTGCGCACCCCGCGGCCCTCGTCGCCGACCCGCCGCGCCCATGTCCCGTCGAACTCGACCTCGGCCGACGCGTTCGACCGGTTGCCCAGCTTGTCCTTGAGCCGCTGGATACGGAACACGTTGCGCGAGCCGTCGTCCAGTACCCGGGGCACCAGGAAGCACGTCAGGCCCCCGGGCCCCTCGCGCTCCCCGGCCTGCGCGAGGACCAGGAATCCGTCACTCATCGGCGCCGAACAGAACCACTTGTGCCCGGTCAGCTCGTACGCGCCGTCCGCTGCCAGCGCCCGGGCCCTCGTGGTGTTCACCCGGACGTCGCTGCCGCCCTGCTTCTCCGTCATGGCCATCCCGAAGAGCACCCCGGGCTTCTCCTCGGCCGGGCGCAGCCCCGCCTCGTACGTCCGGGAGGTGAGCCGGGGCTCCCAGCGCGCGGCGAGCTCCGGATCGGCCCGCAGCGCGGGCACCGCCGCGTGCGTCATGGACACCGGGCAGCCGTGCCCGGCCTCGACCTGCGACCACACCAGGAAACCGGCCGCACGCCTTACGTGGCCGCCGGGCCGCCCCCAGGCGGCCGTCAGCCCCGAGGACACCGCCTTGCCCAGCAGCCGGTGCCAGGACGGATGGAACTCCACCTCGTCGATCCGGTTGCCGTAGCGGTCGTGGGTACGCAGCACCGGAGGGTTCTCGTTGGCCAGCGCACCCCATCGCTGTGCCTGGGACGAACCGGCCGTGCGACCCAGCAGCCGAAGATCCCGCCGCGCCTCGTCGAGCGGCTCGGACGGGAGGTGCGCGAGATGCCGTTCCACCGCCTCGGCAAGCGCGCGGTCCGCGGTGAAGACGTCGTACCCCACCAGGGGCGGAGCCTGGTTGGTCACGGTGTGGGTGCTGGTCGCCATGCCGATACGGTAAGGAGGTGCAGGCAGCAAACGAAACACCCGAGCGGCGCCCCTCAGGCCGTCTCCACCGGGTCCAGGTCCTCTACCGCAATGTCTCCAAGCGGAAGCTGGTCTGGTTGCTGCTCAAGGACACGGTGAACTCCTGCATCGAGTACCGCATCCTCGGTCTCGCCGCGGAGGCCGCGTTCTTCACCCTGCTGTCGCTGCCGCCGCTGATGCTGGGCATGCTCGGACTGCTCGGTTACGTCGACGACTGGACCGACACCACCACGGTGGCCTCGATCCAGGAGAACATCCTGCGCGCGTCGGGGACGGTGCTCTCCGACCGCGGGGTGACCCAGGTGGCCAAGCCGCTGCTGGAGGACGTCACCCGTGTGGGCCGCCCCGACGTGATCTCCATCGGCTTCGCGATCGCCCTGTGGTCCGGATCGCGGGCCGTGAACGTGTTCATCGACACCATCACCGTGATGTACGGCCTCGACGGGCAGCGCGGGATCGTCGCCACCCGGCTGCTCGCGTTCCTGCTCTACATCATCGCGCTGCTCATCGGCTCGGTGGTGCTGCCGCTCGCGGTGGTCGGACCGGACAGGGTGGTGGAGTTCGTGCCCTTCGGCACGGAAGTGGTCACCGTCCTGTACTGGCCGGTGGTGATCCTGCTCTCCATCGCGTTCCTCACCACCCTCTACCACGTGTCGGTGCCGGTGCGTTCGCCCTGGGTCGAGGACATCCCCGGCGCGCTCGTCGCCCTCACCATGTGGGCGCTCGGCAGCTTCCTGCTGAGGATCTACCTCACCAGCACCGTCGAGGGCCCCACCATCTACGGCTCCCTCGCCGCACCCATCGCCGTACTGCTCTGGATCGGCATCTCGGCGTTCGCCGTGCTGGTGGGAGCCGCGGTGAACGCCGCCATCGACCGCGTGTGGCCGTCGGCCGCGGCAGCCGCGGCCCGCGCGGCGAACGAGCGGGTGCGTGCGGCCCATGCCGCCGAACTGGTGGCCCGGGCCCAGGCGGCGGCAGCGGCGGAGCGCGAAGGCGCGGACGAGAGCGCCGATGACGACGAAGGCGAGGACGACGGCCTGGGTGACAACGACGGCGCCATGCCGTCGGAGTTCCCTGAACGCTGGTCGAGGTTCCTGCCGCCTGATGATGTGAAGTCCCGGTTGCACACCGGGTGGGAGCACCGGGACAAAGGAAAAAGCAGCAGCGGCAGCAGCAAGGACAACGGCAAGGACAACGGCAAGGAGACGGACAAGGCCGGGGAGAAGGCGGACGACACGGGCAGGGCCGGGGAAGGGGAATAGGCCGTCCCGGCCATGTCGCGGCCCGGTCTTCGTGCGACATGTCCAACCTGACGTCGGCGTCGTGCCCCCGGCTGACGTCATGGAACCGTAAGGGGTGCCGGTGTGCCCCGGCCGGGGCACCCGCCCCAGACTGGACCCATGCAGAACATCCTGGTCGTCGACGACGATCCGACCGTCGCCGAGGTCGTCACCGGCTACCTCGAGCGTGCGGGATTCGCCGTACGGCGGGCGGCCGACGGACCCGGAGCCCTGTTCGCGGCCGCGGAGCGCTGGCCGGACCTCGTCGTCCTGGACCTGATGCTGCCCGGCATGGACGGGCTGGAAGTGTGCCGCAGGCTCCGCGGCCGAGGCCCGGTGCCGGTGATCATGCTGACCGCACGCGGAGACGAGGACGATCGCATCCTGGGTCTGGAGATCGGCGCCGACGACTATGTGACCAAGCCGTTCAGCCCGCGCGAGCTGGTGCTGCGGGTCGAGTCCGTGCTGCGTCGCGGCGGTGCCGTGGCGTCCCGCGGCGAGGAACCGCTGCTCACCGGGGCGGGCATCACCCTGGACCACGCCGCCCGCCGCGCCACCAAGGACGGCCGGGAACTGGGCCTGACCCTGCGCGAGTTCGATCTGCTCGCCCATCTGATGCGGCACCCGGGGCAGGCGATCGGCCGGGAGCAGCTCATGCAGGACGTGTGGGGCTGGGAGTTCGGTGATCTGTCGACCGTCACGGTCCACGTCAGGCGGTTGCGCAGCAAGATCGAGGACGATCCGGCCCAGCCCCGGCTGATCCAGACGGTCTGGGGCGTCGGCTACCGCTTCGACGTACCCCTGGAGGAACGGGCATGAGTGACCTGCTGCTCATCGCGCTCTTCGCGTTCCTCGGCGCCGCCGTCGCCGGACTGGTCGGCGCGTGCGTGCTGCGGTTGCTCAGGCACCGCTCGGTCGCCGTGTCGCTGACCGTCGTCGCCGCGGTGACCGTGGTCGCGATGCTCGCCGGGACCCTCGCGGTCGCGCAGGCCATGTTCCTGTCGTCGCATGACCTGACCGTGGTCTCGACGGTGGTCGCGATGGCCGCCGTGGTGTCGCTCGCCACCGCGCTGCTACTGGGCCGCTGGGTGGTGGCCCGCAGCCGGGAACTGGCCCTCGCGGCCCGCTCGTTCGGGGACGCCGGCAGCTTCGCCGCGCCCGGTGGCGGCGCGACCGCCGAGCTTGAGGAGCTGAGCCGCGAACTCGCCGCGACCAGTCGGAAACTGGCCGCGTCCCGGGAACGGGAGCAGGCTCTGGAGACCTCGAGGCGTGAGCTGGTCGCGTGGATCTCGCACGATCTGCGCACCCCGCTCGCCGGGCTGCGTGCGATGTCGGAGGCGCTCGAGGACGGGGTCGTCAAGGACCCCGAGCGGTACTTCCGGCAGATCCGCACCGAGGTCGACCGGCTCAACGGGATGGTGGGGGACCTCTTCGAGCTCTCCCGGATCCACGCCGGGGCGCTGGGGCTCACACCGACCCGGATGTCGGTGTACGACCTCGTCGGCGAGGCCCTCGCCGGTGCCGACCCGCTGGCCCGTGAACAGGGGGTGCGACTGGTCGGGGATCGGGTCGAGGCCGTACCGGTGGAGGTGGACGGCAAGGAGATGACCCGCGTACTGGCCAATCTGCTGGTCAACGCCATCCGCAGGACACCGGCCGACGGGACGGTCGCGGTGGCCGCGGAGCGCCGCGAGGGCAGCGTGGTCCTCTCGGTGACCGACGGCTGCGGCGGTATCCCCGAGGAGGACCTGCCCAGGGTGTTCGACACCGGGTGGCGCGGCAGCGAGGCGAGAACACCTCCGGCGGGAGCGGGCCTGGGGCTCGCGATCGTCCGGGGCATCGTCGAGGCACATGAGGGCCGTGCCGACGTACGGAACGTGCTCGGCGGCTGCTGCTTCGAGGTGACCCTGCCGGCCGCGCGGTAGGGCACAGGTCTTCCGGGTGTCGGCGGGCGTTGTCAGTGGCATGGGGCAGGGTGGTCGGTGCGCTGACGCAATCATCCGAGAGGAGAGGCCGCCCGATGAGTGCCACCACCGTGATGACGTCCCGTGAAAGAGCTGCGGCCCAGGCGTATCTGCGTCTGCTCAGTGCCGTGCGCGCCGCACTCACCGACCCGCCTGTGCCACCCGTACCGCCGGGCCCTTGCGGTGCCGCGCCCCCGCCCCTCGCGCTCACGGCCCCCATGGCCGAGGCGGACCGGGCCCTCGCGGCGGCGGGCTTCGCGGGGAACGAGGCCGCGCTCTTCGACCTGGTGACGGGGCTTCACGGGCCGGGCGTCAGGCGTCGTGCCGCAGGGGCGTGAGCTGCTCGATGTCGTAGCGGGAGCGCAGCGCGGCGATCGCCTCGTGGTCGGGCGGGCCGCCCGAGTCGAGGATCTCCAGGAGTTCCTCGAAATAGCGCTCGTGGTCGGGTGGCGGGGAGGCCTGGAAGAACATCTTCGCCGGCCGGCCAGAGCGGTTGGCGAAGGCGTGCGGGCAGCCCGGTGGCACCACGATGACCGTGCCGGTCCCCGCGCGCACCGTGCGGCGGCCGGACGGCGACTCCCAGTGCCGCCAGTCGTCCCGCGTCCGGAGGCGGGGTTCGAAGGCGAGGACGTCCAGTTCGCCTTCGAGCACGTAGAAGAGCTCCTCGCTGCGGGTGTGCACATGGGCTCCGACGTCGAAACCCGGCGGCACCACGACCTCGAAGCTCGACGCCACCCGCGAGTGCTCACCGGTGACCTTGAACGTCACCTGCTGGGCGGCCGTGTTGAGCGTGCGGCCATGGCCCGTGGGCACCAGCAGACCGTCCGGGGACTCCGCGTAGTCGGCGTCGATGGACGCCCTGATGTGCGCGGTCACCAGGTCACCGGCAGTCTCTCGGGCCCGCGGATGGCGGCACCCGGCCGCCAGCCCAGCTCCTCGGCCGGGACCGCCAGCCGCAACGGCGGAAACCGGTCGAGCAGCGTGGAGACGAGCAGCTCCGCCTCCAGCCGGGCCAGCAGCCCGCCCAGGCAGTAGTGCGGGCCGTATCCGTAGGCCACATGCGGGTTCGGGCTGCGGTCGAGCACGATCTCCTCCGGGTCCGAGAAGACCTGCGGATCGCGGTTGGCGGCAAGATACGACACGTATACCGCCTCACCGGCCTTGATCTCGTGCCCCGCCACGGTCAGATCCTCCTTGGCGATCCGGGAGAGCCCGACGGCCTTGCGGTGCGGGACGTAGCGCAGGAGCTCGTCGATGGCCGTGGGCCGCAGCTCCGGTTCGGCCCGCAGCCGGGCCTGGTGCTCCGTCCGGGTGAGCAGGATGTAGAGCATGTTCCCGGTGTTGTGGGTGACGGCCTCGCCACCTATCTGTATCAGCAGGGCGAGACCGACCGCCTCCTTCTCGGTGATCTCGCCCTCCGAGACGGCCGAGGCGAGCAGGGCGGTCACATCGTCGCCGCCTGTGGCCCGGCGCCGCCGGAGCAGCTCGGTGTAGTACGCGCACATGCGGGTCTTCGCCTCCTCGCTGCGCTCGGCACCCTCGGCCGACGAAAGGATGAGGCTCGTCCACTCGTGCATGCGCGGGCGGTCGGGGTCCGGCACCCCCATCAGCTCGCACACCACGGCCAGCGGGAACGGTGCGAGGATCCGCTCCGTCAGATCGGCGGGCGGGCCGTCGGCCAGCACCCCGTCGACGAGTTCGTCGAGCATCGCCTGGGCGCTGTCCCGCAGCCGCTCCACGCCACGGGTGGTGAACGCCCCCGCCACGGCGCGGCGCAGCCGTGTGTGGTCCGGTGGGTCCTCGAATCCCACGGCCCCGGCCACGGGGATGAAGTGCGGAAGGAGCCGGGTGACGTCGTGCTCGGCGATCGCCCTTCGGCTGAAGCGCGGATCGTTCGTCACCATCCGCACATCCTCGTGACGCGTCGCCAGCCACGCCCAGCCCGTCCCGTTCGGGAGCCTGACCCGGGTCAGGGGCCCTTCCCGCATCAGATCGGTCAGCACCGGGTCGAAGTCCACGCCGGACAGGTCGTCGGCGGGCCAGAAGCGGACCGGCGGACGGGTGTCTTCGGTGGCGGTCGTCGTGTCTTCGCGCATCGTTCCGTTTCCTCCGCGGGGGCGAGGGAGCATCGCCGGCCGTGGCCGGGGCCTGGGGGAGTGCGAGGACCAGCGGCCGGTGGCCGTGGAGCAGAGACCGGCGAGCGGTCAGTACCCGTACGGGGCCTGGGTCTGGAGCCCCGGCGACGGCGGGGTGATCCCGTCCGGGATGCTCCAGCGGCCCAGCGTCATCTCCGCGGTGATACCGGGGCCGAAGCCGGCGAGGATGCCGCGTGCCGCGTCGGGGGTGCCGCCCTCCTCGAACATGCGTCGCAGGGCGTCCAGGACGACGGCGCTCGCGATGTTGCCGTACTCGGTGAGCGTCGCCCGGCTGAAGCGGAAGGCCTCCGGGTCCACCCCGAGGAACATGCTCAGGTCGTCCAGGATCCGGGGTCCGCCCGCGTGGATGATGTAGAAGTCCAGCGCGGTGACGTCCCAGCCGTGCTGCCCGGCCAGCTCCTTGAGGGCCGGGGCGAGTGGCTCCATCGTGCCGGGCACCCGCTTGTCCAGCTTGAAGTGGAAGCCGGTGGCGCGGACGTCGTAGGCGATCCAGTCCTCGGTGTGCGGGACCAGATACGCGCCGTTGCGCTCCAGGGTCACTCCGAGTCCGCCCTGACCGCGTACCACCGCGGCTGCGAGGCCGTCTCCGAAGAGGCCGTTGGACAGGAGGTTGCCGACGCTCACATCGGTGGGCTGGTAGCACAGTGAGCAGAACTCACAGGCGACGATGAGGGCGTTGGCCTCAGGGTAGGCGGTGCAGAAGTCGTGGGCCCGGTTGATCGCGGCACCGCCGGCGGCGCAACCGAGCTGTGCTATGGGAACTTGTCGCACATCTGTGCGGAAGTCCATCGTGTTGATCAGCCACGCGGTGAGCGACGGCATCATGAAGCCGGTGCACGACACGAAGATGATCACGTCTATGTCCGACGCGTGGAGTTCGGCGTCCGTCAGTGCCTGCCGTATGACGGCCGGCACCCGCGCCTTGGCCTCGGACTCGTAGTACGCGTTGCGTTCCTCGAAGCCGGGATGCCGCAACGTTTCCTCGATCGGCCGCAGCAGATGACGTTTCTCCACCCCCGTGTTCTGGATCAGGCGTAGCGCCAGCGGGAGTTCCGGGTGGTCCGCGTGAACGGACCGCGCCAGATCAAGGGTCTGCTCCATGGTGATCACGTGCTCGGGCACGGACACCGCGGGTTTACACAGAGTGGCCATGATGTGCTGCCCTTCTCTCACCTTTCCTCCAAAAGGATCAGCGACGAGATGCCGTCGCGCGCGCCGGGGAATCCCCCGCCAGTTGCGCTGAACGGGTGATCCGGGGGCGTGTCCGGGCCGATGTGCGTGCAATCGGGAAGGGATGGGGTCCTGGCGGGGGCGCTTTCGGCTCACTGCATGTGGACCGCTTTGCGCGCGCGTTCACAAACTGGGAGATGAACTCCATGACGCCACAACCGCAGACGGTGGCCGGAGCCATGACCGGCTCCGAAGGCTGTCCCCTCACCGCCGCGGGGGCGCGGCAGGAGGAGACGGTCCATGAATGGACCCTGGAGGACTTCCGGGCCCTGGAATTCGACCCGTTCCTCACCGGGCTGCTCCGGGACGAGCCGGTCGCCCGTATCCGGCTGCCGTTCGGGGCGGGCGCCGCCTGGCTCACCACCCGCTACGAGGACGTGAAGCAGGCGTCATCGGACCCCCGGCTGAGCCGGACCGCCCTGGTGGACCACGAGGTCACCAGCGGTTCGCCGCACGCGATCGCGGCCAAGCACGCGGCACTCAACTACGCCGATCCGCCCAGACTGACCACCCTGCGCAGGGTCGTCGCACGCGCCTTCACCGGCAGGAGCATGCAGCGGCTGCGGCCCGTGGCCCAGCGGACCGCCGACCGTCTGCTCGACGAGATGGAACGGCACGGGCCCCCCGCGGACCTGATGGCGCATCTGCACGGCCCCTTCCCGCTTTCGGTCGTCTGCGATCTGCTCGGGGTACCGGAGGAGGAGCGGGCCCAGATGACCTCCTGGGCGGACGTCATCATGACCCCGAGGCCGGCCCCCGCCCGCAGCAAGGAGGCCCAGCGCACGGTGCGTGATGTGGTCGTCGGCCTCATCGAGCGACGCGGTGCCGAGCCTGCCGGCGATCTGGCCGGAGTCCTCGCCTCCGCGGTGGACGGCGGTGAGATCACCGTCGACGAGGCGGTCTCGCTGGCCACGGCCATCCTGGTGAGCGGTGCCCACGCGGTACGCAACAACAGCGCGAACATGGTGTACGCGCTGCTCACCCATCCGGAGCAGCTCGCCAGGCTGCGCGCCGCCCCGGGGCTGCTCCCGCAGGCCGTCGACGAGCTGCTGCGCTGGATCCCGCACCGCAACGGCGTCGGCATCCCCCGCATCGCGACCGAGGATCTGGAGATCGGCGGCGTACGGATCCGGCGCGGCGAGGCGGTCTACTCGTCGTACCTCGCCGCGAACCGCGACCCGGCGGCCTTCGGCGCCCCGGACGCGCTCGACATCGACCGGGGACCCAGCGCCCATCTGTCCTTCGGATACGGGCCGCACCACTGCGTCGGGGCGATGCTGGCCCGGATGGAGTCCGAGATCGTGATCGGCACGCTGATGGAGCGTTACCCGCGGCTCGCCCTCGCGGTGCCGCCCGAGCAGATGACCTGGCAGAAGGGCGGGCTGATCCGGGGACCCGAGAGCCTTCCGGTGAGCTGGTGAGGCAGCCATGAACGGCGAGATGAACGGCGGGTTGAAGGGCGAGATGAACGGTGAAGTGACCGAGGGGCTGCACGATGACGTGACCGCCGCCCAGGACGCCGATGCGGCGTCCGGAGATGTGGACATACGGATCGTGCACGGAACCCCCGACGAGACCGAGCTCGCGGCCCTGATGGCGGTGCTCACCCTGGTGGCGGGCCATCGCGGCACGGCCGGCACCGGCGCACGCGGCCACCTTTCCTGCCGGGCGCACTGGGACCGCACCTGGGGCGGCGGTCTGCACCCCTGCGGCTCCTGGCGGGTGCGGGACCGGACGGTGACGGCCTTCGACCCCGGCAGCCGCTGACCGAGGCGACGCGGTGGGTCAGACAAGCAGCCGGAGCGAGGTGTCCGACACCCCGAGCCGTACCGTCTGACCCCAGGTCAGCTCGATGGCGTCGGACTCCATCCCGTCGCCGAAGGCGACCAGCCGGTCGGACTCCACGGTGAGTGCCAGCCTTTCCGCGGCGGCGAGAGTGCCCTCCACCAGGGACGTCCCCGTGGCGGGCGAGGGCCAGGCCTCCCGTACGTACCAGACCAGCCGGCGCTCGGACGGCCCGGGCAGCGGGCTGCTGCCGCCCCGCTCCAGCCACAGTGAGCGCAGCCAGCCGGTGGCGCCCGTGCCGGTGCCGACCAGCACCCCGGAGGAGGCCTGGGCCTCCGCCCCGTCCCGGAGCCCGAGGTGGTAGCGGGAGGTCTGGTGCCCGGGCCGGCCGAGATAGATCTCGTTGAGCGCGACGATGCGCTGGGTGTCGTCGGCGACGGCCTCCACCATCGTCAGCTCGTCCGTGGTGCCGCCGCCCTGGGACGCGGCGGCCCGCAGCAGGCGCCCGGCATCGCCGGGCCGGTGCCGTACGAGGACACCCGGATTGCGTCCGGGGTCGGTGTCGATGCCCACGACGGGCTGGCCCGCGAGGTACTTCGCGGTGTTGGCGACCAGGCCATCCTGGCCGACCACGACCACCACGTCCTGCGGCGCGAACAGAAAGCGGTCCAGGTCAGCCCGCTCCACCCGGGTCTGACGCCAGCGCAGCGGCACGGCGGCCGCGACATCGCGCAGGGCGCGGCCGGTGCGCTGGTGCCGTTCGAAGACCTCCGCGACGCTCCGGCCGCGCGAGGACAGGAAGAACTCCGCCTGGCCGTGGGTGCCGTGCCGGGCGAGCAGTTCCTCGTACTCGGTGGTGCGGTACACCAGCACCGCGCGCGGGGCGAGACTCACCGCTCCACCGTGCCCTGACCGCCCTGACCGCTGCCGCCGAGCCTGGCGAGCAGACCGGTGAGGACATCGGGCGAGAGGGTGATGCTGTCCACGCGGGGCAGGTTCTCGGCGAGACGGGTGACGGCAAGCGCCCGCAGGGTCTCGGGCCCGGTCTCGGAGTGCACCCGCAGCCATGCCGCCTGCGCCGCCGCACGCGCCTCGCCCGTCTCGCGGGCCGCCGTCGCCTCGGCCTGCGCCAGCCGCACCCGGCGGGCCGCTTCCGCCGCGGCGCGTACGGCGTCGGCGGCAGCGTTCTCCTCGGCCTCGCGCCGGGCGTTGGCGCCCTTCTGTTCCACCAGCTGCTCTTCCCTGCGGGCCAGCTCGATCTTGCTGGCGAGTTCGTTCTCCGCGATGGCCCGTTCACGTTCCACGGCGACGGCTCGTCGTTCGTAGGTGGCGCGGTCGGCCTCCTGCTGGATCTGCTCACGTGCCGGGGTGCGCAGGGCCCGCTCCACCTCGGGTTCGGGGCGCAGCGCGATCACCCGTACGGCGACGACCTCAAGTCCGGTCGCGGCCAGCCGCGGCTCCGTGCCGAGCCCTTGCGAGATCCGCTCGCGTACGGCCGTGACGCCGTCGGCGAGGGCGGCCGAGAGCGGGGTGCGGGCGAGTATGTCCAGTGCGTGCTGCTGCGCGGTCTCGGTGAGCAGGGTGGCGATCTGCTCCAGCGGGGCGCCCCGCCAGGCGCCGGTGTCCGGGTCGATGGAGAAGTCCAGCCGGGTGGCGGCGGTGGCCGGGTCGCTGATCCGGTAGGTGACCGTGGACTGCACCGCGACATCCTGGAAGTCCGAAGTCCTGGCGTGGAACGTCATGGCCAACTCGCGGTCGTCCACCGGGATCTCGGAGAGCGCGGCGGTCAGCGCGCGGTACCAGAAGCTGAGTCCGGGCCCGTCGTGGGCCAGTTTGCCGCTGCTGTGGTGGCGTACGTGAGCAGTGGGCGCGCAGCGCAGATGGCGCCAGCCGAGACGCCGGGTGATGTCGGCCATGAGCGGGACCCCTCGCGGTCGTTCGTTTATCGTCGAGATGACGATATTGGGATTCCTGATTATCGTCAAGGCGACGAGATGGGGGAGTGTGCCGAGCTTGCACACAGGCGTCGGCCGCATCAGGCTGGCGGGATGGACGAGATCACCGTGCGCAGGGTCTACGACGCTCCGGAGCCGGACGACGGCATCCGCGTCCTGGTCGACCGGCTCTGGCCCAGAGGTGTGTCCAAGGAGCGGGCCGCCGTCGACGAATGGCTCAAGGAGGTCGCTCCGTCCAACGAGTTGCGCACCTGGTACCACAAGGACGCGTCCCGCTATCCGGAGTTCGACTCCCGCTATCGGCAGGAGCTCGACGAGGGAGCGGCGGCCGAGGCCCTGGACCGACTGCTGGAGTTGGCCGGCGGCGGGCCGGTCACGCTGGTCACCTCGGTGAAGAACATCGAGGGCAGCCATGTGCCCACGCTGGTCGACCTGCTGGAACGCGATGCGCGGCAGCGGGACCGGTAGGAGCCCCGGGCCTCACTCCGACGGCTGCTGTTCCCCGGATGTGAGGTGGAACAGTCCGCCCTCGGGGTCCCGCAGCGTCGCCGTCCGCCCGAGCGGCGTGTCCTCGGGCGCGGAGACCACGGTGCCGCCCGCGGCCCGCGCCCGCTCGACCACGGCGTCCACATCGGAGCGGCAGAAGTGCACATGCCACTGCGGGCGCACCGTCGGGTCCTGCGCCTGTGTCGCCCCGCTCCCGTAGATTCCGGCCACCGTCTGGCCGTCAGCGCGCAGCATCACCCGGTCGTGCTCGTACCGCACATCGATGCGGTCGGGGGCCCACGAGTCCCATTCGAACACCCCGCCGTAGAACAGAGCGGCGGCGAACGGGTCCCTGGTACGCAGCTCCAGCCAGGCCACGGCGTTCGTCCGGCGCCCCGCGTGCCAGCCCGTGTCGACATGCCCCTCCCAGACGCAGAACAGGGCATCGCCCGGGTCGGCCGCCCAGATGCTGCGCCCCCTGCCGAAGGCGATCGGCCCCACCGCGACCGTGCCGCCCCGCTCCCTGATACGCGAGGCCACGGTATCCGCGCTGTCCGCGGCGAAGTGGGCCGTCCAGACCGTCGGCAGCTTCACGCCCATGGTCCGTGTCGACTCCACCAGGCCGGCCACCGGGAGTCCGTTCGCCAGAGCGACGGAGTACTCCCCCTGCCCCTGCACACCGGGCTTGAACTCCCAGCCGAGCACCGAGCCGTAGAACGCCTGTGCGGCCGCGATGTCCTGGGTCCGCAGGCTCACCCAGCAGGGCGTGCCCTGAAGCCCACGCGGTGTGGTCGCCAAGGCCGCTCACCTCACTCCGGGCACCCCGGCACGGGTATCCACTCCCTCACACCTTTCAACACATTCAGAGCCCTCGCCACCGCAGCCGGTCCTCATGCCGCGTGGCCGCAGCGGAGAGCACCGCCCCCCAGACCGACGCCATCGCCCGCTGCCGTTGATCGCCCACGACCTCCGTGCGGCAGGGCGCATCGCACACCTGGACCGGAAGTCCGCTGCCGAGGGCACCGAAGGACTGACGTTCTCCGTCACCATCTGAAGCCCGCACCCCCGGCAGAGCCCGCATCCAGGCGGCTCTGCCGGGGGTGGACGGTCAGCCGAAGCAGTTGGGCACCGAGGTGGGTGCGCAGTTGGTCGGTGCGTTGTCGGTGATGCGGACCCGGCCGTTGGTGGTGACGGTGCCGGAGCTGTGGATGCCGCCCGCGGGTGCGTTGGCGATGTTGCGGGTCACCTCGACATCGGTGAGCGCCAGGCTGCTGCCTGGGGCATTGAGGACGCCGCCGCCGAAGCCGGTGAGTGCCTGGTTCTCGTTGATCTGGCTGCGACGGACGGTCATGTCGCCGACGATCACCACGGTGCCGCCGCCGAGATTGGCGGAGTTTCCGGTGACCCTGCTGTCTGCGATCGCCAGCTGGCCCTGGCCCTGAATGCCACCGGCCTGGTTGGCGGTGTTCTCGCTGACGGAGCTCCGCCAGAGATACGCGGGACCGTTGACGATGGCCAGGCCACCGCCGATGCCGGTGGCGGGGTTGTGCTGGATGGTGCTCTTGTCGATGTCCAGCAGTGTGGAGCCGGAGAGGATGCCGCCGCCGTTCGATCCGGTGTTGTGCTCGATCAGGCTCTTGCTGATCGTCACGGACCCTCCGGCGGAGTTGAGTCCGCCTCCTGAGCCCGACGCGTTCCGATTCAGCCTGGACGCGGTGACGGTCAGCCTGCCGTTCGCGTTGAAGACGGCGCCACCGCCTCCTCCCGCGTAGTTCTTGCCGAGGTCGCTGGCGCGCAGGTCGGCGATCCCCTGGTTGCCGACGGCTCCGCCATTGGCGGCGATGTTGTCGGTGAGGGTGACATGGGAGGTGGTGAGTCGGCCGGCTGGGTCGACGTTGATGGCGCCGCCGTCGCCGCTTTCGACTTTGCCGCGGGTGAGGGTCAGGTCGCGGAGCTTGAGGTTACCGCCCGCCCCGACGTGGAAGATGCGGAATTCGTCGGCGTTGGCGGCGCGGGTGATGGTGGCCCCGTTGCCGTTGATGATGACGGGCTGGAAGATCTGGGGCAGACCGCTGCCGCCCTGGTCGGCGGGGAGAGTGTAGGTGCACTTCTCCGCCAGGCTGAGTTTTCCGCCGCCGTTGTTGTTCGCCTCGGTGACCGCCTCGATCAGGGCGTCCGGATCGCAGGGGACCTCTTCGCGGTAGTCCTCATCGCTACCGCTACCGCTGTTCCGGCCGGGACTGCCCACGTGCCCGGCCGCTCGGTGGCTGCTCTTCTCGTAGCGGACTCCCTGACCGGTCAGGGAGACGGGGATCTGCTGTGGTGTCCCGGCATCGGCCGGGGCGGCGGAGGCGGGCTGTCCCATGAGCAGCGTGGAGCCGCCGGTCACGGTGGTGAGGCCGGCCAGCGCCACCGCCGCCAGCTTTGAGCGCCGCTTGGCAACCGATGCGTTCAGGCGGGGCGGTTGCGCCGCGGCAGGTGATTCGGGCATCGCGCAGGCTTCCTCTTCCTCCAAGGTGACGCATCGTCACAGGCCGACTCGCAGGGCGGGAGAGGAAACATATAAACATACATATAGTGGCAAACCGGTCAAGCGGCCTGTCCGGGTGTGTTCCGTCCTCACGGGGTGACGGCAGGGTAGAGGGTGCCATGGGTCCGGTGCCTGCGAGCGGCCTGCTCCCCCGAAGCACCGGGCGAACCCAGTGCCCCGGAACGGCCTTCTAAATCGGTGGCATTCACGTAGGGGCCGGTCTAGGCTGAGCGCCAGTTCAGGTGGTGGCTGCTGAGTCACCGCCGTTGGCTGACCGAGGAACGGGAGGTGTGACCGATGGCTGTCTCCGTGGTGGGCGTTGCCCGCAACCAGAAGAGCATCCACTCCACCTCCGTGGCCTCCGGCTGACCTCTCCCACAGCGCAGACCTGCGCCGAGCCGGGGCCGCCCTTTGAAGGGTTCCCCTTGAATCTCTCCTCTTTTTCGGCTCCTTCGGCTTCGTCTCACCCCCTCGCCCCGTTCGGCTGGGACGACGCCTGGGCCGCGGAGTTCGCTCCGCATCTCGCACAGGGCCTGGTGCCCGGCCGGGTCGTACGGGTCGACCGCGGGCAGTGCGATGTCGTCACCGCGGACGGAGTCGTCCGGGCCGACACCTCCTTCGTGACCCCGCACGACCCGCTGCGGGTGATCTGCACCGGCGACTGGGCCGCGGTGGACGCGGACGGTATGCCGCGATACGTGCGCGCCTATCTGACGCGGCGTACGTCGCTCGTGCGCTCCACGTCCTCCCAGCGCTCCGAGGGCCAGATCCTCGCAGCCAACGTCGACCACGCGATCATCGCCGTGTCGCTCGCGGTCGAGCTCGATCTCGGGCGGATCGAGCGCTTTCTCTCCCTGGCCTGGGAGAGCGGCGCCCAGCCGATCGTCGTCCTGACCAAGGCGGACCTGGTCCCGGACGAGACCACACGGTCGTACCTCGTGGCCGACGTCGAGACCACCGCGCCGGGCGTGACGGTAGTGGCCGTCAGTGCGCTGACCGGCGAGGGCATGGACGTGCTCTCGGCCGTCGTCGCCAGCGGTACGAGCGTGCTGCTCGGTGTCTCGGGCGCGGGCAAGTCCACCCTGGCGAACATGCTCATCGGCGAGGACGTCATGACGGTGCAGGCGGCCCGCGACGTGGACGGCAAGGGCCGTCACACCACGACCACCCGCAACCTCCTCGTCCTGCCCGGCGGCGGTGTGCTCATCGATACACCCGGGCTGAGGGGGGTCGGTCTCTGGGACGCGGGTGCGGGTGTCGGCCAGACCTTCTCCGAGATCGAGGACCTGGCCGAGGACTGCCGCTTCCAGGACTGCGCCCATGAGGCGGAGCCGGGTTGTGCCGTGCACGCCGCGATCGAGGACGGGCGGCTCCCGCAGCGCCGTCTGGAGAGCTACCGCAAGCTCATGCGGGAGAACCAGCGCATCATCGCCAAGACCGACGCCCGGCTGCGGGCCGAGATCCGGCGCGACTGGAAGATGAAAGGTGCGGAAGGCCGCGCGGCCATGCAGGCCAAGCGGGGCTACCTGCGCTGAGCCGTAGGGCCGTGGTGGGGGGGGGGGGCCGGCCGCCCCCCCCCCCCGCCGGGGGTGGGGGGATCCGGTCAGGAGTGCGGCGGCGTCAGCCGACGCAGCCGGGTAC
>NZ_JBHWIW010000072.1:0-22671 GCF_042731955.1 Streptomyces sp. NPDC059828 | reverse complement strand
GCGGACGCGGATCACCGCATCCGCCGGGCGGCGGCGCTCACACAAACCGTCAGGGCCCGGGTACGGCTGGGTCAGGACCCGCGTACCAGTCCCAGCACCTCGTCGCGTACCGCCGCCATCGTCGACTCGTCGCGGGCCTCGACGTTCAGCCGCAGCAGCGGCTCGGTGTTCGAGGGGCGGAGGTTGAACCACCAGTCGCCGGTCGAGACCGTGAGGCCGTCGAGCGTGTCGACGGTGACGCCTTCCCGGCCGGCGAACGCCTCGCGCACCAGGGCGGTGCGGGCGGCCTGGTCGGCGACCGTGGAGTTGATCTCGCCGGAGCCGCGGTAGCGGTCGAACCTGGCCACCAGGGAGGACAGGGGGCCGTCCTGGTTGCCGAGCGCGGCGAGGACGTGGAGGGCGGCGAGCATGCCCGTGTCGGCGTTCCAGAAGTCGCGGAAGTAGTAGTGCGCGGAGTGCTCACCGCCGAAGATCGCGCCGCTGCGGGCCATCTCCTCCTTGATGAAGGAGTGCCCGACCCGGGTGCGGACGGGCGAGCCGCCGTGCTCACGGACGACCTCCGGCACCGACCACGACGTGATCAGGTTGTGGATCACGGTGCCACCGGGGTGCTTGTCGAGCTCGCGGGCGGCGACCAGCGCGGTGATCGCCGACGGCGACACGGGCTCGCCCCGCTCGTCGACGACGAAGCAGCGGTCGGCGTCGCCGTCGAAGGCGAGGCCGATGTCGGCACCCACGGCGCGCACCCGGTCCTGGAGGTCCACGATGTTCTTCGGGTCCAGCGGGTTGGCCTCGTGGTTGGGGAACGTGCCGTCGAGCTCGAAGTACATCGGCACGAGGTCGACCGGCAGCGCGGCGAACACGGTCGGAACCGTGTGGCCGCCCATGCCGTTGCCCGCGTCCACGACGACCTTCAGCGGGCGGATCGCGGACAGGTCCACCAGGGAGAGGAGGTACGCCGCGTAGTCCTCGAGCGTGTCACGCTCGCTGATCGTGCCGGGCGTCGCGGCGGCGGCCGGGGCTCCGTCGGCGATCCAGCCCTCGACGAGGGCGCGGATCTCGGACAGACCCGTGTCCTGTCCCACCGGCGCCGCGCCGGCCCGGCACATCTTGATGCCGTTGTACTGCGCGGGGTTGTGCGACGCCGTGAACATGGCGCCCGGGAGCCCGAAGTGGCCGGACGCGAAGTACAGCTGATCGGTCGAGCACAGGCCGATCAGCGTCACATCGGCGCCACGGTTCGACGCCCCCCGCGCGAAGGCGCCGGAGAGGCCGGGCGACGACGGGCGCATGTCATGGCCCACGACGATCGCGTCCGCCCCTGTCACCTGTACGAACGCGGCGCCGAACAGTTCGGCCAGCGACTCGTCCCACTGATCGGGCACCACCCCGCGGACGTCGTACGCCTTCACGATCTGCGACAGATCAGCAGCAGCAGAAGCAGCCACGGCCCAACCTTCCTGAAGTCTCTGCGGTCACCTCAAACTACCCGTAGAAGGGGGGTACGCAGCGGAACACACAGATGGTGCCAAGGAAGCCGAAGGAGGCGCACAGTCGACCCGCGGTCATCGGACGGGCTCTGATCCCGGGAGTCGGGCTGAGGAAGTCGGGCCCGGGAGCCGGTCTCGGAGAGGTCCGGCTCAGGAGTCCGGTGACCGAAGCACCCGCAGATGCCCCCGCCGCCCGACCTCCACGGGATCGCGGCGTACGCCACCGCCTCCGCCCGCCTGCGCGGCGCGCTCCTGAGGGCGGGCCGCCTCACGGACCGCGTTGGCCAGGGCTTCGAGATCGTCGCCACTGGGCCGGGCCGGGGCCGATCCGTCGGAGAGGCGTACGACCTCCCAGCCGCGGGGCGCGGTGAGGCGTTCGCTGTGCTCGGCGCACAGGTCGTAACAGTGGGGCTCGGCGTAGGTGGCGAGCGGGCCGAGGACCGCGGTCGAGTCGGCATAGACGTACGTCAGTGTCGCGACGGCAGGGCGGCCGCACGCAGTGCGCGAACAGCGACGTACAGGGCTCACGACGTTGGACGGTACCGCACTCTTGAGCGGGCCGCGACGACTCTCCACCTGGTCACTCCACCGTGTCGTGCTGTGACAACCGGCACAGACGCCTTCAGAGCGGCCATTCTGACCTGCGGGGGAGCGAGCGCGACCACGCGAGTGCCCCATGCGATCCGGTCACCGTTCCATACATTTCGCGTCAATCACGGCGGGGTGCACGGTCGCGGGGAGGCATGGAATCGAGCCCAAGCTTGGCCGGAATGCTCAATAAGCGACACCCGAAATCAGCGCCTCAACCGACACATCGGGCGACCCGTCAGACGACCCGCCCCCCGGTGGAAGCAACATGCCGCACGCCGGACCGACGGCCCGGTGCCCGGGCACTCGGAGAGCTACCCTGCGTCAGTGATGGACAGTCCCGTACCGCCCCGCCCGACCGAGCCCAGGGAGCCGCGGCCACGCCGCCGTGACCGCCACGGCCGCGGTATGCGCGGGCCTGTCGCGCCACCGCAGGTGCCGCTCTCCGCGAGCAGGTCGGAGACCTTCCGCGATCTCGTGCGGGATTCGGTCGAACGGCTGGAGCGCCGCTGGCCTCAGCTCAGCGATGTGGAGTTCCTGGTCCTGCAGGTGCCTGAGTCACCCGACGAGACCGTGCCGCTCGGCAGCTCCCTACCGGCCGGCAAGGGGCAGCCCGCCCGGATCATCGTCTACCGGCGCCCCGTCGAGATCCGTACGAAGAACCGCGACGAGCGCGCGCTGCTGGTCCACGAGGTCGTCGTGGAACAGGTCGCGGACCTGCTGGGGCTCTCGCCCGAGTCCGTCGACCCCCGCTACGGCCAGGAGTGACGCCCAGTCGTCGGGGCCCTGCCCGGGCGGCCTTCCCGGGTCCGGACAGGGGCCTGTGCTCAGTCGTCCAGGACGGAGAGGTCCTGCTCCGCCGCCGGGACCTGCACGGTGCCACGGTCGTCGGGAAGGGTCTGGATCGTGAACATCTCGATCCCGCCCTGCGGCAGCATCAGGGTGCGCGCCGCGTGGACCGGGCCGCCCGACTGGGGTTCGACGGTCAGGGCGTACCCGCCCTTGAGCCCCGCCGGCGCCGGTGGGGTGACCGCGAGCGTCGTACCGGCCTTCACCGTGTAGGTCTGGACGGCCTGCTGGCCCCCCGCGGTACCGGCCGAGGCCGTGACCTTGACCTTGGCGGTGGCGGTCGGCGCCGTCAGCGACAGCACCGAGCCCTTCGCGCGGTTGTCGGCCGCCGTGGCGCGCCCCGTCACGGGTGCCGTCGCCGGGATGAAGGCGATCTCCTGCTTGGCGCCCTTGCCGCGCGTGACCTGGAGCGCGGCGACCACGGGGGTCGCCTTGCCGTTGTCCGAAGGGCTGAGCAGCAGCGAAGCGGGCTCTCCCTTGGTGACGTCCTTCAGATCGAGGGACGCGGTCATGCCCGACTTCACCCGCAGGCTCTCGGCACCGGCCGGGGTGATCGTGCCGGACGAGGTCGCAAGACGCAGTCTCAGGTCGGCGTCGGCGTCGCCCGGCGCGAAGGCCACGAGGCGTACGGAGGTGGCGTCCTTGGGGATTCCGGGGAGCACCAGCGTGCTGGACGGGTCGGCTGATGCGGGCATCCAGTCGCTGCCCGTCTCGTCACCCGAACCCCGCACCACGGCGCCGACGCGTCCGGTCCTGGTGGTGACGTGTACGGTCACGTCCTCCGCCTTGTCGGCCGTCAGGGTCGGCAGCAGCACGGGGACACTGGCCCCGGCCGGCACCGGGATGCCGTCGGTGAGCTGGGACTTGAGTGCGCCGTCCTTGCCGTAGAGCTCGATGTCGGCGACGGCCGCGGTGTCATCCGGGTTGGTGAGGTGCACATAGTCCTGCCGGTCCTTGGCAAGGCTGGCACCGGGGAACCAGAAGTCGGTGTCGGGCGCGGTGCAGCTCAGGCCGAGCACTCCGCGTCCGCTGCCTGCGGGGACCGTGGTGGTCTGCTGGGTGGTCCAGCCCGGGGCGAGGCGCCCGGTCGCGGTGCCGACCAGGGCCGGTGAGTCGCTGCCGGACTCCTTGGCGCCGACCGGCTTGCCGGGGTCCTTGAGAGCGAGGACGGGCTTGTCGGTCTTGCCGGAGGTGGGCTGCTTCGCGCCCTTCTTGGCGTCCGCCTTCTTGCCACCCGCCTGCGTGGTGTCCTGCTTGGCGTCCTTCAGCGTCGACACGGAGGGCTTCAGCGCTGCCGTGGACTGCGCGTCCGTGTCGGCCGCGGCGCCGGCCGGGGTGAACGACGTGTACGCCGTCTCCGCGATGTCCGAGGTGCTCGGCGCCGGGCAGAGCAGGCTTGAGCGCTCGACCGGCAGCCGGGCGGCGGTCCGCGCCGCGGCCACCGCCGAACCGCCGCTGTCGGGTGCGGTGAGCGCGGCCAGCCCGGTGGCGGCGGCGAGAGCGGTGACGGCCGCGCAGAGGGAGAGGGTCGTGCGGTTCACTGGTTGCTGCTCCCGTCGGGACGCTGCTCGGTCTCATAGCCGTAGGGGTCGTACGGCGCGTTCCGGTACGGGTCGTGCTGGGGCTGTCCGTACTGCTGGTCCGGTGCGTACCCCTGCCCGTACGGGTCGTGCGGGTACGCGTCCTGGTGCGCGGGCGCGTACGGGTCGTACGGGTGGGTCGGCTGCTGGTGTCCGCCGGCGTAGCTGTGCGGGTCGGTGTATCCGTACGTCTGCTCGTCGTACGGGTACGGCGAGCCGCCGTCCGTGCCGCCGCTCCCGTCGTCGTCCTGCCGCTGCTGCGGCACCGCCGCAGAGGGCTCGACCTCGGCCTCCGTCGCCTCCGCGGCCTCGGCTTCCGCCGCTGCCTGCGCCCGCAGCCTGCGTGCCCGGCGTCCCTCGCCCTCGACGGGCTGGGCGGGCACCGCGACCTCTTCCTCCGGCAGGTCGTCATCGATCTCGCGCCGCCTGCCCGGCAGGGCGAGCACCACCAGCACGAGGGCGAGCGCGCCCTGGGTCCAGATCCAGGCGGTGTGCGCGGCGGGCTCCTCGTACACGAGGTCAAGACGGCCGCCGTCGGCGGGGAGTTCGAAGCCCTGGGCCCAGCCGTCGACCGTCGTCCTCGGCAGAGCGCGGCCGTCGAGGGTGGCCTGCCAGCCCTCGTCGGCGCGGTCCGCGATACGCAGCACCCGGCCCGAAGCGCCCTTGGGGATCTCGGTGTGGGCCTCGACAGGCCCGGCGGCCACGGGGACGGGCTCTGTCTGCTCCGCGGCGCCGCTCACGATGACGGCGCGGGCGATCTGGCGGTCCACCCGCCACAGCGCACTCCCGTCGAGCTGGCTGAGGCGGTACAGACCGGGGGTGGAGTCCAGGACGCGGCTGAACTGACGCGGCGCACCGTCCCGTACGAGCACGTACCGGATCGCGAATCCGCTGAGCTGACTGGTCTGGTCGGCACCGGATCCGGCGACAAGCCGGGCGACGATCTTGTCGAGCCTGGCGTCGCTCCCGCCTGCCTCGGTCAGCTCCGCGTCGCCGAGCCGCGCGCCCGAGCCGCGGACCAGGCTGTAGGACACCTTGTCGGACGCGCTGCCGCCGAGCACGAGGGTGCGCGACTGGTCGCGTGTGTCGCTCTCCTCGGCGACGAACGCGGGCACCTGCACCGGATCGCGCCGCTCCAGCGGCCCTGCGGCCCCGCTGACCATCCAGTTGGCGGCGGCGAGCAGAGGGGCCACGCCCGCGGCGAGGGCGATCAGGGCGGCGGCGGGCTGGCGCCAGCCGAAGGACTGGGCGGTGACCCGTTCGCGTACGCCTTCGGCGCCCATCACGGCGGCGGCGAGCAGGGCGATGCCGTAGAGGAGGGTCGCCGGTCCCGCCCAGCCGGAGCCGTTGGCGAACGCGGCGAAGACCAGGCCGACGAGGGCGATGGCCCAGGCGGTGCGGATGGCGTGCCGCCGCTCTTCGCGGAGCAGGGCGGCCAGCGCGGCGAGGACGATGCCGATCAGCACCAGGCCGCCGAGGGTCTTCGGGCCGCCCGGGCTGATGCCGAGCAGATCGAGTGCTCCGGCCGAGCCGGGCCCGATGTCCAGGCCCGCCTCGCGGAAGAAGCCGGAGGGACCGGTCAGCAGGGACAGCGACCAGGGGGCGAGAACCAGCAGCGGGGTACCGACGGCGGCGAGGGTGCGCAGGGCGTACGCAGTGGGGCTGGCCCGTCGCAGTACGAGGGCGGCGATGCCGAGCACGAGGGCGACGGGCCAGACGATCGGGGTGAAGGCCATCGCGAGGGTCAGCAGCAGTGCGTAGGCCCAGGTGGCACGCCAGCTGCCGGGGCCGTGATCTGCACCGCCGCCATGACCGGCGCCGCCGAATCCGTATGCCGCGAGCGCCGCACGGGCGATCAGCGGCAGGACCACCACGAGCACGGCGGTGCCGAGCCGGCCGGTGGCCAGCGCGCCGGTCGCTGCGGGCAGGAAGGCGTAGGCGACGGCGGCCCAGGCGCGCAGCAGCCGCGACTCGACGAGCGGCCGGGAGGCGAAGTAGGCCGTCACTCCGGCGAGCGGCACCGAGCAGACCAGCAGCAGGGTGAGTGCGAGGCCGGTGGAGCCGAACAGCAGCCCGGACAGCATGGAAAGGATCGCCAGGTACGGGGGTGCCGTCTGGGTGCCCCCCGTGCCGAGCGGGTGCCATGCGTCGGCGTAGCGTCCCCAGAGCTCCGGCACCGTCTCCGGGGCGGGGAGCAGCGCGCCGCCCGCGAGTGCCCCGCTGGTGAGGAGTCCGCGGCAGGCGACGAGCGAGACGAGCAGCAG
This sequence comes from Streptomyces sp. NPDC059828, assembly GCF_042731955.1. Lineage (NCBI taxonomy): Bacteria > Bacillati > Actinomycetota > Actinomycetes > Kitasatosporales > Streptomycetaceae > Streptomyces > Streptomyces sp. NPDC059828. The sequence goes on along the minus strand of NZ_JBHWIW010000072.1, from coordinate 15,900 downwards.
CAGCGCGAAGAGCACCGGTCCCGGTTTCCGCGCGATCCGCTTGAGCCGGGCGAACTGCTCGATCTCCAGGAAGTCGGCGTCGTCGCCACCGGGGCCTGACTCCACGACGCCGTGCCGTGATCCCGAAGACGCCGAGGAGTCGGAGGCGCGGCCCGCGCCAAGGCTGCTCGCGATCTGTTCGGCGGTGGCGCGGATGGTGGCACCGGGCGGCGGGAACAGCGGCCTGAGGTCAGCAGGGTGGACCGCGGGCTTTCGGCGCCTGCGCCGGGCGGCGAAGATCCGCCCGGGGCGGAGCAGGGTGCCGAGGAGGCCCATCACCTCGTCGACGGCCTGGCCGGGGGCCTTGCCGACGAGATAGGCGAGGGTGCGCATGAGGGTGCCGACGATGAGCCGGATCAGCACGAAGGGGAGGGCGCGGCCCCGGGCGTTGGCGAGCAGGGTGTAGACGGCGCCGGCCTTGTCGACGCGGTGGGGGGAGGCGCCTTGGCGCGCGAAGGGGATCGAGGGGCTCGAGGAGTCCGAGGAGCGGCCGTCCTTCGACTGCCTCGAGAAGGACCGGCCGGCACAGTCGACGGTCCGGCGCTCGCGCGCGGCGGCTTCCGCATGGCGCAGGACGGCCCCGGGGGCGACCAGGACCCGATGGCCCGCGGCATGGGCGCGCCAGCACAGGTCGACGTCGTCGCGCATGAGGGGCAGTCGGCGGTCGAAGCCGCCGAGCTCCTCCCAGACGTCCCGGCGGATGAGCATGCCGGCGGAGGAGACGGAGAGCACGGTGCGCACCTGGTCGTGCTGGCCCTGGTCCTGCTCGCGGCGGTCGAGCCCGGTCCAGCGCCGGCCGCTGTTGGCGATCGAGACTCCGGCTTCGAGCAGTTGCTTGCGGTCGTACCAGCCGCGCAGCTTGGGGCCGATGATCGCCGCGTAGGCGTCGGAGTCGGCGACGCGCAGCAGTTCGGCGAGGGCGTCGGGGGCGGGGGCGCAGTCGTCGTGGAGCAGCCAGAGCCACTGGACCGGTTCGCCGTGCGGCAGTTCCGGCATGTCGTATGCGTCGTCGCGCCAGGTCCTGCTGACCGGGTCCCAGCCGCTGGGCCGCTTCAGGTAGGGCAGATCGTCCGGAGTGAGCACGCCGGCCGTGCGGACGGCCTCCTCCACTGCCGCGCCGAAGCCCGAGCGGCGCGCGAGGTTCAGCACCCGGCCGGCGCCGAGCGCTTCGGTGAGCAGCCGCGCGGAGTCGTCGCCACTGCCGGTGTCGGCCGCGACGACGTTCTGTACGGGGCGTTCCTGGCCGAGCAGTCCGGTGAGCGCGTCCGGCAGCCAGCGAGCACCGTCGTGCGAGACGAGGACGGCGGTGACGACGTGCCGTGGGAACTCAGGCGTGGTGGCGGGAACACGCTCGGGTGGGGTGGCGGACATCGAGGTACGGGCCCTCCGGCCGGGGTCACCCCGCGAGGGGGCACTGAAGCGTCTGGGACGGGCCCCCACACTAACGGTAGGAGTCGGCGGTGGAGCCCCGAGCGCTGCGCTGGAGGGTCCGCAGAGGTCTGCGGTGCGGCCGGCGTGCACCGGACCGTGCTCCGGATGGCGCCGGATCGCGTGTGATTCAGACAGCGGCCTTCTTCAGCCGGCGCCGCTCACGCTCGGACAGACCGCCCCAGATTCCGAATCGCTCGTCGTTGGCCAGGGCGTACTCAAGGCATTCGGAACGGACTTCACAGGCCAGGCAGACCTTCTTGGCCTCGCGAGTGGAACCGCCCTTCTCGGGGAAGAAGGACTCGGGGTCGGTCTGGGCGCACAAGGCGCGCTCCTGCCAGCCGAGTTCCTCTTCCGCGTCCTCGACCAGCAGTTGCTGGAACAGCTCGGTCATGTGCGCCCCTCGTCTGTTTTTGCGTCCCCGTGAAGCAGCCGGTACCGATTTCGGCCGAACGACACGAGTGAAATTACAAGTGTGTGGATCCGGGCCAGTCAAGCCGAGATCTGCTATTGCGCCCCGTATTCACCCTGCGGAACCAAGGCCATGCGGAAAGTGTGCAAATCATAAGAAATAAGACAGCCACCACTGCCTCACCCTGCGCACCCCGCGCCCTCTGCTCTCCTCTCCTCAACGCCCTCCCCTCTCTCCTCAACGAGCCCTGGGCGAGCCGGTATGCACCGGCCCTCCGAAAAGGAGGACGCCGAAGCGTTCGATCTTGTTGCAATCCAGCCATACAAGCGATCCGGATCACAGTCTGATCACGAAGATCCGGCGGCGTTTGAGAGTGCGACTGCTGCGCCATGTCTCCGGCCTCATGCGCGAGCAAACCTTTCTCCGCGCGGAGTAACCGGATGAGGTGAATCATTGCCCCCAAATCGGTCATTGGGTTGACATCTTGGATCCTGTTGGCCACCTTGGAGGACATGCCAGCGACCGCAGCGCCTCACGCGACCCACCTCAGTGGGTTCCGCCGCGCTGCCCTGACCCGCTGTTGCTGTTGCTGTTCCAGCTGTTGATGCCTCCAGCGCTCCGGCTCCCCCTCCCCGCTCGCCCCTTTCCGGGCTCCGCGGGATTCGCGACACCCCAGCACTGACTCGCTTCTTCTCTGCCGAGGAACCACCGCACCCCATGAACAGCAACAGCGACGTACAGATCGCCGGCGACATCCTCGAGGTCCAGCACCTCCTCCAGCCCGCACGGGAGCACCCCGCGACCGTGGCCGAGTTCGCCGGGCTCGCCCGCTCCATCGCCGCCGACCGCGACCAGTGGGCCCACCTCGTCCAGTACGACGCCACCGCCCGCTGGTACCACCGGCTGCGCACCGGCCCCGGGTACGAGGTCTGGTTGCTGTCCTGGGTGCCGGGCCAGGGCAGCGGGCTGCACGACCACGGCCGGTCCTCCGGCGTACTGACCGTCCTGGACGGCGAGTTGACGGAACGCACGGCTGCGGCCACGGCCACCCGGACCCTGGCGCCCGGCGCACAGCGGGTCTTCGCACCCGGATATGTGCACGAGGTGGTCAACGACTCACTCGAACCGGCGGTGAGCCTGCACGTCTACTTCCCCGGGCTCACGGAGATGCCGATGCACACGGCCCACTGCTCCCCCGCCCACCAGGCGACCGTCACCGCCTGATCGCCACGCCGGCCGGCACTGACACACTGTCCTCATGCGCATTGTGGTTCTGGCCGGTGGTATCGGCGGTGCTCGTTTCCTCCGTGGTCTCAAGGCAGCGGCGCCCGAGGCCGACATCACGGTCATCGGCAACACCGGTGACGACATCCATCTGTTCGGGCTGAAGGTCTGCCCCGACCTCGACACGGTGATGTACACGCTCGGCGGCGGCATCAACGAGGAGCAGGGCTGGGGGCGTGCGGACGAGACCTTCCAGGTGAAGAGCGAACTCGCGGCGTACGGAGTCGGCCCCGAGTGGTTCGGGCTCGGCGACCGTGACTTCGCCACCCACATCGTCCGTACGCAGATGCTGAACGCGGGCTATCCGCTCAGTGCCGTCACCGAGGCGCTGTGCGCGCGGTGGCAGCCGGGCGTGCGGCTGCTGCCGATGTCCAACGACCGGGTCGAGACCCATGTGGCCATCGAGGCGGACGGCGAGCGCAAGGCGATCCACTTCCAGGAGTACTGGGTCAGGCTGCGGGCCTCCGTCGACGCCCACGCGATCGTGCCGGTCGGGGCCGATCAGGCCAAGCCCGCCCCCGGTGTGCTGGAGGCGATCGGAGCGGCTGACGTGATCGTCTTCCCGCCCTCCAACCCGGTGGTGAGCATCGGGACGATCCTCGCCGTGCCCGGTATCAGGGAGGCGATCGCGGACGCGGGTGTACCGGTGGTCGGCCTCTCCCCCATCGTCGGTGACGCGCCCGTGCGCGGGATGGCCGACAAGGTGCTCGCGGCCGTCGGGGTCGAGTCCACGGCCGCCGCCGTGGCCACCCACTACGGCTCCGGGCTGCTGGACGGCTGGCTGGTCGACACCGTGGACGCGGGTGCCGTGGCCGAGGTCGAGACGGCGGGGATCCGCTGCAAGGCCGTGCCGCTGATGATGACCGACATCGACGCGACCGCGGCGATGGCGCGGGAGGCCCTGGCGCTCGCCACCGAGGTACGCGCATGACGTCGCCGACGCCTGCTTCGCCTTCCCCGTCCCTGTCCGCGTCGTCGCCGTCGTCCCCGCCCGCGCCCTCGTCGCCTTCGTACCGCGTGTGGGCGCTGCCCGGGCTGCCCGAGGTCCGGACCGGGGATGACATCGCCAAGCTGATCGCGGCCGCCGAGCCGGGTCTGGTGGACGGTGACGTGCTGCTCGTCACCTCGAAGATCGTGAGCAAGGCCGAGGGACGGATCCTCGCGGCCGACGACCGCGAGGCCGCCATCGACGCGGAGACCGTACGGGTCGTGGCGCGGCGCGGGAACCTGCGCATCGTGCAGAACCGGCAGGGGCTGATCATGGCTGCGGCCGGTGTCGACGCCTCCAACACGCCTTCCGGAACGGTGCTGCTGCTGCCCGAGGACCCGGACGCGTCCGCCGCGCGCATCCGCGAGAGCCTGCGGGACACCCTCGGTGTCGAGGTGGGCGTCATCGTCACCGACACCTTCGGGCGGCCCTGGCGTACCGGCCTCACCGACGTCGCCATCGGGGCCGCGGGCGTACGGGTGCTCGACGATCTGCGGGGCGGCGCCGATGCTCACGGCAATCCGCTGAGCGCCACGGTGGTCGCCACGGCGGACGAACTCGCCGCGGCCGGCGACCTGGTCAAGGGCAAGGCGGCCGGACTGCCCGTGGCCGTGGTGCGCGGACTCGGACACGTGGTCGCGGGACGGGCCGAGGAGAACGACGGTGCACGCGCGCTGGTGCGGGTCGCCGCGGACGACATGTTCCGGCTCGGCACGTCGGAGGCCGTACGGGAAGCGGTCACGCTGCGCCGTACCGTTCGCGCCTTCACGGACGAGCCCGTGGACCCCGGCGCCGTACGGCGTGCGGTCGAAGCCGCCGTGACCGCCCCGGCACCCCATCACACCACTCCCTGGCGGTTCGTCCTGCTGGAGTCCGCAGAGTCACGGGTGCGGCTGCTCGACGCGATGCGGGACGCCTGGATCGCGGATCTGCGGCGCGACGGCAGGTCGGAGGAGTCGATCGCCAAGCGGATCAAGCGCGGCGACGTCCTGCGCCGCGCGCCGTATCTGGCGGTGCCCTGCCTGGTGATGGACGGCTCGCACAGCTACGGCGACGAGCGCCGGGACTCGGCGGAACGCGAGATGTTCGTCGTCGCGGCCGGGGCCGGGGTGCAGAACTTCCTGGTGGCGCTGGCGGGCGAGGGTCTGGGCTCGGCCTGGGTGTCGTCGACGATGTTCTGCCGCGAGGTGGTGCGCGAGGTGCTCGATCTGCCCGCCACCTGGGACCCGATGGGTGCGGTGGCGGTCGGACGCGCGGCCGAGCCGCCCCGGGAGCGGCCGGGGCGGGACACGGAGACGTTCATCGCCGTGCGGTGAACCCCGCGTCGGCCGTGCGGTGAACGCCGTCTTCAAGGGACGTACAGCGGTGAGCGCCGTCTCATCGGGACGAGCGGATCAGAGGGACGCGATATCGCCGCGCGGCATCTTCGGCCGCCGGCGCGCCGGAGTGCGTCCGCTCAGCAGGATCAGCCGGGTGGCCCGGTGCCGCTGGCCCGCGTACGGCTCGAGGAGCTCCAGCATCGCGGCGTCGTCGGCGTCCCGATCGCCCGCGAGCGCGTGGCCGACGATGCCGGGCAGGTGCACGTCCCCGACGGTGACGGCGTCGGGGGCGCCGTTGCTGCGCTGGATGGTCTCGGCGCTGGTCCAGGGGCCGATGCCGGGGATGAGCTCGAGCCGCGCCTGGGCCTCCCCGGGGGCCATCGCGGCGGCCTCCTCCATGCGGCGGGCGACCCGCACGGCACGCAGGATGGTGGCGGCGCGCTTGTCGTCGACGCCCGCACGGTGCCACTCCCAGGACGGGATCACGGCCCAGCCGCGGGGCTGCGGCATCACGGTCATATGCTCGGGCGCCGGTCCGGGTGCGGGCTCACCGTATTTCCGAACCAGCAGTCGCCAGGCGCGGTACGCCTCGTCGGTGGTGACCTTCTGTTCCAGGATCGACGGGATCAGGGACTCCATGACGAGCCCGGTGGCGGTCAGCCGCAGCCCGGGGCGGCGCCGGTGGGTGATCACGACGAGGCGGTGACGGGGCTCGAACGCGTCCGGGTCGTCGGCCTCCCCGAGCAGGGCGGGGAGCCGCTCCAGGAGCCACTCGGCGCCGGGGCCCCAGGCTTCGGCGTCCACGGCACCGTCGCGTGCCGCCACCCGGAGGGTCCCGGGACCCCCGGGGGTGAGGCTGGCCCGCCACACGGAGCCGTCCGGTGTGGTGCGGAACGTGGGGTCGGCGGGGCCGCGACGCAGCGGACCGAGCACCAATCCGAGATCGAGCGGCCCCGGCGGCACATAACGCCGCTCCCGGGCGCCGGATGAGGCGGGCCGGTCCGCGCCCCTCGGACCCGGCACCGGTACGGCCACCTCGCCACCGCGCGTGGTGGTGCGGGTCACGGGGGGACGGGGGGCGAAGCGTCCAGCCACGGGTCGGTCCTCGCGGGTCCTGGGGGCGGTCGGGTTTCCTTCGAGGCTACTGGTCCGACGAGAAGCGGATCGACCCCGCGGGCAGCGTCGCGTCGCACCACACCCGGACGCCCTCGCGCAGTTCGTTGTCGGCACCGATCACCGCGTCGTCGCCGACGACCGCGCCGGACAGCACCGAGCGTGCGCCCACCCTCGCCCGGGCGCCGATCAGCGAGTCGGTGATGACCGCTCCCGGCTCGATCACGGCCCCGTCGAGGACCGTGCTGCCGCTGACGCGCGCCCCCTCGCCGACGGACGCACCCTCGCCGACGACCGTGCCGTCGGTCAGCTTGGCATCCGGCGCGACGGTGGCCGTGGGAAGCACCAGCCGGTCGCCGTGCCGCCCTGGGACCGCCGGGGACGGGGCGCGGCCGAGTACGAGGTCGGCTGAGCCGCGTACGAACGCCTGGGGGGTTCCCAGGTCCAGCCAGTAGGTCGAGTCCACCATGCCCTGGAGGTGCGCCCCGGAGGACAGCAGCTCGGGGAAGGTCTCCCGTTCGACCGAGACCGGCCGACCGGCCGGGATGCTGTCGATGACCGAGCGGCGGAACACGTAGGCGCCCGCGTTGATCTGGTCGGTGACGATCTCCTCGGGGGTCTGCGGCTTCTCAAGGAAGGCCGTCACCCGCCCCTGCTCGTCCGTGGGCACGAGACCGAAGGCCCTCGGGTCCGCCACGCGGGTCAGATGCAGCGAGACCTCCGCACCGGACCGCTGGTGGGTGTCGACCAGGGCCCTGATGTCGAGACCGGTGAGGATGTCCCCATTGAAGATCAGCACCGGCTCGTCGGGGCCGGACCGCAGCCGCGAGGCCACGTTCCGGATCGCGCCGCCGGTGCCGAGGGGCTCCACCTCGGTCACGTACTCCAGCTCAAGACCCATCGAGGAGCCGTCGCCGAAGTACGGCTCGAAGACCTCCGCGAGGTACGACGTGGCCAGCACGATGTGCTCCACGCCAGCCGCGCGCGCCCTGGCCAGCTGATGGGTGAGGAACGGCACTCCGGCCGCCGGCACCATGGGCTTGGGCGTGTTCACGGTGAGCGGGCGCAGCCGGGTGCCTTTGCCGCCGACCAGGAGGATCGCTTCTTGAGCCTGGGTCAATGCCTTCTCTGCTTCCTGTTCCTGCTGGCTGTTCCTGCTGGCTGTTCCTGCTGGGGGCCGGGCGATTCGTGCGTATGGCCCGTCAGTGTATGCAGCCTGTTCGCACAAATGTGTGCGGCGGTGCGGCGGTGGACGTGCCGGACGAGCGGTCAGCGTCCCTGGAGCTTCGCCGCCGTGCTGCGCGCCGTGGCGAGCTTGTTGTAGAGCCGGCCACCGGGGCAGTCCGTCGCGAATCCGTCGCGGTGCCCGGAGATGACGTTGAGCCTGGCCTTGGTGCCCTTCGGGAACCGGTTGCCGCCGCCGGATGTGAGCAGCGTCGTGGCCTTCGGGTTCACCCCGAACAGCCCCAGCTTCCAGGCGGTGAGCCGGGCGATCGCGTTCACCGCGGCGCCGGACGGTTCGGCCGAGCTGAAGGTGCCGATGACCGCGATGCCCATGCTGTCGGTGTTGAACCCGAGCGTGTGCGCGCCCATGACGGGCTTGGTCACGCCGCCGGCGCGCCCTTCGTAGATGTTGCCGCACTTGTCGACGACGAAGTTGTAGCCGATGTCCCGCCAGCCGCTGCTCACCACGTGGTAGCGGTAGATCCCGCGGATGACGGAGGGCGCCTGGGCGCAGGTGTAGGTGTTGCCCGTCGCGGTGTGGTGCACAAAGGCGGCTTTGACCGTGTTCGTGTAGATGAACTGCTTTTCGCGGAGCGACTCGTCCGCCCCCCATCCCTTGCGGGTGACGATCGCGGGGCGGGGCCCGATGTAGGTCTTCAGCACGCTCGCGTCCGCCGTGGCTTCGGCCCCGCTGTCCGTCTCTGCCTTGGCCAGAGCGGGAATCAGATCGGCGCCCAGCGGGGCGAGATCGGCGTTCACCGCTGTGGCGGCAGCGGCTTCGGGCGTCATCGCCGTGAGCAGGGCGGCTTCGTCGGCGGCCTGCTGGCCCGGCACCGCGTTCGGCTCCTCGCCCGCGAGCGGGTCGCTCAGCGACTCGACCGGGGTCTCGGGGATGACGGCTACGGTCGGGGGGTTACCGGGCTGCGTCGCAGGAATGCCCGGCTGCACCCCGAGGTTGTCCGGCTGCGCCTGCGGGGTGCCCGGCTGCGTCGCAGGAATGCCCGGCTGTACTCCGAGGTTGTCCGGCTGCGCCTGGGAGGTGCCCGGCTGCGTCGCCGGGACGGTGCCGTCTCCCGGCGCCGGACCGCCCGCACCGGCCGCCTCCTGGGCCCTCTCCGCAGTCGCTGTCTCCGGCCCCTGCCCCGGATCAACGAGTTCGACACGCAGCCCGGACGGCAGCCCCAGCGCCTGGTCACTCTGCACTCCGGCACCGGCGCCGGTGACGATCCGCTCCGGAATCACCCGGACCTCCACACCGTCCGAAGCGCCGACCCACAGCGGCGCCGTCGCCCCGTGCACCCGGCCGCCACCGGTGCGCTCCACGGAGTCCGGGTCGGCGCCGTGCTGGTGGTCGTCCGCCTCGAGCGCCTGCCACGCGGACCAGCCGCCGGACCCCACGGCCCGGGTACGGACCTGGACCGCGCCGTGCAGCACGGCGTCGGGATCGTCCCAGACCACGCCGAGGAGCGAGAACGGCTGGACATCCCTCGGCGCAAGACCTTGCGCCTCAGCCTCGCCACCCGCTCGCTCCACACCGGGGATGCGGGACAGCGGCAGGGACTGGGTGGAGCCCGGCGGCTCCAGCAGGGGCAGGTTGGCCGCCGCCGCGATTCCCGACTCCAGCGCGAAGACGGGAAGCACCAGCGCGGCGGTGCACACGACACTGATCGAGGAAGCAAGGAAGGCACGCATGAACACGATCTTTGAGTGCGCCACCAGCCCTCGCCGCCCGGGAAAATGACGGATCGTTGGCCCGACCGTGGGCGCCGTCACCGGGACAGCCGGGCCCCCTCCGACTGCGCGGCGTACCCTTGCGCGGATGAACCCCAGCGACCGCACCCCCGCCGACCTGCTGCGATCCGCCTTCGCCACCGACCAGGCACGCCCCTTGGTCACCTTCTACGACGACGCCACCGGTGAACGCGTCGAATTGTCCGTCGCGACCTTCGCCAATTGGGTGGCCAAGACAGCCAACCTCCTCCAGGACGGGCTCTCCGCCGAACCCGGCCAGCGGGTGGCGCTGCTGCTGCCCGCGCACTGGCAGAGCGCGGTGTGGCTGCTCGCCTGTGCGTCCGTCGGTGTGGTGGCGGACGTGGGCGGCGCTCCCGAGACCGCCGACCTGGTGGTGAGCGGCCCCGACTCGCTCGACGCGGCCCGCGCCTGCCCCGGGGAGCGGGTCGCGCTCGCGCTGCGCCCGCTCGGCGGCCGGTTCCCGCAGCCGCCCAAGGGCTTCACCGACTACGCGGTCGAGGTCCCCGGGATGCCCGACGTCTTCCACCCGTACGAGCCGGTCGACCCGGAGGGACCCGCCCTCGCCGTCGCGGGCGGTACGGAACTGACGGGTACCCAGCTCGTGGAGCGCGCCAGTGCGGACGCCGCGCAGCTCGGTCTGACGGTCGGCTCACGGCTGCTGTCCGGGCAGGCGTACGACACCTGGGAAGGGCTGTCCCACGGTCTGTACGCGCCGCTGGCCGCAGGCGGTTCGGTGGTGCTCTGTCGCAACCTGGACCAGCTGTCCCCGGAGGAGCTGGAGAAGCGCATGGAAAGCGAGCGGGTCACCCACCGCACGCGGTGAGGTCCACCCGTACGGCGCACTGGCCCCCCGGGCCCACAGGCCGGAGCGCCGGGTCCGGGACATGATCGGCGGTACGTACGTACGGAGAACGACCGCGAGGATGGACCCCACGTGACGGACAGCGCCGGCACGCCCGCCGAACCGGAGGACGAGAACACGGCCCCCGCAGCCGCTGCGGCCGACTCGGCTGCCGCGGACAGGGGCGAGGCTCCGTCTCCGCACACGGGCGGCCCCGGACCCGGCGCGGACGGGGACGGGGACGGCTCCCTGGGGAACGGACTTCCGGGATCCGGCGGGGCAGCTCCACGGCTGGCTCCCCCGCTGCCCCTCTTCGCTCCCACGGACGTCGCCCACTCGGGCTTCGGCACCGCCCGCGTCGGCCCCGGAGGAGCCGGGGCCGGGGTCGGTTCGGCGCGCATGGGCGCGGCCAGGATCAGGCGCCTGGGGATCCGTTCGACGGGTGGTTCCGGCATCGGGGACAGCGGGAGCGGCTCCGGCTCCGGCTCCGGGGGCAGCGGCTCCGGCGGCAGCGGACCCGGTCCGGGCCCCGGAGGATCCGGGCAGAACCCAGGCCCGGGGCCCGGCCCCCGCAAGCGCCGCCGGCTGCGCTGGGCCGCCCTCGCGGTCTCCGTGATCGTGCTCGCGGTCTCCGCCGTGAGCTGGTGGTTCTACCGCAAGCTCGACAGCAACATCACGACGGACATCACGGCCGCGGAGGAGCTGGCCCGCTACGACAAGGAACGCCCGCTGCCCGCCGCCCACGGTGCGCTCAACGTGCTGCTCATCGGCTCCGACACCCGGGCGGGATCCGGGAACCGCTCGTACGGCAAGACCAAGGGCCAGCGGTCCGACACCACGATCCTGCTGCATCTCGCCCGGGACCGGCGCAGCGCGACCGCCGTCTCCGTGCCGCGCGACCTGATGGTGACCATCCCGAGCTGCCGTACGCCCGGGGGGACCCGTACCGCGTACCAGGTCGCGCAGTTCAACTCGGCCTTCTCGCACGGCGGCGCGGCCTGCACGATCCGTACGGTCGAGCGCCTCACCGGGGTCCGCGTCGACCACCACATGGTGGTCGACTTCCGCGGCTTCAAGGACATGGTCGATGCCGTCGACGGGGTCACCGTCTGCCTGAAGAAGCCCATCGACGACCAGGACGCGCACCTGACGTTGAAGGCGGGCAGGCAGACCCTCAACGGGGAGCAGGCACTCGGCTTCGTACGCGCCCGCAAGACCCTCGGCAACGGCAGCGACACCGAACGCATGGGCAGGCAGCAGCAGTTCCTCGGCGCTCTCGTCAGCAAGGTGCAGAGCGACGGGGTGCTGCTGAACCCGGCGAAGCTCTACCCGGTCCTGGACGCGGCCACCAAGTCGATCACGACGGACCCCGGTCTGAACTCCCTGAAGGACCTCTTCGACCTCACCCGGGCCATGCGGCACGTGCCGATGGACCGCGTGCAGTTCCTCACCGTTCCCCGCCAGCCGTACGCCCAGGATCCGAACCGCGACGCGCTGGTCGAGCCGAAGGCCAGCCAGCTCTTCGAGCGGCTGCGCAAGGACCAGCCGGTGGTGGTCGCTCCCGCGAAGACGACGCCGAGCACCGGCACGTCCACGGAGCGTGACCAGAACCAGGACGGCACGGGCTCCTCGACGAACCCGCGGGCGACGCCGACGTTCACCGGCACCAGCGCCGCTTCCGGCGGCTGCGCGTAACGCGTCGACCTCCGCGAGTAAAGCCATAGCCAAGGCACGACCCACGGTCCATGAGGTTTGGGCAAATTGCCCGGTTGTAAGGTGCGTGGAATTTGTCACGGACGTCGCCCGCCGCTGAGCTGGGCGGATAGTGTGACGCGATCCGGTGCAGGAGGGCTGCGAAATTCGCAGACAACCGGATCGAGAAACCGAGCGTCTTCAGGGGGGAAAGACGCCTCGCGTGGCACCGACGGAGGACGCAGACAACCGTGGACGCGCAGAGCCGTGGCCGGGCGGACGATATCGACCCCGCCGACCAGTGGGTACTCAACCCGCAGACTGGTAATTACGAATTGCGACTGGATCGCTCCGCAGGGCACTCGGTCGGCGGCCCCCGCTCCTCCGAGGCGACCCCTTCGAGAGCGGCCGGCCGCAGCAGCGCCACCCGGACCGCCGCCCCCAGGACGGACGTCCCGGGGCAGCGGTCGCGCGGCTCGTCGCGCGGTGCGGAGGCGGCGGGCGGCGGCATGCCTCCGACGCGCCCCGGCCGCCGCAAGCGCAAGCCGCAGAAGTCGCGCAAGAAGAAGGCGCTGATGTGGACCGGCGGCGTCCTGGGGTTCGTCCTCGTCGGCGTCTCGGTCGGCGCCTACCTCATCTACGACCATCTCAACGGCAACATCCGCTCGGTCGACGTGGGTGACGCGGCCAATGGCGGAGATCTCGCGGACGGGCCCATCAACATCCTGCTCATCGGCAGCGACATCCGCACCGGAGCGGGCAACGAGAGCTACGGAAACCGGGACAACACCACCGGTCACGCCGACACGACGTTCCTCTTCCATGTGTCCGAGGACCGCACCAACGCGACGGCGGTGAGCATCCCGCGCGACCTGAAGATCGACATTCCCGACTGTCCCACCAAGCAGCCGGACGGCTCGACGAAGGTCATCAAGGGTTCGCCGGACACGAAGTTCAACGAGAGCTTCGGTGTGAACGGCCGCGACCCGGGCTGCACCATGCGCACGGTCAAGCAGGTCACCGGTGTCCCGGTCGATCACTTCATGATGGCCGACTTCAACGCGGTCAAGACCCTGACGACCGCGATCAACGGCGTGGACGTCTGCCTGAGCAAGCCCATCAAGGACGAGGGCTACTCCAAACTCGACCTGCCCGCCGGGGAGCACTCCCTCGAGGGCGAGCAGGCGCTCGCGTTCCTCCGGAACCGCCACGGTCTCGGCAACGAGAGCGACCTGGACCGGATCAAGATGCAGCAGCAGTTCGTCGCGTCGATGATCCGCAAGATGAGGACCGACGCCCTGAGCGACCCGGCGATGATGCTCGACCTGGCGGAGGCGGCGACCAAGGCGCTGACGGTGGACAGCGGGATCGGCGACATACCGAAACTCAAGGCCCTCGCCGACGAGATCAGGGGGATCGACCTCAAGAACATCGCGTTCATGACGGTCCCTGTGGTCGACAACCCGAACGAGAAGGTCAGGGCCACGGTCGTACTGGACCCGAACAAGGCTCCGAAGGTCTTCACCGCGCTGCAGAACGACGTGTCCTTCACCGAGGTGACGAAGAAGCAGAAGGAGAAGGAGAAGGCCGCCAAGAGCAAGCAGGACGCCCTGCTCAAGGGGGCGCGGGCCGACGCCTCCGACGTACGCGTCGACGTCTACAACGGCAGCGACACCAATGGTGCCGCGCAGACGACCCTCAACTGGTTGCAGAACGAGAAGGGCGTGCTCAAGTCCTCGAACAAGAGCAACGCTCCGGAGAAGGCCGCCAAGACCACTCTGGAGTACGCCCCCAACCAAGCCGATCAGGCCCGCACGCTCGCGGACTTCATGGGCCTGCCCGCCGAGGCGCTCAAACCCGGCACCGTGAACGCAGAGGGACGGCAGGCGATGGTCCTGACCCTCGGGGCCGACTTCAAGGGCGCAGGGGTGCCCATCACCGGTCCGGCGAAGGCGCCGGACGTGGAGAAGGTCGAAGCAGACAAACAGGTGTGTGCCAAGTGAGCCCGGACCACCGGGCCGCCTGGTACGCCTGACATGACTACAGGGGGACCTGGGGTGGCACAGAGCAGCGTGCGTGGGGAGGGGACGCGGGACCGCGTCCCGCACGCAGACCAAGCAGACCGGCACGGCTGGCACGACAGCCCGCAGGAGGAGGGTGGCGGCGAAGGATCCGGCGGGTCCAACCGCTCCGGGCCGACGGCGCGGACCGACGCACGGCACCACGGCGGCACGCCCCGGAGCGGCCGGCGCGGGAAACGCCGGATACTCCGCTGGGTCGCCTCCGTGCTGTCCCTGCTGATACTCGGCACGGCCGGCGCCGGATACCTGTACTACCGCCACCTCAACAGCAACATCAAGAAGGACGAGCTCAACCTCGGCAAGAACCCGATGGCCGAGCACAGGGCGAACGCCGCGGGCCAGACACCGCTCAACATCCTGCTCATCGGGTCCGACGCGCGTAACTCCAAGGCGAACCAGGAGCTCGGCGGGGCCCGGGAAACCTTCGACGGGCCGCCGCTCGCGGACGTGCAGATGCTGGTGCACGTGTCCGCCGACCGCAGCAACATGTCGGTGGTCAGCATGCCGCGGGACACCGTGCTGAAGATCCCCGAGTGCACCGAACGCGACACCGGGAAGACCTACAAGGCCACCGGCTGGAAGCTCACCAACGAGTCGCTCGACCGCGGCGGCCCCGGCTGCACGGTGGCGACCTGGTACCAGCTCACCGGCATCACCATCGACCACTTCATGATGGTCGACTTCGCCGGAGTGGTCTCGATGGCCGACGCGATCGGCGGTGTACCGGTCTGCGTCAGGGACAACGTCCACTCCCGCACCTCGGACGGCAAGGGCTCCGGTCTGAAGCTGGCCGAGGGCACGCACCCGATCAAGGGTGAGCAGGCGTTGCAGTGGCTGCGCACACGGTACGGGTTCGAGGACGGCACCGATCTGGCCCGTACCCACGCCCAGCACATGTACATGAACTCGATGGTCAGAGAGCTGCGCAAGAGCACCAAGCTCACCGACCCGAACAAGCTCCGCTCCCTCGCCGAGGCCGCGACGTCCGCGCTGACCGTGGACACCGGCCTGGACACCGTGGGGAAGCTCTACGACCTCGCCGAAGAGCTGAAGCTCGTGCCGACCGGGCGCATCACCATGACCACGATGCCGAACTTCTACAGCCAGCGGCCCGGTTTCGAGGGCAAGGTGGAGCCCAAGCAACCGGACGCGGAGCAGGTCTTCCGGGCGATACGGGAGGACATCCCGCTCGACGGCAAGGCGTCGAAGCGCAAGGCCGCGGCGCCGTCGAAGGACCCGGCCGCCCCGAGCGCGCAGATCGGGGTACAGGTGCGAAACGGCACCTATACCGATGAGTTGGGCGCCGCGCAGGGCCGGGCCACGGACATCACCGCAGTGCTCGCGGGCAAGGGATTCACCCGGGCCACCGCGGCCAAGCAGCAGGCCGATCCGCTGGAGCGCACCGCCGTGTTCTTCCCGAGCGCCGAACTGGAGGGCGACGCCCAGGCGGTCGCCAAGGCCCTCGGCATCCCGGTCACCTCGGTGAAGAAGTCCACCGAGGTGTCAGGGGTGACGCTGGTGGTCGGCGCCGACTGGCGCGAGGGCAACGCGTATCCGAAGGCGGCGGCCACGGACAACGGCAAGGCGCCGGAGTCGGCCCGCCCGCTCAACGGCGATGACACCACGGCCTGCATGGACGTGCAGGAAGGTTTCACCTGGTAGTGGCGGAACGATGACGGCGGCCCGGATGCGTACCCAACCCGGCCGCCGGCAACGTGGGTGGTGTG
>NZ_JBHWIW010000071.1:16061-24363 GCF_042731955.1 Streptomyces sp. NPDC059828 | reverse complement strand
CCCGCAGGTCGCCCGTGGCCGCCGCGGCCCGGGCGGCCAAGGCCCACCACATGGGCCGCAGCGTGTACGTCGGCGGGGGGACGTCCGCCGCCACGAGGGTCCGCAGCAGTTCCAGGCACTCGTCGGGACGGTTCTGGTCGAGCCGGAGCGGCGCGAGTACGGACACCGACAGCTCCCACATCCGACCGCACCGGCCGACCGTGCCAACAGCCTGCTCGGCCTCGGGAATCGCGGCGGTCGGCCCGCACCGCACCGCCGTCAACGCCGCACGCAGGGCAAGCGCGTGGCCGGCGAACTCCGGCCGCTCGATCATCCGGGCGGTCTCCTCGGCGTCCGCCGCCGACGCCAGCGCGCCGTCGAGATCGCCGCTCGCCAGCTGGGCATGCGCCCGGTGTACCAGCAGGTGCGGCAGCACGAAGGTCTGCCCGGTCCGCCTGGCGACCCGCACACCGCGGCCCAGATGCCGTACGGCATCGTCATGGCGCCCGGCCAGCAACTCGGCCAGCCCCAACTGGCCCACCTCGTCGAGGAAGGTCTCCAGCTCCATGTCGCCCATGGCGTCGATCGACGAGGCCGCCTCCGTGGCGCAGCTCCGCAGGGCGGCGGTCCGGCCGCGGTGGGCGGCCCCCAGGGCGCGGCAGGCGGCGACCGCAGTACGGGTCCTGGGATCGACCGGCGCGGGGCTGCGGGCGAGGAGCGTTCCGAGCTGGGCGTCGGCCTCGACGTACCGACCCAGGGCCATGCCCACCGTGGCGAGTTGCATCCGCAGGGGGTCGGGGCGCGGATCCTCCGCCGACCAGTGGGCCAGTTCCCCCTCGAGGACGCGCCCCGCCGCGCGGGGACTGCCGAGCACGCGCTCGACGACCGCACGCAGCGCCGCGATCGGTATGCGCTGGTCGGGCCTGTCGTCCGGGACGAGTTCCAGGGCCCGGGCCAGAGCGTCGCGGCTGGCCGCGAGGTCACCGGTCATTCCGCTGGCACGGGCCAGTCCGAGCAGCAGACCGAGGCGTTCGCGGGCCGTATCCCCGTTTCGCCGTGTGGCGCACAGGTCCAGGGCCGTACGCAGCCACTGCCCCGCCATCGACGGTGCCGCGTGCAGCGTCAGCGTCGCCGCTTCGGACAGGACCCGGACCGCCTCACCGTCGCCCACCCGGGCCGAACGCGCGACATACGGCGCGCGCTCCACCGGCCCGGCCCCACTGCGGCGTAACGCGTGATCGGCCCGCCGGTTGGCGGCCAGCCGCCAGCCCGGCGGTGTCTCCCATGACACCACCTCGCGCATCAGCGGGTGCCTGAACCGGAGCAGCTGGCGGGCGTCCTCCCGCTGCCCTCGCTGCCCGGGTGTGCTCACGCACCTGACGAGGTCCCTGGTGGCGAGGCCGTCCAGTGCCCCCAGTGCGGCAGGGGACGGCAGGGCGGCGACAGGAGCCAGCAGCAGCGGGTCGAAGGGATCGCCGAGCACAGCGGCCGCGCGCAGCACACAGAGCTGCTCGTCGGTCAGCAGCGCGCAGTCGCGGGCCAGCGTCGCCCGCAGGGCGACGGGAAGCCCGGAGAAGCCGTCGGGACCTGTGCCTGCGGCGGCCAGTTCGCTCAGCACCTCCAGATAGAAGGGATTGCCACCACCGGCCGTGTACAGCCGGTCCTTCTCAGCGGGGAGGAGCCCCGTGCCGAGCAGGGCGTCACAGGACTGCCGCTCCAGCGGAGCGAGCGGGACGCTGACCGTGCGGTACCGCGCGGCAGCCGCACGGAGGGAGGCGATGAGCTTCGGTTGCGCCTGCCGCAGCCGGTAGCCGCACGCCAGGACGAGCGGCGCCGGGGGCGGTTGCCGCAGCACATGGTGCAGCAGGTCGAGTGTGCCGTCGTCGGCCCAGTGCAGATCGTCGAGACAGAGCAGCATCCCGCGACCGCGGCCCGCGGCGGTGAGCGCCCCGCTGACAGCGTGGCGCAGAGGGTCCCGCTCGCCGCCGGAGGACGGGGGCAGCACCGCGTGTGCACCGGCTCCACGGCCCAGCACCACGTTGAGGAGCGCTCCGATCTCGTTGTCCCAGGCCCCGGTGGGCGGCCTGTCCGGCGCCGAGCCCCATGACGTGCCCTGGTCGTCAGCGAGGCCGTCGGCGCACCGGCCGGGACCGGTGAACGCCCCGGACACGCGCCGGCGCTCGAACTCCGAGGCCCGGCCGGTGAGCGTCACGAGTCCTTCGGCACGGGCCAGCGCGCCGAGTTCGGCCAGCATCCGCGTCTTGCCCAGTCCGGGATCGCCCGTGATCTCGACCACCGCCGACGCGCCGTCGGCGCACCCTGCGACGGCCGACCTCAGCAGTGCCATCTCGCGCTCACGGCCGACCAGCGACCGCGATCCCGCGGCGGCCCCCGATCGAGCCGTACGGTCCGCGCGACCCGGACCCGCTGTCCGGCCCGTTCGCCCGGCGCCACCCGGCGGAGCGCCACGACCGGTACCGTCCTCCGGCCCCGGACGTTCCACCGCCCGGTGCGACTTCCCCCACTGCCCCGCCGACCCGGCTGCACGCCGACTCTGCTCCAACGACCCCGCCTCGCCTCCTGCTTCACCCGGACGGCCCCCCGCCGCCACGGGTACGGATCTGATGCCACCGTCTCCGCCTCGTGGGCGGATCGGACGACCGATTCCGATCTTCGAGTACGTAGCGGGGGGCGGACATCGTGGCAATCACGCAGATCCCGCAGACGTAGCGGCGGTGTCTCCTCCACTTCCTCGGTGAGGGTGCTCACCGAGGGGGCCCCTTGTTCGCTCCCGTCGCCGCATCAGGGGCCGCACCCTCATGCTGCGGCCCTGCCGCCGCTGCGAGATTCGTCGCCGAGGTCGCCGCCGGGCGACGAATCACCGGGAGGAGCGCACGGTCTGATGCAGGAATTTCGCTTGCGGTGGGTCGTGGAAGCGCTGCTGGGGGAGCGGCGGGCGGAGGGCTGGACGCTCACCGAGAACGACGTGTGGTGCCGCGTGGAGCCTGCTGACGGCGGAGCCGTCGAGCGGATCCAGGGCTGGAAGCTGCATGTGTCGGCCACCAGGTTCTCCGCGCCTGAGGTGCTCCACCGGGTGGCGGGTCCGCTGGTCGACCACGGCTGTGCGTTCAAGTTCGCCAAGAGCATCGCGGTGGTCGAGGAGCTGACGGGGGAGCGCGCCGACCGCGCCCAGTGCGGAAAGGTCATCACGGTCTACCCGGCCGACGACGACCAGCTGCGGGCCCTCGCCGTCGCGCTGGACGACGCCACGGCAGGACTGCCCGGACCGGCCATCCTGTCCGACCGGCCGCTACGGCCCGGGAGCCTGGTGCACTACCGCTACGGCGCGTTCCAGGGCGTGCCGGTGCTGACCGACGACGGGGTCCACCAACTGCGAGTGGCCGCCCCGGACGGCACTCCCGTGGAGGACCTGCGCAAGCCGTGGTTCAGCCCGCCACCCTGGACCGAACCGCCCTTCCCCGCAGCGTCGGCGAAGGCGCAGGGCCCGGCAGAGGCGGCCCCCGCCCGCGGGACCGGGCCACGGCCGGTGCTGGTCGCGGATCGCTACGAGGTGCGCGAGGCCATCCGTCAGGCGGCCCGTGGCGGTGTGTACCGGGCCGTGGACCGCACGAACGGTGCCCCCGTGATCGTCAAACAGGCCCGCGCCCATGTGGGAGTCCGGTGGAACGGCCGGGACGCCCGGGACGGTCTGCGGGCCGAGGCGGCGGCGCTGGCCACGCTGGCCGGAATCGCGGCCGAGCCGATCGAGGTCTTCGACAAGGGCGGGCACACGTTCCTGGTCGAGTCGCTGCTGCCCGGACAGACGCTGGCCGCCTGGGTGACCGAGCGGCTGGACGAGACGGGCCCCCTCACCGGACTGCACCCCCGGGAAGCGCTGCCACTGGCGAGGAAGCTGGCGGATCTGCTGGACCAGGTGCACGAACGCGGCCTGGTGTTCCAGGACTTCACCCCGCCCAACATCATGGTGGCCCTGGACGGCGGACTGAAGCTGATGGACCCGGAGCTGGCGGCCGTCCCCGGCACCTGGGCGGCACGCGGCCACACACCCGGATTCGCCGCCCCGGAGACGCTGGTGCATCCCCGTCAGGGACCGGTACCGCAGCAGACGGCGGACCTCTTCTCGCTGGGCGCGGTGCTGTTCTACGCCACGGTGGGCACCGCCCCGCTGTTCGGGGAGGACAAGCCCGAGCCCCTGTCGGTGCACGGCCGGATCAGCGCCCTGCTGACCGCGGTCGGCGAGCACAACCCCGCGGCCAGGCTGCTGGCCCCCGCGATACGCGGGCTGACCGCCGACACCCCCGGGGAACGCTGGTCCGTCCAACGCCTGCGGACCTTCCTGGCCGAGGCGGCCGGCGCCGATGCCGCCCGTACCGGTGCGTCCACGACGCCCGTCACGCATCGAGCGAGTGCCCCGGACGCGCCGGACCGGCTGGCCCCGGCCGAACAGGAACGGATGGCCGACGAGGGCCTCGCCCACGTCCTGGCCACCCTTGCCCCGTCCGACGCCCACCGGCTCTGGCCGAGTACCGACTTCGGCAGCGACACCGACCCCTGCAACGTCCAGCACGGCAGCGCCGGTGTCCTGAGCGTGCTCACGCTCGCCGACCGCCTGCTCGGCCGGGAGGAACTGCACTCGGCGGTCGCCCATGCCGCCCGCTGGACCGACCGGCGGCGCAACACGGCGCCCCGGCTCCTGCCGGGCCTGTACTTCGGACGCTCGGGTACGGCCTGGGCGCTGTTCGACGCCGCACGCCACCTCTGCGATCCCGAGCTGGAACAGCACTCCGTCGAACTCGCCCTCGGCATACCCGTGGTGTGGCCCAACCCGGACGTGTGCCACGGAGTCGCGGGAGCGCTGATCGCCCAGCTCCACCTGTGGCGCGGAACCGGTCGCCCCGAGTTCCTCCACCGGGTGCGCACCGCCGCGGACACGCTGCTGGCGGCTGCCGTACGGGAGAGCGGCCAGGTGTACTGGCCCGTTCCGGCCGGCACGGACTCCCTGCTGGCGGGTATCACCCACCTGGGATTCGCCCACGGAGTCGCGGGCGTGGGGTACGCCCTGCTGGCGACCGCGCAGGCCACCGGCGAGGAGAAGTACCTGGAAGCCGCGGTGGCCGCGGGGGCCACGCTCGCCGCCACGGCCGAGCGGGCGCCCTGGGGGGCCAGTTGGCGCACCGACCGCGCCGACGCGCCCGGGGCGGGTCTGCGGTTCCACTGGTGCAGCGGGTCATCCGGAGTGGGCACCTTCCTGCTGCGGCTGTGGCGCGCCACCGGCGACACGGGCTGCCTCACCCTGGCGGAGGAGGCCGCGGCGGCGGTACGGCAGGTCAAGTGGGCTTCCGGCACATCGGCCTGCCACGGTCTCGCCGGAAACGGTGAGTTCCTGCTCGACCTCGCCGACGCGATCGGGGGCCCGTACCACGGCTGGGCCGAGGAACTGGCCGCCGCCATGGTGCTGCGCCACGCGGTCCACGAGGAGCGGCAGCTGGTGCCGGACGAGTCGCTGCGCACGGTGGCGGTCGACTACAACGTCGGCCTGAGTGGCGCGGTGGGATTCCTGCTGCGACTGCGCCACGGCGGGAGCCGGCCCTGGATGGCCGACGGGCTCGCGACGGACGCCTTCTGTGCGGCGGGCCCGACTCCCCGCCCCGCCGGGCAGGCGGTCCCCGGGCGATGAACACGCCATCAGGCACTCCACCCCACGCGCGGCGGCCTCCGTCGACCGACCCGGGCGCGATGATCTCCAGGATCAGCTTCCGGTTCTCCGCAGACGGCAGCCGGGCCGTCTGCCTGGCAGCCGACACCACCGGCCGCTACCACGCCGAGAGCTGGACCCTGCACGCTGACGGACCACGACGCGACTTCGCCGCCGGGCTGAACGGCGGCCCGGCGTACACCATGGCCCTGCCGCTGGACACCGGACGACTGCTGATCTCCCGGCACCGGGCCGCTGGCATCCAGATCCTCGAACTGCTCCACCGCGACGGCCAACGCACCCCCGTCGGCACCCACTCGGGCCCGCCGCTGCGGCTGCTGCCCGCTCCCGGGGCGGCCGGGTGTCTGGCGTTCGCCTGGCTGGGAGGCCGGGATGCCGGGAGCGCCGGGGATGCGGGGAGGCTCTACGCGGTGGTGGAGGCGGCCACCCCCTGGATGCGAGAAGTGGCCAGGCTGCCGGGACCGGTACTGGACGCGGCCGTCTGCGGCCACCGGCTGCTGCTGACCGTCGGCCAGGGATCCGGCAGGACGCGGGTACTCGTCGATCCGTCCAGCGGCGCACCGGAACCGGTGCCGTTCCTGGACCCGCGGTCACACGTCCTGGCCGCGGCGGGTGAGCGGGTCCTGCTGGCCTCGCGCGGACCGGCAGGCGCCGTACTCGTACTCGCCGACCTCGCCACCGGAACCTGCCGCGCCCTCGATCCGGGGGGCGAACTACCGGGCGTGGCCCATCCGGTGGCCCTCGACCCCACCGGTACGGCCATGGCCGTCATCGGAACCCTCGGCGCCAGATCGGTGCTCAGCCGCTGGGACACCGTGACGGGAGCCGTCCACCCGATCCCGCTGCCCGAAGGGGAACTCCTGCCCAGCGCGGCCTGGACGAGCGCGGGTATATGGCTTCCGTACGCCGGCCCCGGCCACCCCCGGAGCCTCGCCTGGTCAGGACCCGACGCCGACCGGCTCCACATACCCGTCCCCCGGACGGGACCCTGGGCGCCCGCCAGACTCGAGACCTTCCCCGGTGCCGAAGGACCGGTCGAAGCCGTGGTCCAGGGCCCCGACTGGCGCACCAGCCCCCGCGTCGTGGTGGCCCTGCACGGAGGCCCGTCGAGCCGCTGGACCCTGGGCTTCGAACCGCTGTTCCAGGCGCTCGCGGCGGCCGGCATCACGGTGGTCGCGCCCAATCAGCGCGGAAGCACCGGCTACGGAGCCGCACACACCCTCGCCATCGTCGGAGCCTGGGGTGTACCCGACCTCGCCGATGTCGCCGCCGCCGGGGCGCACATCGCGCGGGAGCGCGCACCCGGTCTGGAGCCCCCGGCCGTGTTCGGCATCAGCTACGGCGGCTATCTCGCACTTCTCGCCGCGGCCACCCAGCCAGGCACGTGGTCGGCCTGTGTCGCCGTCGCGCCGTTCCTGTCCGGACCCCGCCTGCACGCCGACGGCTTCACCACGGTACGCGGCATGGTCGAGCGCCTCGACGGGCTCACCCCCGCCGACGACGCCATCGGGCCGCGCGACGTGGAGCGGCTTGCACCCGGCCTGCGGGCCCCGCTGCTGCTCGTCCACGGAGCACGAGATGAGTCCACACCGGTGTCCCATTCCCGTGCCCTCGCCGCGCGGTTGACCGCGCTGGGACGCCGCGACGGCGCGGACTTCCGCTACCTCGAACTTCCCGACCACGGCCACGCCGCCATCGGCGCGGCCGTCGGGGACCCGGTCACCGCCGTCGTGACCAGGTTCCTCACCGACGGCGGCGGGACGACCCGCCGCGGACGCCCACTGGCGGAGGAGAGGAGGTGATCAACCATGGCGTTCTCACTGGACCTTGACGCGTTGCAGGAACTCCCGCCCGAGGAGGAGCTGGCGGGCTGCTGCAAGCGAACGTGCTGCTGCGAGCAGACGTGCTGCGTGACCAGCCCGTAGCGGGAGTACCCCGCCCGTCCGCAACGTGAAGTGAAAGGAGTGAAACCCATGATGGATTCGGCACTGGCACTGGCGCTGGAGCTGGACCTCGATGCCCTCCAGGAGCTCCCCGCAGAGGAGGAGCAAGCTGCCATCTGCGCCCGCTCGTGCAAGTACAGCTGTCCGGCGACCTGCACGATCACGTCTCCGTGATCCGGGTCGCCGCCGCACCACGCGTAGCCGAGAGGAGGCGCCCGACCCTGGCGCTCGCTCTGGACCTGGACGCGTTGCAGGAGCTCCCCGCCGAGGAGGAGCAGGCCGGCAAGTGCGGCATTACGTGCACCGGCACCTGCCAGTACACCTGTCACCAGACGGGGGACTGATCCGGACCCCTGCCGTCACCACGCACGGAGAGAGGAGGTGATCAACATGGCACTGGAACTGGACCTCGACGCGTTGCAGGAGCTTCCCGCCGAGGAGGAGCAGGCGGGCGGCTGCCTCTACACGTGCTCCGGCACCTGCCCGGCGACCTGCCTCATCACGGCCCCCTGATCCGGACTCCTGCCGCGTCTCGGCAGGGGCCGGGGCGGGGGGGGGGGGGGGCGGCGCGGCCCCCCCCCCCCCGCCCCGCGGCCCACCGCCACCCCCGCACCCACCCCCCCCAGCGCCGCCCCCCCCCCCC
>NZ_JBHWIW010000071.1:0-16051 GCF_042731955.1 Streptomyces sp. NPDC059828 | reverse complement strand
GGGGTCGGGCGGGGGTGCTCACCGCGCCCCGGCCCGACCGGACCGTCACGACCTTCCCGTACGACGACATCCCACGGAGGCACCATGCCCGCCCCAACCGGCGGCCGGCTGCTCGCGGCCACCGCGCGGCGCGTACGCCCACGCCTGGTCCTGCTCACCGCCACGCTCGCCGTGAACTCCGGCACCGGGGTGGCGATCCCGGTACTGCTCGCCGCGTGCGGCGACGCGGTGCTCCGCGGCGAGGCCCTGCGGGGACCGGTCACCGCGCTGGTGGCCGTCCTGGTGGCGGGCGCCCTCGCGGAAGCCGCCGCCCTGCGGTTGTCGGTGTCCACCGCGGCGGTGGGTACCGCATGGCTGCGGATGTCGAGCGTGCGCCGACTGCTGGCCCTCGGGCCTGGTTCGCCCTACTCCGTGGGGGAGTCGGTGACGCACGTGGTGCAGTCGGCTCCGCAGGCGGCTTCCCTGCCGGGCGAGGCGGCCGAGGCCGCGGTGTCCGCGCTCGGTTCGCTCGCCGCCCTGGTCGCCCTGTGGGTGGTCGACTGGCGCGCAGGGCTCGCCTTCACCGTACTGTCACCGCTGACCGCCGTGGTGGCCCGCAGATTCATCGCCGACGCGGGCGAAGCCGAGGCCCGCTATCTCGACGCCCGGACACGTATGGCGACCCTGCTGGTGACGGCCCTGTCCGGGGCACGCACCATCAGGGCGGCCGGCACCCTCTGCGCCGAGACGGAACGCGTCGTCACCCCGCTGGGCGAGTTGTCCGCCGCGGGCCACGCGATCTGGCGCACCCAGCGCCAGGTGGTGTGGAAGATCGGGGTGCTGGTGGCCCTGACGCACATCGCCGTGCTCACCACCGCGGGGCTCGACGTGGCCTCCGGACGGATCAGCCCCGGTGAACTGCTCGCCGTGACCGGGTACCTGGCTCTCGCAACGCGTCTGCTCGACCAGATCGACATCGCGCTGAACCTCGCATACTCCCGGGCGGGTGCCTCCCGGCTCTCCGCGATCCTGGACGAGCCGGTGATCGAAGGCGGACCCCGCCGCAGCCCGCCGCCCGACGGCGCCGTCTCCCTGCGCGACGTGACCGTCCACCGCTCGGGAGAACGCGTCCTGGACCGGCTCGACCTGGAGATCCCCCACGGAGTCTCGGTCGCCCTGGTCGGCGCCACCGGATCGGGCAAGAGCCTGCTCGCCGCGCTTCTGGGCCGGCTGGCGGAGCCGGACGAAGGCGAGATACGGGTGGGCGGCGTGCCTGTGTCCGAACTGGAGCTCGGCACCCTGCGCCAGACCGTGTCCTACGCCTTCGAGCGCCCCGTGCTGGCGGGACGGACCCTGCGTGAGGCCATCCTGTTCGGCCGACCCGAACTGCCCGGCTCCGCCGCCGAGGACGCGGCACGCGCCGCGCAGGCGGACCCCTTCGTGCGCCGCATGCCCGGTGGTTACGACACTCCGGTGCGGCTCGCACCGATGTCGGGAGGCCAGCTCCAGCGCATCGGCATCGCCCGCGCCCTGGCCCGCCCCGCGCTGGTGTACGTCCTCGACGACGCGACCTCCGGACTGGACTCCGTGACCGAGACCCAGATCGGCGACGCCGTGACCGGGCGGCTCGGTGACCGTACCCGCCTGGTCGTCACCCACCGAGCGACCACCGCCGCACGCTGCGACCTGGTGGCCTGGCTCCACGCCGGCCGTATCCGTGCCCTGGCACCGCACGCGGACCTGTGCGACGACCCGGACTACGCAGCCGTCTTCGCCCGCACCGCGGCCGTAGCGGATGTCCCCGGCACCGGCGCCTCCCCGGCTCCCGCCGACGTCCCGACCGCCCCCAGCGACGAGGAGCAGCGATGTCCAGCCGACTGCTGACCACCCAGCCGCCCGACCCTGCCGTGCAGAAGCGCCGTCGCACCACGGCGCGCCTCGGCCTGAGCCCCGCCGCGTCCGCCCTGCTCGCCGACTCGCTGCGAGGGAGCAGACGGCCGCTGCTGCGTATCGCCGCCCTGTCGGCCGTGGAGGCGGCTCCCGCCCTCGCCTCCGGCTGGGTGACCGCCATCGCTCTCGACCAGGGCTTCCTGCGGCACCGTCCGGACATCGGGGTGGCCTGGCTGGCCGTGCTCGCCGCGCTGTACCTCGTACGCGCCGTCGCCGAGCGCGGGATGTTCGATCCGATGGCCGCGGTGATCGAGCCGATGCGTGACCGTCTCACCCGTCGCGTCGTCCACAACTCCCTGGCCCAGGCCACGACGTGCGACCAGGCGCCCGACACCGCCAGCGTGTCGCGGTTGACCGGTCAGGTCGACACCGTACGCAATCTGACCGCGACGCTGATGCGGACCGCCCGGCCGCTGACCGTCTCACTGCTCGCGGCGCTCGCCGGACTTGCCGGGCTCGCACCGCTGCTCGCCGTCCTCGTCCTGGTGCCGCTCACGGTGGCGGTCGCGGTGTTCCTGTGGACGATGCGACGGCTGACCGCACTGCGCCGGAACGCCCTGATCGCCGGGGAGGAGGTCGCCGGCTGCGCCGGCGAGGTCCTCGCCGCCACGCGCGACATCGCCTCGCTCGGCGCGGAGGACCAGGCAGCCGCGCTCGTCGAGGCCCGGTCCGACGCAGCGGTGCGAAGCCTGACCCGGGTCGGCCGCGCGGCGTCGCTGCGGATCACCGTGATCCTCGTCGGCGGCTACGTCCCCCTGGTGGGCCTTCTGCTGATGGGGCCCCGGCTCATCGAGGAACGCGCCATCACCGCGGGCGCCCTGATCGGAGCGGCCACCTATGTCGCGGGCTCCGTCGTCCCCGCGCTGCAACTCATGACCAGCGCCGTCAGCGGCTACTGGAGCCAGCTCGGAGTGCTGCTGCACCGCCTGGCGGAGTCGGCCCCCGAGCCTGCGCCGACCACGCCGCCGCCGACCCCGGTGCCACCGGCGCACCCCGGCACCGCCGCACTCGTCGCCGAGCGGATCACCTTCGCCTACGGACCCGGTGCCGATCCCGTACTGAAGGGCCTCGACCTCCACATCCCCTACGGGGACCACCTCGCGATCACCGGCGCCAGCGGAATCGGGAAGTCCACCCTCGCGATGCTCCTCGCGGGCATCCGGACACCCACATCAGGCGCGGTCCTCGTCTCGGGCCTACCCGTCACCGGTCTGCCCGAAGTGCAACGCCGCGGTCTCATCGCCCTCGTCCCGCAGGAGGCCTACGTCTTCCCGGGCACCGTGCGGGACAACCTCCGCTACCTCGCCCCCGGAGCGGGTGACAACGAGATCACCCATGCCGCTGCCACGGTCGGTCTCACGCCCCTGCTCACCCGGCTCGGCGGTCTCGACGCCGTACTCGGCGATCCCGCAGGCGGCCTCTCCAGCGGGGAGCGCCAACTCCTCGCGCTCGCACGGACCTATCTCTGCGCCGCCCCGATCGTCATCCTGGACGAAGCGACCTCGCACCTCGACCCGGCCGCCGAGCATGTCGCGGAATCCGCCTTCCGCGCCAAGCCGGGCACCCTTGTCGTGATCGCCCACCGCTCAAGCTCCGCGGCCCGCGCCGACCGCGTCCTCCACCTCGACGGCGATCGTGTCAGCCTCACCACCGCGCCCCCGTCAGCCGTCACTCCGGCCGTCCGCACTCCGGCATGACACGGCCGTCCTCGCCGCCCGGACGTGGCTCAGGCGCTGCCTGCCCGTGCGGCCCCGCGGACCGCCGTGCGGGTGACCAGGCTGGCGAGGGCCGAACGCGACGGGATCCCGGACTTGCGGTAGATCGCGGTCAGATGGGTCTCGACGGTGCGCCGGCTCAGGTGCAGCCCATCGGCGATGGCGTGATTGCTCAGCCCCTCGGCGACCAGTCCCGCGATCTCCCGCTCACGCGCCGTCAGCAGCGCCAGCTCCGCGGGCACTTCCTGACCGCGATCTCCGTCAGCCTGCTGCGGACGTATCATCTCGGCCAGATCGACCAGCAGACGTGCCCCGCCCTCACTGGCGAGGCGATGCGCCCGCTGCCACATCGCGGCGGCGCGTGTGCCGTCGCCCGAGGACTGCGCCAGGGCGGCCGCACGCAGCAGGGTGTACGCCTCCCACAGTGCGGCCCCCATGGTGGTGTACTCCCGCGCCGCCTGGTCGAGCAGGCGCATGGCCGTACCGACGTCGCCCCGGTGCTCGGCGAGCGCGGCCGACGCGCGCAGGGCCGCCGCACGCTGGCCGCCCAGCTCCAGTCGTCCGGCCTCGTCGGTGGCGCGGGCCGCCCAGCTCTCGGCCTCGTCCATCCGGCCACCCGCGAGCGCGGTGGCGACGAGCAGCTCGAGCTGTGCGGGACGTATCGACGGCTGCACCCGTTGCAGGTGTGTACCGCCTCCGGCTCTGAGGACGGCTTCCTCGGCGCGGTGCGCATCCCCGTTCACGAGTGCCGTGTGGCCGAGGATGCACCAGGCCAGCGACGCCCACCAGCTGTCGCTCGCACCGGCCGTGGCGACGGCCTCCTCGGCGACCGCCATCGCCCGTGCGTCCCCCAGGGGGCAGGCCGCCAGAACGATCAGAGGAGCGAACGACAGGGTGAACGTGAGGAGTTCGCTGCCCCCGATGCCCCGCGCGATGGACTCGGCCTCATCGGCCGACTGGAGCGCGGAAGGCAGCCGGCAGGTGTTGAGATGGACATACGCCCTGCTCATCAGCAGGTGCGGCAGCAGATAGAGCTGACCGCTGCGGCGGGCGATGGCCAGCCCGCGGTCGGCGTGCCGCTCGGCGTCGGCGTAGCGCTCGAGCATGGTCTCCGCCCAGCTCAGCCACACCAGGGACTCGCACAGCTCGGTGAGAGAGGGGTCGGTGAGTCCGTCGGCCAGCCGGGCCGCCTCGGCGGCGAACCGGAGGGCTGTGGCGGTTTCGCCTTCGTAGGCCTCGCCGAGTGCGCACAGGGCCAGTGCCGCGGCCTCACCCGTTCGGTCCTCGTGGATGCGGGCGAGGTCGAGAGTCCGTGCCAGCTCGGCGCGTACGGCTGGGAAGGTCGCGGTCAGCAGCGCGGACATGCCCAGCGCGAGGCCCAGCGACACCGCCTGGCCGGGCGACGGCCCCGGGCTGCGCGACAGCTCACGGCGGAGCAGGGCGGTGGCCTCCGGGGAGTGCCCGAGGTGCCGTTCCATCACGGCGCACTGGGCGATGGCGTCCGCGCGCAGCGAGGGGTCGTCGGCGCAGGCCGAGTTGATCACCATGTGCAGCAGGTCACGGCTTTCCCGCAGATGGCCGCAGACCCCGAGGGCACGGGCCCTGGCCAGCGTCAGCTCACCGCGCCGCCTGTCGTGTTCGGGAGCATCCGGCAGCAGCCCCAGCACGACGTCGAGCAGGTGGGCGGCGGTGGCCGGTGCCGTATGGCCGAGCTGGTCGGCCGCTTCGGTGAGCACTCCGGCGGCCGCCGGGTCCCAGCCGGTCAGCGACCGCTCCACATGGTGGGCGCGTTCCGCGGCCGACGCACCGGACCGGGCCAGCTCGTCCGCGGCACGGCGGTGGATCCCGGCCCGCTCATGGGCCGCGGTGTTCCCGTATACCAGGGCCCTGAGCACCGGGTGCCGAAGCGCCAACCGGCCGCCCGGGGCGGGACGCAGCAGGTCACGCTGCGTCAGAGCGCCGATGAACCCGTCCAGCTCGGGAGCCGGGTATCCGGTGGAGGACGCCAGCATGGCCGGTGTCGCGTGGTCACCGAGCACCGCCACCGTATCGACGGTGCGGCGTTCCGCCGCGCTCAGCGGGGTGAGCTCGTCCAGCAGCAGGGCACGCAGACCGCTCGGTACCCCGACAAGATCGCTGTGCCGTGCCGCGGTCGCGGCTCCCGGCAGCGGGGCGCCGCTGCGGTAGGCGTGGAGCAGGGACAGCAGGTAGAGAGGGTTGCCCTCGCTGGCGGCGAAGAGCTCCGCGGCGTCACCGGGGGGAAGGTCCGCGGCGAACTCCGTGAGGGACTCACGCTCGGGGAGCGGGGACAGCTCCATGGGGAGCACGACACCGCTGTCGATCCCGCGGGTGAGCGCCGCGGTGAGCGAGGTCGGCGTCTGCCGGTCCCGTCGCGCCACGACGAGCAGCACCCGGCCGCTCACCGGATGCCGTACGAGATGGTCCAGCAGCTCCAGCGAGGCCGGGTCGGCCCAGTGCAGATCGTCCAGGGCCACCAGCAGCCCGCGGCCCCCGGAACTGCTCGCGAGCCTGCCCAGCAGACGCGCGACCGCACGGTAGACACCGAAGCGGTCGGCCGCGCCGGGTGCACCGGACGCAGTATGGGATACACCGCGCACCACGGGCGCCGCCTCCGCGAAGACTGCCGCGGTGTCCTCGCCCGAACCGGTCTTCACGAGGTCGTGCACCTCGATGTCCGCGAAGGCATCCGTGAACGCCTGGAACGGCGTGTGCCGTTCGAACTCCGTGGCCCTGCCGCGCAGTATCGCCATCCCGCCGCGCGCTGCCTTGGCGCACAACTCGCCCAGCAGCCGGCTCTTACCGATCCCGGCGTCCCCGGTGACGTCGACCACCGCGGGCCCGCCGCTCTCCCCGATACCCGCGATCAGGGAGTCGAGCCGCGCCAACTCTTCGGTTCTACCGACCAGTTTCAGCACGCAGTCACTATCCCATGACGCACTGACAGCCTCCTTCGGCAGCACCTCGACCTCGTCGGGCGCTCTCTGGAGGGCGGCATCGCGCGTGGGATGTCCGCACCGCCTGCCACGTGGACAGGTCCAGGAAGTCCGACGGCATGGGCCTTGGAAGGTGGTGCTGGGTACAGCCCACCGGGCAAGCAGGTGCAGTCCGCGCACACCGAACGCGCGGCATCGTCGACGTCATGCAGATGGGACAGCGGACGAAACAGCAGACGAGACAGCAGTGGAAAGCACAGGCCGGAGTCTTTCTGGCGATCGCCTTCGTGGCGGCCGGGGCACTGGGAGCCGTACAGCCGGCCACCGGGATCCCCTCGGAGGTTCTCCAACTGACCCAGTTCGGCCCCGCGCTGGCCGTGGCGGTGGCGGCCTTGCTGTGGCCGGCTCTCACCCGCGGGCTGCTTGCCGGCCACCCGACGGGTACGGCGGTCCGGCGCCGGGTGCTGATCGCCACGGCCCCCTCGGCCATCCTCCTGGCGGCAGGTTCATATGCCCTGTTCACCGGAGCCGCTCACGTCACCGACCCGCGCAGCCTGCACCACTCCTTCCTCCTCGTGCTCGGTGCGCAACTGGTGGGCGCCTGCGGTGAGGAGATCGGCTGGCGCTGCTTCCTGCAGCCGCTGCTGCGCACCCGCTTCCGGCCGGTGACCGCGTCGGTGGTGGTCGGCGTGGCGTGGGGCCTGTGGCACGTTCAGGTGCTGGCGGGGAGCCCGGCCTACGCAGCGGGCTTCCTGCTGGCCACGACCGCGATGTCCGTCGTGCTGGGTGTGGCCTTGGACGAGGCACGGGGGTACCAACGCCTGCTCCTCGCCGGCGCCTTCCACTGCCTGATCAATCTGGGCATGCTCCTGGTCATGGACGAGGAGACGGGCAGGGCGGCGCCGATGGTCCTGTTCGGCCTGGCGTGCGCGGCGACCGCGCTGCCGTGGATGTGGCGAGGGCGGCGCGGCGCCCCGGTTAGGATCGCGGAGAGAGTGTGATGATCGGGTCGGGGGTGGTGAGGGCGGTGCGTGGCGGGCGAGGGGAGTGGATCGCCCTCGGGCGCTGTCAGTTGCTCGGGCTGACCGGGTTCGCGGTGATCGGCGCCGGGCTGCTTGCCGGTGGGGCGTTGCTGCTGCTGCCGCTCGGAGTCGGCTTCTGGGCACTGCCTCCCGCCGCCCGGCTCCTGCGTCGCGTCTCCGACCGATACCGGATTCGCGCGGCCCGCTGGACCGGCCGTCCCCTCAGCCATCCCGATCCGCTCCCGCACGATACGTCGGCCCGTCGCAGCAGCGCCGGGATCCTCGCGGACGACGGCTTCTGGCGCGACCTGCGCTGGGCCTGCCTGGAGCCGTGGACGGGCGGCGTGCTCGCGGCGGTGCCGCTTGCGCTCGCCGAGTACGGGGCCTTCGGTGCACTCGTGCAACCCTTCGTGTGGCGCCGGCTGGGCGACGGCAACTGGTACGCCTTCGTACCGGTCACGTCGACCGCCACCATGGTCACCGCCCTGCTCCTGGGCCTTGTCCTCTCGGCGGCGGGTCTACGTCTGGCACCGTACGTCACCACGCTCCACTCCCGTCTCACCCGTCGCTTCCTGTCCGCCCCGCGCAGCACCGAACTCGCCCGCCGTGTGGCTCGGCTGGCTGATACCCGAACGGCTGCCCAGGACGTCCACGCGGCTGAACTCGCCCGCATCGAGCGGGATCTGCACGATGGCGCACAAGCCCGGCTCGTGGCCTTGGGGCTCACCCTGGATGATGCGACCCATCTCCTGGACACCGACCCCCGGACCGCCCGGGCCCTGCTCCTCGACGTCCGCGCCACCTCCGAACGGGCGCTGCAGGACCTGCGCGACCTCGTGCACGGCATCCACCCTCCCGTCCTGGCGGACAGGGGTCTCGCCGACGCGGTCCGCTCACTGGCTCTGGAGAGCCACCTGGATGTGGATGTGCTCGCGGAGCTGCCCCAGACACGCTTGCCCGCTCCCGTCGAGTCGGCAGCGTACTTCGCGGTGTCCGAACTCCTCACGAACGCGGCCAAACACGCGGCGGCGACCCGCGTCGACATGGTGCTCACGCACACCGGCGGCCGGCTGCGGGTGAGCGTGACGGACGACGGCCGCGGCGGCGCGGACCCGACGGCCGGTAGCGGACTGACGGGCATTCGGCGCCGGTTGGACCCCTTCGACGGCACACTCGCCCTGCACAGTCCGCCGGGCGGACCGACCACAGCAGCCTTGGAGATACCGTGCGCGTCGTCCTCGCCGAAGACCTCTTCCTCCTCCGCGACGGGCTGACTCGCACACTGCACGACCACGGTTGCCAGGTCGTCGCCTCCGTGGACAACGGTCCCGAGCTGGCAAGAGCCCTCACGCGGACCGACCTGGACGTCGCCGTGATCGACGTCCGGCTTCCGCCGACCCACACGGACGAGGGGCTGAGGGCGGCCCTTCAGGCCCGTGGCAGCCGTCCCGCACTTCCCGTCCTGATCCTCTCCCACTTCGTCGACCAGCTGTACGCCCATGAACTCCTCGCCTCCGGCGAAGGCGCCGTGGGCTACCTGCTCAAGGACCGTGTCACCCACACCGCCCAGTTCATCGACGCCCTGCGCACCGTCGCGGCGGGTGGCACGGTGATGGACCCCCAGGTCGTGGCCAAGCTGCTGACCCGCAGCGGGAGACGGGGCCGCACCGACTCCCTGACCGGCCGCGAGCACGAGGTCCTCGCCCTGATGGCAGAGGGCCGCTCCAACACCGCCATCGCCCAGAGCCTCCATGTGAGCGAGAGCGCGGTGGCCAAGCACATCGCGTCGGTCTTCGGGAAGTTGCGGATAGAGCAGTCGCCGGAGGACAACCGGCGGGTGCTGGCGGTGCTGGCGTATCTGAAGGGGTGAGCCGTCCGCGAGCCGCGGCCCACGGGCCCGTCCGGGACCGAGAAGACCGCCCGGGCAGGGCCTACCCGGAGCCGGACCTGGCGGCATTGCGGATCCGCTGGGTACGGCCGCATTCGGCGAGAATTCCGGCAGCCGCGTCGTTCGCCCTTCCGGCGATCTCGAGCGGGAGCCAAGGGGACGACATGAGCAGGTCGTCCGGGTGCCAGGGCCACTCGGGCAGGGCGGCTCGGAACAGGTCC
This sequence comes from Streptomyces sp. NPDC059828, assembly GCF_042731955.1. Taxonomy (NCBI): domain Bacteria; kingdom Bacillati; phylum Actinomycetota; class Actinomycetes; order Kitasatosporales; family Streptomycetaceae; genus Streptomyces; species Streptomyces sp. NPDC059828. The sequence goes on along the minus strand of NZ_JBHWIW010000071.1, from coordinate 6,322 downwards.
AGTCCCTCTGGGCACTCGATACGGCAGTGGCGCGGACCCTGCCGCCCCGCGCCTTCACCGCGGCCACCCGGCTCGGGTCACCCGGACCGCGGCACCTCCGCGTCCTCCGTCGCCACGGCCCGCGCCCAGCGGTAGTCCGCCTTGCCGCTCGGTGACCGCTGGATCGCCGGTGCGATCACCAGCTGCCGGGGGATCTTGTAACCGGCCAGCCGCTGGCGGCAGTGCGCCTGGACCGCCCCCAGGTCGAGTACCCCGGCCCCCTCGCGCAACTGCACCACGGCCGCCACATGATTGCCCCAGGTGGCGTCGGGCACCCCGGCGACCAAGGCGTCGTACACATCCGGATGGGCTTTGAGTGCCTGCTCGACCTCCTCCGGATACACCTTCTCGCCGCCGGTGTTGATGCACTGCGAACCGCGCCCGAGCACGGTGACGACGCCCTCCTCGTCGACCGTCGCCATGTCCCCGAGCAGTACCCACCGCTCGTCTCCCCTGCGGAAGAAGGTCTCGGCGGTCTTGTCCGGGTCGTTGTAGTAGCCGAGCGGCACATGGCCGCGCTGGGCGATGCGTCCCGGCTCGCCGACGTCGACCGGCTCGTGCGTGGCCGGATCCACCACCTGCGTACGGGCGTTGACGCGCAGCCGAAAGCCCTTGACCGGCCCCGAATCCTCTGTCGCCGTGCCGTTGAAGCCGGACTCCGACGAGCCGAAGTTGTTCAGCAGCATCACGTTCGGCGCCAGCGCGGTGAACTGCTCCCGTACCGTCTCGGACATGATCGCCCCCGACGACGACACGCTGAACAGCGAGGACAGGTCGGTCCCCTTGAGCGGTCCTCTCAGCGCGTCGATCAGCGGTCGCAGCATCGCGTCGCCGACCAGCGAGACACTGGTCACCCGCTCCCGTTCGATGGTGCGCAGCACCTCCTCCGGAACGTACTTGCGGTGCAGCGCGACCCGCTGCCCGAAGTTGAAGGCGATGAACGCGGTGAGCGTCGAGGTGCCGTGCATCAGCGGGGGAGTGGGGAAGAAGGTGATCCCGCTGCCGCCCGCGGCGACCCGCTCCGCGAGCTCCTCCGGTCGCCGCACCGGTTCACCGGTGGGCGCCCCGCCGCCGAGACCGGCGAAGAAGAGGTCCTCCTGCCGCCACATCACGCCCTTGGGCATCCCAGTGGTGCCGCCGGTGTAGATGATGAACTGGTCGTCGGGTGACCGCGGTATGAAGCCTCGTTCCGGTGAGCCGTCCGCCTCCGCGTCCGTGAATTCGATGCAGTCGAGCGAGGGAGCCCCCTCGGGCGCAGCCCCCACCCGTACCAGGTGGCGCAGTGTCTCGCTCCGTGGCGCCGCGACGGCGACCCGCTCGGTGAACTCGGCGTCGAAGACGAGGGCCGCGAGATCGGCGTCGCGGTAGAGGTAGGCCAGCTCGTCTTCCACGTAGCGGTAGTTGACGTTGACCGGAACAAGCCGGGCCTTGAGGCAGCCCAGCACCGTCTGAAGGTACTCGACACCGTTGTAGAGGTGCAGCCCCAGGTGCTCGCCGGGCTTCAGTCCGGCGCCGACGAGGTGGTGGGCGATCCGGTTCGCCGCGGCGTCGAGCTCCGCATAGCGGTACCGGCGCTCCGCCCCCGTACCGGGATGGTCGGCGTACACGAGTGCCTCACGGTCCGGAACGACGTCCACGACCGACTCGAAAAGGTCGGCAAGGTTGTACTCCACCATTCCTCCTTGGCTCCCGTGCGCACGGACCACTGCCTCGGCGCGGTCATTAGAGCGCCGGGGCGCACAAGTGGGAAGGGGCTCGGCAGAAGAAATCTGACTGACTGTCAGAAAACTATTGAACTGCACTCCTGGCTCCTGCAACCTGTTCTAGGTCTTGAGACGGGAGGACGGTCATGGCTGGTACGGAACACCTCACCGTGCGGCGCGAGGGCGCCACACTGGTGCTCACGCTCGACAGGCCGGAGGCAAAGAACGCGCTCTCGCTGCCGATGCTCGTCGGCCTCCACGACGGCTGGGTGGAGGCAGACGCGGACGACACCGTCCGCACCGTCGTGCTCACCGGCGCGGGCGGCGCCTTCTGCGCCGGAATGGACCTGAAAGCACTCGCGGGCAGAGGGATGGAGGGCGAGCAGTACCGGGACCGGCTGAAGGCCGATCCCGACCTCCACTGGAAGGCGATGCTGCGCCACCACCGCCCCCGCAAGCCCGTCATCGCGGCCGTGGAAGGGCACTGCGTGGCCGGCGGCACCGAGATCCTGCAAGGCACCGACATCCGCGTCGCCGGTGAGAGCGCCACCTTCGGACTGTTCGAGGTCAGACGCGCTCTCTTCCCCATCGGCGGCTCCACGGTCCGCCTCCAGCGCCAGATCCCGCGCACCCACGCCCTGGAGATGCTGCTGACCGGCCGTCCCTACACCGCCGCCGAAGCCGAACGCATCGGGCTCATCGGCCATGTCGTCCCGGACGGCGGAGCCCTGGAAGCGGCCCTCGCCATCGCCGAACAGATCAACGCCTGCGGTCCGCTCGCCGTCGAAGCCGTGAAGGCGTCCGTCTACGAGACGGCCGAGATGACCGAGACCGAAGGCCTGGCAGCCGAACTCAAGCGCGGCTGGCCCGTGTTCGACACCGCCGACGCCAAGGAGGGCGCCCGCGCCTTCGCCGAGAAGCGCGCCCCCGTCTACCGCCGGGCGTGAGCACAGGACCCGAGGTCCCGCCCCGCACCCACCCGAGGAGACCCATGTCAGCCGGCCCCGCACCCGAAGTGCTGCGCGCACCCCTGGTCGTCGAGTTCCCCTTCACCCGCTCTCTCGGACCCGTCCAGTCCGCCTTCCTCACCGGCCTGCGCGAGCGCACCGTGCTGGGGGTGCGGACCGCCGCGGGCCGCGTGCTCGTGCCACCCGTCGAGTACGACCCCGAGACCGCGCAGGAGATACGCGACCTGGTCGAAGTCGCCCCCATCGGCACCGTCACCACCTGGGCCTGGAACCCGGCCCCGCGTCGCGGCCAGCCCCTGCGAACCCCCTTCGCCTGGGTACTTGTCAGGCTCGACGGGGCCGACACCGCACTGCTGCACGCTCTCGACGCCCCCGGCCCCGAGGACGTACACACCGGAATGCGGGTCCGTATCCGCTGGGCGTCCGAGCGCGGCGGAGCCATCACCGACATCGCCTGCTTCGAGCCGTACGAAGCCAGCGAACCCACCGCGGAGGCTCAACCGCACAGCGGATCCTTCACCGACCCCGTCACCGGAATCGTCGCCGCCGCACGGCTCGACTACAGCTACAGCCCCGGTCGCGCCCAGTCCCGCTACCTTCACGCACTCGCGGGGCGGCGCACCACCGGCGAACGCTGCCCGTCCTGCCGCAAGGTGTACGTCCCGCCCCGCGGCGCCTGCCCCACCTGCGGAGTCGCCACCACCGAACAGATCGAGGTCGGCCCGCGCGGCACGGTCACCACCTTCTGCATCGTCAACATCAAGGCCAAGAACCTCGACATAGAGGTGCCCTACGTCTACGCGCACATCGCCCTCGACGGCGCTGACCTCGCCCTGCACGGACGCATCGGCGGCATCCCCTACGACCAGGTGCGCATGGGCCTGCGCGTCGAACCGGTGTGGACCGAAGACGGCCGTCACCCCGACCACTACCGGCCCACCGGCGAACCCGACGCGGACTACGAAACCTACAAGGAGCTGCTGTAGCCATGCGAGACGTCGCGATCGTCGCCTTCTCCCAGACCGAGACCCGGCGCAGCAGCGAGGAGCTCTCCGAGGTCGAGATGCTGATGCCGGTTCTGCACGACGTCCTCGAACGGACCGGACTGCGCACCGGAGACATCGACTTCACCTGCTCCGGCTCCTGCGACTACCTCGCCGGCCGGGCCTTCTCCTTCACCCTGGCCCTCGACGGCGTGGGCGCCTGGCCGCCCATCTCCGAGTCCCATGTCGAGATGGACGGAGCCTGGGCCCTGTACGAGGCCTGGGTGAAACTCCTCACCGGCGAGGCCGACACCGCACTCGTCTACGCGTACGGAAAATCCTCACCCGGCTCGATCCGGGACGTCCTGACCCGCCAGCTCGACCCCTACTACCTCGCCCCGCTGTGGCCCGACTCGGTGTCACTCGCCGCGCTCCAGGCCCAGGCGCTCATCGACAGCGGCGCCACCAGCGAACGGGAACTCGCCGGCATCGCCGCCCGCAGCCGCACGGCCGCCGGACCCAATCCGCGGGCACAGCTGCGCGGTCACCACGACCAAGGGGACCACCTCGTCCATCCCCTGCGCACCGGGGACTGCCCGCCCATCGGCGACGGGGCCGCGGCCGTCGTCCTCGCCGCCGGGGACAGGGCCCGCGAGCTGTGCGCGCGGCCCGCCTGGATCCGCGGGATGGACCACCGCATCGAGGCCCACGGCCTCGGCGTACGCGACCTCACCGACTCACCCTCCACCCGGCTCGCCGCCGAGCACGCCGGAGCATTCGACGCGCCTGTCGACACCGCCGAGCTGCACGCCCCCTTCACCTCCCAGGAGGTCGTGCTCCGCAAGGCGCTGGGCCTCGACGACAGCGCCCGGGTCAATCCGTCCGGAGGCGCACTCGCCGCCAACCCGATCATGGCCGCGGGCCTCATCAGGATCGGCGAGGCGGCCGCCGCCATCCACCGCGGCGAATCCGACCGCGCCATCGGCCACGCCACCTCCGGCCCCTGCCTCCAGCAGAACCTGGTCGCCGTCCTCGAAGGAGAGCCGACATGAGCCGCACATCCGCCAAGGAACCCGTGGCCGTCGTCGGTACAGGTCAGACCAAGCACGTCGCGGCCCGCCATGACGTCTCCCTCGCGGGACTGGTCCGCGAGGCCGCCCGGCGCGCGCTGGACGACGCCGAGCTGGACTGGGCCGACATCGACGCCGTCGTCATCGGCAAGGCCCCCGACTTCTTCGAGGGCGTGATGATGCCCGAGCTGTACCTCGCCGACGCCCTCGGGGCCGTGGGCAAGCCCATGATGCGCGTCCACACGGCCGGCTCGGTGGGCGGCTCCACCGCACTCGTCGCGGCGAACCTGGTCGCGGCCCGTGTCCACCGCACCGTCCTCACCCTGGCCTTCGAGAAGCAGTCCGAGTCCAACGCCATGTGGGGACTCTCCCTGCCCATCCCGTTCCAGCAGCCACTGCTCGCGGGCGCGGGCGGCTTCTTCGCCCCGCATGTACGGGCGTACATGCGACGCACCGGAGCACCTGACACCGTCGGCTCCCTCGTCGCGTACAAGGACCGCCGCAACGCCCTCAAGAACCCCTACGCGCATCTGCACGAGCACGGCATCACGCTCGAGAAGGTGCAGTCGTCGCCGATGCTCTGGGACCCCATCCGCTATTCGGAGACCTGCCCCTCCTCCGACGGCGCCTGTGCCATGGTCCTCACCGACCGCGCGGGCGCGGCCCGTTCACCCCGCCCGCCGGCCTGGCTGCACGGCGGTGCGATGCGCAGCGAGCCCACCCTCTTCGCCGGGAAGGACTTCGTGTCCCCGCAGGCGGGCAAGGACTGCGCCGCCGATGTCTACCGGCAGGCGCATATCGCCGATCCGCGCCGTGAGATCGACGCCGTCGAGATGTACGTGCCGTTCTCCTGGTACGAGCCGATGTGGCTGGAGAACCTGGGTTTCGCGGCGGAGGGGGAGGGCTGGAAACTCACCGAGTCCGGGGTCACCGAACTCGACGGAGACCTGCCCGTGAACCCCTCGGGCGGAGTGCTGTCCACCAACCCCATCGGCGCCTCGGGCATGATCCGTTTCGCCGAGGCGGCCCTCCAAGTACGCGGCCAGGCGGGCGAACACCAGGTCGACGGGGCCCGCAAGGCCCTGGGCCACGCCTACGGCGGCGGCTCGCAGTTCTTCGCGATGTGGCTGGTCGGTGCGGAACCCCCGGCACACTGACCACGGCCGACCCTCACCGACCCCGCCCGGCCCGCGGCGGCACATACGTTCCGCCGCGGTCGGCGGCCTGTCCGTGACCGGTGGCGATCGCTAGGCTGAGCGCGGACGACGAACCGGGAGGAGTACGCACGTGGCCGAGACCATCACCACGGAGCAGCCGCTTTCGGGCTGGCACAAGCCGGACCTCGACCTCAGCCGGGCCGACTGGCAGCCGGGCACCCAGGGGGCGGGAGACATCCAGATCGCCTTCGTCGAAGGGTTCATCGCGATGCGCAACAGCGACAGGCCCGAAGCCCCGTCGCTGATCTTCACTCCCGCCGAATGGCGCGCCTTCGTCCTGAACGCCCGCGAAGGGGAGTTCGACCTCACCTGAAGTCCCGGCGGGCGTGGGCCCACCAGCCC
>NZ_JBHWIW010000070.1:0-25380 GCF_042731955.1 Streptomyces sp. NPDC059828 | reverse complement strand
TTTGTTTATATGACACAGGTCCATTCGATGAGGCGCCGGGACCGCACTTCCGGCTTGAGGCGGCGGCCGGTGGCCGCGGCTGGCGGCTGGCGGGCCAGGGAGATTGAGCAACGACTACTCAGGAAGAGTTCCACCGGAACCGCCAGGCTTGGTGCGCCCCGTCGAATCCGACGGGGTCCGGCCTCGAAAGTCACCCGAAAAAGAGTGAAGCGGGGAGAGACAGGCCGAAGAAGTCCCAAGAGCGCCAAGGAAAGGCGGAACCGCACCGTGAAGACCTGGTCCGTTCCCGGTTTCACAGAGATTCGTGAACTGGGGACCGGGGGTAGTGGACGCGTGATGATGGCCGTCGAAACGGCCTCCGGTACGCCTGTCGCCATCAAGTACCTCAACGAGCGGCTGACGGAGGACACCCGCTTCCTCCAGCAGTTCCGTGCCGAGGCCGAACTGCTGCGGGAGGTCGACTCCCCGCACGTGGCGCGCCTGCACCAGTACGTGGAGACCCGGGACGGTGTCGCCATGGTGCTGGACCTGGTGGACGGAGCCTCCTTGCGAACGCTGCTGCTCCGGGAGGGCGCGACCACGCCCGAAGCAGCGCTGACCGTCCTCAAGGGTTCACTCCTCGGCCTGACCGCCGCTCATCGCCTGGGCATCGTGCACCGCGACTACAAGCCCGAGAATGTGCTGGTCACCACGGAAGCCACCTCCAAGCTCGTGGACTTCGGCATCGCCGCGCGCGACGGGTCGGCCTCCACCGGTACATCGGGCACCCCGATGTACATGGCGCCGGAACAGTGGCAGGGACATGCGGCTTCGGCCGCGACGGACGTGTACGCGGCGACCGTCACCTTCTTCGAGTGCGTGACCGGATCCCGTCCGTTCGGCGGAGAGCATCTCGGCGAGATCGCCATGTCGCATCTGTCCGCGCCGGTGCCCGCGGAGGCCGTCCCCGAGCCGCTGCGCACACTCGTACTCCGCGGGATGGCGAAGGACCCCGCCGACAGGTTCGGTTCGGCGGACGAGTTCCTCGCCGAGCTGGAGGCCGTCGCTGCCGCCGCGTACGGGCCCGACTGGGAGGAGTGCGGTCGGCGCACCCTTGCCGCACTCGCCGTCGCCCTGCTGGTGAAGCTCCCACAGCCGCAGACCGGGAGCGACGACGCCGCCACCGAGCTCGCCACCACCGAGCTGGACGAGGAGCCGCCGGCCCGCCACTCCCGTCAGCGGTCGCGCGGACACGGCGGCGGCAGCGGTCCCGCCCGGAAGCGGAACGTGGCCGGCGCCGCCCGGCGACAGCAGCTCAAAGTCCCGGCGATCGCCGCCGCAGTGGTGCTGCTGGGCGGGGCTGTCGTCGCAGGAGCCGTCATGAGCGGTGGATCGGCCGAGGACAGCGCGTTCTCCGCCTCCGCGGATTCCGGAACCAGTGGCGCGGCGTCAGGCGCGGCACCCGGGTCGGCACAGCCCTCGACAGGCGATCCGGCCGGGCACGATCCGGCCGCGTCCCCATCAGCGCCGTACGGTTCCACACCGCCCGGCACGACCCCGAGCGGCGCCCAGGCCGGCGCGGCGGGGCAGGGCGGTACCGGAGCCACTGGTACCGGACCCGGTGCGGCCGTTCCCGGTCCGGGCGGCAGCGGTCCGGCCGGCGCCAGTACCGCCCCCAGCGCGACCGGCACCGGTCCGGCCGCCGCGCCGTCCCCTACCGCTGCGGTGCGGCGGCCGACCACCACGCCCACCACGAACCGCGTGTCGATGGCGGTCAGTTCGGCGGGAATCACCTCCCTCAAAGTGGCGTCGCAGGGCCGGGGTGCTGACGCGGCGATCACCGTCACCACGACCGGCACCGATCCCGTCAGCCTCACACTGACCTGGTACAACAGCGAGAAGTCCGGCGTCCCTGGGGAGAAGGACGGCGGCAGCGAGACCTACGAGCTCAGCGGCCGCACCAGCTACCGGCTCTCGTACCACCACGAATTCACCACCTGCCCCCGGTACTGGGGACTCCGGATCAGCACCACGCCCGTCGCCGAGTCCGGGCAGGCATACCAGGACACGGGCGCCCTGGCCTGCGTCTTCGATCCCATCGGCTGAGTCATGACCTCGACACCCCGAAACCGGAGAGCGACCGGCATGCCGACGCACGACGACTGGCCCACCCAACGGATCGGGCCCCTGCACCACCCCGGCTCCCACCAGGACGACGGGGCCCCCGAGTAACTGTCGACGGGCTGGACCCCGACCTTCAGCGCCCCATCACCACCCAGGCCCCACGGCAGCCGGACCACGGCGGCCACCGTGTGGACCACCGGCGTGTATCCCGTGGGTCCGGCACCCGATCAGGTACTCCCGACCCTGCCCCTTCCGGAGAGCGGGCTTCCGCCCGACCGCACCACCACGGTCTGGCGGGACGGCTCCCTGAAGCGCCCGAGGCGACCCCAGCGCCGCACCCGGCGATGGCTGGGATGGACGGCACTCGGACTCCTGCTGACCGCCGTCGCCGGTGTGATCCTGTGGCAGCGGGACACCGCGGAACTGGCCATCACCCAGGTCACGGTGAGCGCGCGGCCGACCGAGCTGGGGTGTGACCGAGCGGCCACCGTGGTAGCCGTGATCACGACCAACGGCGCGGCCGGAACCATCCGGTACCAATGGATCCGCAGCGACGGGACCACATCGGGCGAGTTGCGCCAGACCGTGCGTGATGGGCAGGGGGAGGTCACACTGCCGATGCACTGGACCTTCCACGGCAAGGGCACCCGCGAGGCGCGCGCCGTCGTGGGCATCCTCACCCCCACAGCGCACACGGCCTCGACTTCCTTCACCTACCGCTGCGGTTGACATGCCCGTGCTCCGGTGCACCCGCCTGCCCGCCCCTCTCGCGCCGCGATCATGGCGGGAAGGGCCGGAGCGCAGCGACAGGCGCAGCACGCGGGCGGGCGCCCACCCGCCCCTCACCAGCGTACGGCGGTGAAGTCGATCTCTCGGGGCCGCAGCAGTCGCGTGCGTCCCGCCAGAGACAGCAGCCGCTGGGACATCTCCTCAGCTGCCAGGCGGTGGCGGTCACCATGGCCCGGAAGGACCCATTCGAAGCGCAGCCGTCCGGCTGCTCTGGCCAGGGAAACCGCCAACTCCTCGATGGAGTACCACGTCACGCTCTCCACTACTTCCAGATCGCCTGTCGTGCGTGACCAGTAGAAGCTGTCGCCGCTGAAACAGTACCGGTCGTCCGCGAGGTAGAGCACACTGCCTCGAGTGTGACCGGGCACCGGATGTGCTGTGATTCCCTCCCCGATCTCCGTGACCTCGAGGCCTCGGATCACCTGGTCCGCGTCCGGCGCCGCATCGAGGTCCCCTTCGTGGATCCACAGCCGGGCGCCGAAGTGGTCCGCGTAGCGGCGGCCGTGCGCGGCGTGATCACGATGGGTGAGCAGCACATCGGTGACGGGCCCCGAGGCCGCGTACCGCTCGGCGAGGTCAGGGCGCCAACGCGGTGTGTCGATCATCATTGCCGTACCGGACGGACGCATGAGCAGGTAGGAGTTGGCTCCCGCGGTGTGTGGGGAGTTGTGCCCGCAGATCAGGACGCCGTCGTCCACGGCCATGGGGAAGGGGTCGAGTGCTTCGTCGGGCTGACCGGCCGCGGGGCGCACCGAGCGGGTGGGGCAGGCGAAAACGGCGGCGTATAAGCGCCTTGTCTCCGCGTCATTGCCCGGTAGCCGCAACATCTGCGACCTTCCCTGCGACTCGCCGATCAGATCGGGTGCGAACTGCCGGGCGACATCGCAGTTGATGCATCGGTCGTCCACGTACCAACCATCCATAGCCTGGCTCCTTCCAGCGGGGCCGGCCCTGGTCAGGGCCGCCGTTTCAGGGATATCCCACCTTCGGCAGGAATCGGTAGGCCCTGCCGATCTGGTATTTCGGGATCCCGATCGCTCTCACTGGGAAGGTGCGGTCCGTGAGGGGATCGGCCTAGGGGACCTGATGGTCCGCCAAAGCGCGGGGACGGCCCACGGTGCCCGCACGGCCGCCGCCCGCTCCTGCGAGCGGCGACCGAGAACAGGTGCGGAAGGTCAGACCTTGGTGAAGCACATCGTGGAGCGGCTGCCCCGGCGGGTGACCTTATTGATCCCGTACCTCAGGGTGCCGGTGGTCTCCCCGTCGTTCGCTCTCGTCGAGGTCTCACATTTCGTCCTCGAGCCGAATGGCTTTCCTCAGGTCCTCGTGAGCCTGTCCCGGCTCCCCTTCGCTCGCCTCGAGCATTGCGGCAGCGATCGCGTCCAGCTTGCGCTGGATGGCACGCTCAGCCCGCAACTCCGAGTTCTTGAGCAGAGCCAGCAGCAAGAGGGTTACCGATGTCATGCAGGTTCCGGCGAACACCTGCCACTCCAGGTCAAGCCCGGCGACATGAGTGACCACGGCCCCGGCCACCAGCACGAGACACAGCCCGAAGAACACAGGTGAGCTCGTGAAACGAGATGCGCCCTCCGCCAACTGCTCGAACCTGCCGCGCCTGTCGCCACCGCGATCTGCGGGATGCTGAATCGCCATCGTCCGTCTCGCCTTCCCTCGTCCGCACGCAGACCTGCGCTTTCCTGCCAACCGGTCGAGACCAGCATCGCCGCGTCCGAGAGCTGACCTCGACAGCGCCGCGCGAAGGCCTCCACCGTCTCAGGGTCTCCCGCGGCCGTGACCTCGGCTTGCCCCGGGGCATGCAACGCATGCCCCGGGGCCCTGGCTGCAACCGCAGGAGCGTGCAGGTTTCGTCAGGTCCGTCTTGTGCGTGACGAACCGCATGTGTATGCCTTGCCGCACAGGGCACCCGCCCCACGGGGTCCGTGCCACGTCCGCGGTGACGTGAGCCCGGTTCTCCTTCTCGGAGATCGACGGGATGCGGACGCCGCGGAGGCGACGAAGGGAGAGCACATGAGCAGGTTGAAGCTGAAGAGGGAGAGCAAGGTCCCCCTCGCCTACAAGCCGGTCGGGTTCGCCCTGAGCTGGGGCGGCGGCACGCTCGCCGGAATCGCCTTCCAGAAGGCCTGGAAGGTGCTGCGACATGAGGACAACGCGCCCGACGCCTTGGACCGGGACCGGGGCTGGGGCGAGATCCTGGTTGCGGCCGCTCTGCAGGGCGCCATCTTCGCCGTCGTCCGCAGCGTGGTCGACCGCTCCGGTGCCCATGCGGTGTACCGGACCACCGGTGTCTGGCCCAGCGACGACAAGACCGGCAGGGACTGATCCCCGCCGCAGCCACGCACTCTGCGGACCCGGTCCGCGCCACGGCTGCCGCCCGACGGCTGCTGCCTCCACTGTGCGTCGCATTCCGCCCTGCGCCCAGCGGCGGCACGCCGACCCGGCGTGTGTCATCGGTGCTGGCGTTGTCCGGCCGTTGGGGACAGGCGCCGGGGACGGTCCCGACGGCTCGTTTCACCTGCCGGCCGGCCTGGCGGCACCAAAGCGCAGGGGTATGTGGGCCGGCACCGAGGCACCAGCCCTGCTTGTCTGCGACCTGGCGCGTGATCCGAACGTCCACCTCGGGGCCACTCTCGTTGTCGCGGCCGGAAAGTGCTTCGGCAGGGTCGCAGGGGTGCCTCGAGACGTCCGCGGCAGCGGGCTTCACCGCCGTGCTCGCCTTCGCCGGAGAGCGCGGACTAGTCGCGATCCGTCACCCTGCACGCGGCACCGGTCTGGCGGGGAAGCTGCCTAAGGCGGTCACCGCGGACGTCCCCGAGTGCCGTACATGGCTCCCGACCTCCGCCCGGTCCGCCCGCGCCCTGGGCTTCCACCGGGCGTCAGGGCTGGTCACAGGCCACCCGCCCCTCCCCCGACGGCCACGGCACGGCATGGCGGTCTTCCCCGGGTCTGCCCACCCTGCCCGCACCCTCGTCCCGCTGCCCCCACAAGTCCCCGGTGCCACGCCTTGCGCACTGCCGGCCCTGCCCGCCGCTTTCCACGTCGGTCACACGGCTCCCGCACGGGCGTGCGGCGGCTCGCCGGATCTCACACTGGGCGGCGCGTTGCCTGCCGGACAGCCGGCCGAGACGCTCGCTCCGCCCGCTGCCGCCACGACGGCGTTACCGGCCTGATCAACGGCGCCTGACGGACGGCCGACAGGCCCGCACCCGATCGGGGGAATGCGCCCCCGCACCTGCCATCGGCGACCCCGGTAAGGGGAGCGATCACGACATGACCGTTACCGTGAAGATCGACACCACCCGCCCCGTCGCGACCCTCATCAACGTTTTCACCGTCGCCCCCGACCGCCAGGCCGAGCTCATCGCCCTGCTCGCCCAAGCCACCGAGGAAACGATGAAGCGCCAGCCCGGGTTCATCTGCGCCAACTTCCACGCTTCCCAGGACGGCGAGCGCGTCATCAACTACGCCCAATGGGAAACCGAGGACCACTATCGCGCGATGCTCAACAACCCCGAAGCACGCGTTCACATGGACAAGGCCGCGACGATCGCCACGGACACACAACCACGGCTCTACCGGGTCGAGTCGACACACTCCAAGTGACACTGCCCGGAGAACCGTACTGAACCGTGCCCGACGACATGTCATCCGTCATACGGCGTCTTCCGCCAGCAGCCACGGCGGACGACGGAACACACGCATGGAGCTCCCACCGCATCAGGGTGCATGGCTCACGCAAGGAGCTCGGCCCCTGACTCCAGCCGCCCTGTCCGGGACGAGTCCACCGCCACGGTCACCTGCCATGGGTGCGGGCGAACCTTCGCTCGCTCGGACCGCACGGGCGAGCGCACGGGATGACCGCAGTCGTGTACCGCCAGGAGCTCGGCCTGCTGCGGGAGCGCGTCGTCGAAGCTGCCACCCCGCCGGAGCCGGCGGCGGCAGCCGACCGCAGCATCCCGTGGTCGGCAGCCCGATCGGTCCCCGTTGAATCCCGTCGGGCCGCAACCCGGGTGACCAACGCACCAAGGGCGCCGGTGTGCCGACGAGGAATGCGCCCCTCGTCGGCACACCGGTGCCCGTACCCGACCGGCCGTCACACCGCGCACCCGAACCAGATCGCCGCCAGCGCTCTACGCGACATCCACCATGCTGGCGAACACCACCACATTGTTCGGGTAGTAGTGGCGTTTCGCGTCGAAATCACCGCCACAGGTGACCAGTCGCAGCCCGGCGTGATCGAGGTTCTTGTACACCTCCAGGGTGGGGAATTCCTTCTTCGGGTACTCGGCGACACGATCCACCCTGAACTCGGCCGTCTTCCCGTCCTCGCGCGTCACCTTGATCGCGTCACCGGCCTTCATCGTCTTGAGTTTCTCGAAGACCGCGGCCTTGCCGTTCCAGGTCACATGTCCGGCGATCACCGCAGGTCCTTGGGAACCAGGGGTGGGACCCGGTTCGTACCAGCCCGCCAGATCAGGGTTCTTCGGGGTCGTCATCGCCCCGTCCTTGTTCTGCCCGAGCGTTTCGAGCTCACTCGACAGTGCGAGCGACGGGATGGAGACCACCCGCGGCACCGACCGTGCCAGGGCCGTGACGGACTGGCCGTTGTTCGAGCCGTCTGCCGGCGCCTGGCTGCCCGCAGGGCCCTGCGCCGTGTTCTGGCCCTGGCTCGCCGGTGGCGTCGCCGTCTCCTGGGCGCCGCAGGCAGTGAGCAGGAGGGTCGCTGCCACAGCGATCACGGATGCGGTGCGCCTGGTACCGGCTGCCGCACCCCCGCCGAGCTTGCGGTTCACGCGGCACCCTCCGGCGCGACGACACGGGACGTCTTGCGTCGGCGGGCGATGACCAGCGCGCCTGCCGCCGTCACCGTCGCCGCGATGGCCGCACCGGTCACCAGATTCGGAGAGACGCCGGCCGCGCCGGGGCCGCTGCCGGTCTCGATCCCACCGACCGGGACGGAGCCGACCGCCGCGCCCTTGACCTCGCCGCAGTTGGTGGGAGCAGTGGCTTCCTGGGGGAGCTTCGGGTCGAGCTCGCTCTTGCCGGCGCCCTCTTCGTCGTACTTGTCGTTGTCGTTGCGGTCGATGCCGTGCTGCACGACGTGCAGGTCCTTGATGTGCTCGACCACGTCCTGGGAGACCGGGATGGTCCGCTTGTAGGAGATCTTTCCCTCCTTGTCGGCCACCGGCATCCGATCCACCGCCAGGCCGCTGCCCGCGTCCGTGTCTCCCGACGTGGTGAGCGAGATGTTGATGTCGCCGTAGTCGTGTGTGGCCTCGGTGTTGTTGAGGATCCCGTCGCCGTTGGTGTCGTCGCTGGCGTCCGGGCAGTGGAAGTCGTGCCCCTCGGTCGAACCGTGCAGGTGCTGCGCCGAGGGCTGTCCGGGCACCATGCCCTCCGACTTGATCCACACCGTCAGTTCCTTGCCGCGAAGGCTCAGCATGACCGTCCCGCGGGAACCTGACTCGTTCAGCTGCTCCAGGTCGATCTGGAACGCCGGGCTGTCCGCGGCGAACGCCGCCGGCGATGCGACGACCGTGGTCAGCAAGGCAGCGGGGAGAGCGGCGAGTACCGCAAGACGGCCGGTTCGCTTGGACATCACGTTCGTTCCATTTCCGCAGCCCCTGAACAGAGAAGCCGCATGTCGTACGGACTGCTGTGGACACCCGAGCAGCCCACTGGCCGTTTTCTCGAGCATCAACTCCACGCATGCCTGCACAGCAGTTGTGCGGTAGGAGGACGTTCGCCGGTGCCTGCGGCGGAGACCACGGGCCGGCGAGCCACCGGGAACACGGGCGTCGGCGAAACCGCGGGCAACACCAGGCATGGCCGCCCTCCTCGTCCCAACTGAAATGCAGTTACCCATGAAACGCAGGAAGTGCCTCGGGTGTTCAAAGCAGCCGCGACCGCCCCCGTGGCGTTCGCATACGGACCCCGAACGCTGCGAGGCGAGCGTGAAGTGGCTTGTTCTGCAGGCCATGCATGCCGCTGTGCACGGCGGGTTGCCCTGCACCTCGTGCGAGGCGCGGCTGTCGGCGTGCCGTTCCGCAGGGCCGTTGTGCCGCATCCGCATCCGGCGCACGGACAGAACATACTGTTACGAAGCGGGATGAATCGAGTACGGGCGGGCGGAGGGCGGCACCCATGGCCAGAGTCGGCGGTCGGACGCGAGGGCCGGCGCTCTTCCCGGCCCGCGATCGCGCGGTGATCTATGCGGCGGCGATCTCGATGCTCCTGGTGCAGATGGACTGGTTCGCCCTCAATCTGATGCTGCCGGTGATCGCCCGCGACTTCGGCACTCCGTCAACCGATCTCCAGTGGCTCGTCAGCGGATACATGCTGTCCCTCGGTGCGCTGATGATCACGGGTGGACGGCTGGCGGATGTGCACGGCAGACGCCGGATCCTCGTGGTGGGGCTCTCGGGTTTCGCCGTGGTCTCCGTGCTGTGCGCCGCCGCGCAGAGCGTGGCCTGGCTCGTCGCCGGAAGGCTCGTCCAAGGCGCCAGCGCCGCGCTGATCTTCCCCGTGGCTGTCGCCGTGGTCACCGCGTACTTCCGGGACGAGCGACAGGGCAGGGCGGTGGCGACAGTGCTCGCGTTCAGCGCCGTCGGGACCGCACTCGGGCCTTTCGTGGGTGGCGCGTTCGCCGAGCACGTCAGCTGGCGGGCGGTCTTCCTCCTGAACGTGCCCTTCTGCGTCGCGGCGGCGGTGCTGTTGCTGCGCTTCGTGCCCGAAAGCAGGGACGAGCAGGCGGGCAGGCATTTCGACGTCGCCGGTGTGTGCACAATCGGCGCCGGCCTCACCGGCATCATGCTCGGCGTCGACCAGGGTGCCCGATGGGGTTGGACGTCCCCGGCGACGCTGGTCTGTCTGGTCGGCGGATGCGCCCTGCTGGCACTGTTCGTACGGCTGGAGCGGCGCACTCCGGAGCCGCTGCTCGACCTCGCCCTGCTGCGTAACGGTCCCTTCGTCACGGTCACCGCCGCGGGCTCGGTTTCCAATGTCGTGTACTGCCTCGTCGCGGTGCTGTCAGCTCTGTACTTGCAGCAGGCTCGCGGACTGTCACCACTGGCGTCCGGAGTGGTCTTCCTGTCTCTTTCCGTCGGTGCCAGTACCGCCAGCTACTGGTCCGGGCGGCTGGCGCAGCACTGGCGGCCGGAATCGCTGATGGCCGGGGGCATGCTGTTGAGCGGACTCAGTCTGTACGCCCTGACCTGGGCCACTCCGCTTGCTCTCTACACCGCGATCTTCGCGGTGGTGGGTGTGGGGCTGGGCCTCGGGTGGGCCCTGACCAATGTGGCGACGCAGTCCTACGTACCCGCCTCGCGTCTGGCAGCCGCCTCCGGGCTGGTCCTCACCTCCCTCGTGCTGCTCGGCGCGGTGGCCGTGGCGGTAGCCGCGACGGTTCTGGAGGCCGTGAGCGGTTCCCCGGCACAGGCGGCCTCCGACGGACCTGCGATCGAGGCGGTGCTGCGCTGCGCGGCGGTGCTGGCTCTGATCGGCTCCGCAGCCCTGGCCGTACTCCACCGCCGTCGCCCGTCGCCGCACCCGTGACCCCGCGATGGAGGCATCGTCGGGGGCGGGCACAGGAGGATCGGGCTGCGGCGTTTCACGCGGCCCTGCGGCACCGGACGCAGCTCCGTTTCATGTCGACCGTCAGGGACGGGTCCGCAGGCCGTCGAGGGTGAGCTCGAGCAGGCGTTCTGCCTGCTGCCGTTGTTCGGCGCTCGCCGAGGTGAGGGCGATGCCTTCGAGAGCGGCGCCCATATCGGTGGGGCTGATGTCCGTGCGGATCGTCCCGGCGGCTGCGCACGCGTCCATGAGGGCGCTCAGGGCGGCCTGGATCATTTCCCGGCTGTGACCGTACGGGTTGCTTCCCGTCGCGGCGATGGCCCGCAGGGCGTCGATCATGCCGTACTTGGCGGTCACGTAGTCCAGGAAGAGACCTGTCCAGGCACGCAGGGCCTCAAAGGGCGGCTTCGTCGCCAGCAGGACGGGTGCCGCATCGCACAGCTGGGCCAACTCGTTGCGGTAGACGGCCTCGACCAGTGCCTCGCGGGTGGGGAAGTTGCGGTACAGCGTGGCACTGCCCACCCCCGCCGCTTTGGCAATGCCCTCCAAGTGGGCGTCGAGCCCCTCCGTCGCGAATACGCGCACCGCAGCGGTGAGGATCTTCTCGCGGTTTCGCCTCGCGTCAGCCCGCAACGGCCGTTGCGCTCTCTCGACCATGGGCGCTTTCCATCTCCTCTCGGACGCTTCACCTTGCTAAGCGGAGGCGTGCCCACTTAGCCTAAACGGAGGCTCCCCCACTTTCACTGTAGGTCAACGCGCCGACCTGCACACGCCCCTCGGGAAAGGACCGGCCATGTCAGGCATCAAGGGCAAGGTCATCGCGCTCACCGGCGCCAGCAGCGGCATCGGAGAGGCGACGGCGATCCATCTCGCCGGGCAGGGGGCCCACTTGGCGCTCGGAGCCCGGCGGCAGGACCGGCTGAACACAGTGGTCGATCGCATCACGGCGCAGGGTGGGTCAGCCGTCGGGGTCGTCGTCGATGTCACACGCCGCGAGGACCTCACACGCCTGACCGATGCGGCGGTCGACCGCTTCGGTCGACTCGATGTACTGGTCTCCAACGCCGGCACCATGGCGGTCTCGCCGTTCGACGAGTTGCGCCAGGACGACTGGGACGCCATGGTGGCCACCCACATCACGGGCCTGCTGAACGGGATCGGGGCGGCTCTGCCCATCTTCCGCCGGCAGCGCTCCGGGCAGTTCGTCAATGTCGCCTCCACCGCGGCCTATGTCGTGAAGTCCCCCCAGGCCGTCTACGCGGCAACCAAGACGGCGGTGAAGGTCCTGACCGAAGGGCTGCGCCAGGAGTCCGGCCCCGACCTGCGCGTCACCCTCGTCTCACCGGGCTTCACCAACACGGAGGGCGTGGGCAAGGGCGCGAGCCCCGAGGCAGCGGCGGTGATGGCCCGGCAGCGTGACGAGATCGCCATGCCGCCTTCCGCTGTCGCCTCCGCCATCGGCTACGCGATCGAGCAGCCTGGTGGCGTCGACGTCAGCGAGATCGTCGTCCGCCCCACGGCGCAAGCCTGACGACCGGCGCGAAGCGGCTTCAGCCCGCCCTTGTCAGCAGACTTTGGCGCCCTCGACCGATGAACGGCCGGTCCTGAGTGGGCGCACTGCCCCCGACCGCTACGGCTCAGACTCATTCGCGGCCCGGTCGCGGGCTCCGGTGCTTGGTCGCACTCTCTGTGCGAACGCTCCGGCGCACACCGCACTCGGCATGACCGTGCGAGCAGGAAGTGACGTCATCAGAACAGATGTTGTCGAAAGCCGTGATGGCGACTCCTGGCGGGAGGCCGAACTGTACCGTCGCATTCTTCACCACAGCCGCAGTGCTGTGCTTGAGCCAGTGCGGCCGTTCGAACGTAGGAAGGGGGGCCATGGCCGTTCCTGTGGATGCTCGCACCCTGGCGGTGGAGCAGATGCGTCTCGGAGATCACGCCTTTGCGCACTACGCGGATGACGACATGCGATGGGGCGTGCTGGGGGTTTTCGCGCAGCACGGACTGTCCCGCAATGAGAAGGCCATCGTCATGGCCGATCCGGAGGTCTCACACGACGAGGCGTCCCAGCGGCTGTTTCCGCACGGAGTGCCCGAGGCGGCGTTGGACAGCGGTCAACTGCGATTCTCCAGCATGCGTGAGCTGATCCATCCGCACCGCAGGTTCACTGCCGAGCGGCAGATGGGCCGCCTGCGGGAGGAGACCGAGCAGGCCCGAGCCGACGGCTACACGGGGCTGCGATCCATCATCGACATGGCGTGGGTGGCCGACCTCGGCATGGACATCGAGGGTGTCATGCACCGCGAAACACACGCGGAGACGCTGTTCACCGACCGTCTGTACGCGGAGATCTGCACCTACGACCGGCGCCGCTTCGCTCCGGAAACGCTGGAAGCCATGCGCGTCGGGCACCCGGTGGCTCTGCTGGAGCACCCCGGAGACCTGGGAGCCTTCCAGTTCGACCACGGGCTGCGACTGGTGGGGGAAGCGGACTGGTCCACCCGCGAGCAGTGGAACGCCGCCCTGCGGTCCGCGCTCGCTGGACTCCCCGGCAATCAGCCACTGCTCCTTGACCTCAGTCCGCTGTCGTTCCTCTCGGTGACCTGCGCGGCAGACATGCTTCGCCGCATCAAGCAGGACTGTTCGCATGGGCGGGTAGAGATTCGCTGCTCCCCCTTCAACGCGGCGTTGTTCCGCCACATCGGAGTGCCGTCAGCGGACATCCTGGTACTGGTCGAAGCCGAAGGGGGCAGCCAATGACCCTGCAGCTCACCCCGGCTCACGCAGAAGAAGAGCTTCTGCTGGACACGCACTTCAGTGCCGGGGACCTGGCGAAACTACGCCTACGGGTCGACGAGATCGCTGCGATCGCGGGGCTCATCGGGTCCCGGCGCGCGGAGTTCGTCCTGGCCATGCACGAGGTGGCCTGCAACGCCGTACGGCACGGGGGAGGTTCGGGCAGCCTCAAGCTCTATCTCGGCCCGGGCACCCTGCGCTGCCAGG
The DNA here is from genome assembly GCF_042731955.1 of Streptomyces sp. NPDC059828. Lineage (NCBI taxonomy): Bacteria > Bacillati > Actinomycetota > Actinomycetes > Kitasatosporales > Streptomycetaceae > Streptomyces > Streptomyces sp. NPDC059828. The sequence goes on along the minus strand of NZ_JBHWIW010000070.1, from coordinate 11,892 downwards.
TCACCGACGAAGGACCGGGATTCGACGAGGATGTCATCCCCTGTGTGCCGCCTGCCCTGGAAACCTCCGAGAGCGGGCGCGGACTCTGGCTCGTGCGCCATGTCACCGACCACATGAGAATCGTCAAAGGCCCCGTCGGCACCGACGTCACCTATGCCATGCGGCTGTCGGTCACCTGAGGTTCGCCCGGAGTTGCGGACGGGAGCGTGTCGGTGGAGTCGGAGATCACCACACCGAAGCGGTTCCCACCGCCGTTCCGCCCCAGGCGCTCGAGAGAGCTCAGCATGCCGCGCCCGGGGGCGCGTTCCCAGCCCACCGCTAGGACGCGATGGAGAACTGGCGTCGTCCGCCCGAAGGGCGGGGCTCGCGGCGTCCGGTGCGTGCGATCGCAAGGCGGTGGGGGTTCCCCCGCCGGAGGCAGGGGGAGGTCGTCCTCGTACGGGGCTTACTCGGACGATTCGACAACACAGCGAGTGTGCGCGCCAGACGCCGCGAGCCAGACGGGAGCTCTCACACACGGCCTAGCTGACGGCAGTCGGTCGCTTGGTGAAACGGTGCCACCAGTGCCGGCGCCGCGGGTGCACCGCACGACCCAGCCGACGACCGATCAGCAGGTATCCCAGGAGAGCGCCCGTCGTGTTGAGCACGACATCATCGATGTCGAAGGCACGGCCGGTGATCAGGGCGCCCTGCACCAGCTCGACGAGCACCATCACCAGCGCCGTGACCGCTACGACACGAAGGAGTCCGCGTGCACGGGGTACGAGCACCGGAAGCAGCATGCCGAACGGCATGCCGAGAACGATATTGCCGCCGAGCTGTTTGACAGTGTCACGGAATGCGGGCTGCGCGAGATAGTCGCGGATGGAGTCACCGGGACGGAGGTTGGTGTGCGTCAACGGCTCGGAAGCAGCCGAAGGCTCCAGCGTCAGCCGGGCCAGCAGCACTGCGAAGGCCACAGTCCCGGCGAAAGCCAGCAGCATGGCTGCTATGCGGCTTGCCCTCGAATGTGCGGGTGTGGAGGAATCGCTCCGTTCTCCTGGTGCCTTACTGGTCTTGCCGCGCAGGACTGTCCGTGCCATCACAAGCCCCCTCAGGGTGGTTGAACCTTCCGTTACCCGCTCGGCGGGGCGGTACGCCGTCCGCGGTCGGTTCACCCGGGTCCGTACGGCCGAACAATCCGGCATGAATCCCCGGTCGTCCACGGCCACCACAGCGTCAAGGCGGGCAGACAGACAGACCGGTTGATGAGACGGGACCGACGAATCAGGACCGGGCGGTGACCCCGTTGCCGGAGGTCGAGGACACGAAGCAGTCGGCGCGTCGGAAGCACACGAAGGCGGAGGGGGACGCGAGTACGGTGCGCTGCGGATCGGTGAGTGGGCGGACGGGGTTGGCGGTCTTCGCCGCTCGTTGCCGAGCACGGTCGCCGGGGCCGGCCGCGGACCTCCTACGTGGCGCGGAAGTCGTCGCACGGCGGTGGAACCCGCGCGCGAGTGCTGCTCCCGCGGCACTGAGCAGGCGGCGGCAGTGCTTGCCTGCCGGGCACCGTCAGGCCATGGGCCGGGCTGAGGCGCCGGGACGCGTGTACGCCTGCCGCGGGGCAAGGGGGCCGTGTCCGGCAGCGCAGAGGACGACAGCCTCCGCGGACTCGCCGCACTCCCGGTGCAGGACCTCCAGGGGAGGGCCCTCCGGGTCCGCCGTGTACTGGTCGCCCCACTGCTTGAGAGCGATCATCGCCGGCCACAGGTCCCAGCCCTTCCGAGTGAGGTGGTACTCGTGTCGGGTGCGGCTGCCGGGCTCGCGGTAAGGGACGGTGTCCAGGACTCCGGCCCCGACCAGCTTGCGCAGCCGGTCGGCGAGTACCGCCTCGGACAGCCCCATGTGTCGGCGGAAGTCGTCGAAACGCCGGACGCCGTTCATGGCATCGCGCAGGATCAGCAACGACCACTTCTCGCCGATCAGGTCGAGGGTCCGCTGGACGGTGCAGTTCTCGGTGGTGGTCGCCAGCCATGTCATGCAGCCATCCTAGGCTGGCTTCACTGTTGACAGCCAGATGAGCGGCCGACTAACTTCGATTATTGAAGCCAGCCGTAAGAGGGAGCCATCGTGGGCAGGTCACGAACGTTCAGTTGGGATGACCCGAGCGTTTCGGCTGCCGCTGTCGGGCAGCAGAGCGGTCTCGATTTCCTCAACGAAATGCTGGCCGGGCGCCTCCCCACTCCGCCGCTCGCGGCGACCCTGGGGTTCACGCTCGAAGAGGTCGAGTACGGCCGGGCCGTGTTCGCCCTGGTCGCAGGCGAGGAGCACTACAACCCCATCGGCAGTGTGCACGGCGGCGTCTACGCCACCATGCTCGACTCGGCAGCGGGATGCGCGGTGCAGACGACCCTCCCCGCGGGGATGGGATACACCTCAGTCGACCTGAACGTGAAGTTCCTGCGCCCGAGCACCGTCGACACCGGCAAGATCCGTGCCGTCGGGACCGTGCACAACAGCGGCCGCCGCCTGGCTCTTGCCCAGGCAGAGCTCTTCGACTCCGCCGACCGGCTGCTGGCGCATGCCACCAGCAGCTGCCTGCTCTTTCCCGTCCCCCCACGGTGAGCCCTTGAGGCAGCGCACAGCGCGAGAGACCGGCGGAGGGTCTCCGCCGCTTGCGGGCTGACTGACTGACTGCCGGCTGCCTCACCGTGGTCCCTCCACGCGTCACAGCCCGACGCGGACCTCGACCTGATCAGTCAGGCCACCACCGCGCAGCGTCGTGCCTCACCGTGGCCTTCTTCGGCTTCCCGCGTTCCACGTCTTCATGAACATGGATCCCACGCGACGACGCTCGCCCTGCCGGCCGAGGTCTTCCCCACCGAACTGCGGGCCGCGAGCCACGGCTTCGCCGCAGACCGCGTAGGCTCGGCGCGGCACTCGGCAGGTTCCTCTTCCCCCGCCTCCTGGTGGCCATCGACAGGGCCCACTGCTGTACGGCACCGCCGCAACGAGCGCACTCGCCTTCCTGGTCGCCCTCGTCCTCCGCGACGAACCGGCTGGTCCCTCGATGGCCGCACCGGAGAGGAACCCAGGCCGGTGTCACCACGCGTGACACCACCGTAGGGGCGCCCACAGCCGGCCCCGTCGGTTTCGGGGCTGCCGGCACAACGAGCGGCGGACCGTGTCACGCGCCGCCCGACCATCCCGCATGACAAGGCGAGCCACAGCAAGTGGAGCTCGGTCGTCAACAACTACTCCGGGTTCATCCACAACAAGAAGGAACCACGACGACCCGGAAGGAGTTGCTCTCAAGGCAGGACGGCAAGTCCACCACTTCGCTCTCACCTACGCCGTACCTCGTGCACAACGCCCCGCACACCGCAAACGGCGAGAAGCTGCTCGAATTCATGCTCAGCGAGCAGTCCCACCGCGAGGTCAGCGCCCATAGGCGACGGCTTCCCGGCCAGGAACGACATCAGGGCCACCGATGCCAACACCACCGCGCTGGCCGACCTGATGAACGGCATTCCTCTTTCGACCCTTGGGGTCTCGCCGATTCGTGGCCGTTCTGAGCAGCATCGTGCATGCTTCCGGGAGGTGTTCAACGATCACCCTGTGTGATCGGGGTGGGGATCGGGCGTGCGGTTGTCGTCCGTCGTGCGGCACGGGATGCTGGGGGAGCACGAAGGGAAGCGGTGCCATGGGTCGTTTTCCGAATGCGGCGAACGTCGACTTCCACAGTCCCCTGGACCCCGCCAAAGCCGCCACCGCGGTGTTGGACGACCACGGCCGCATCATTGGGTGGGGATCCGCTGCCCAGCGCCTCCTCGGGCATTCTCCCGATGAGGCACTCGGCCAGTCGGCCACCCGGCTGCTGGTGGCGTCCTCCGACCAGCGCCTGACCGCCCTCTGCAAGGCGCACCAGACCCGCAGCGTCGTCCTGGACCTCAACCACAGGGACGGACACACGGTGCGCGCGGCCGTGACCTTCAGCCCGCTGTCGCACCGGAGCGGAGCCTCGGCCGTCGTGATGGCTGCCGAGCTGGACGCGCTCCGCAGCTGGGAAGCGCAGCTGGCCATGCTCCAGGGCCTGGCGACCGAGTCTCCCGTGGGTTTGACGATCTTCGATACCGACATGCGCGTCGTCTGGGGGAACGTCTCCACCGATCTGGAGCTCGGGGGGATCGCCCAGTACACCGGTCGGTCGGCCGCGGATCTCTTTCCGGAAGGCGAATTCATCTCCCGCCACCACCCCCCGGACGAGGACCAGGTGATGCATCAGGTACTGACGACCGGGGAGCCGATCGTCGGCATGCACTACCGCGGTCGCGCCCCCGCCGACCCGGTGCGTGAGCACGTCTGGTCCTGCTCGTACCACCGGCTGCTGGACGCCCGGGGCGAGCCGCTGGGCCTGTTCGAGGAGTCCCTCGACATCACCGACCGCTACCGCGCCCAGGAACGGCTGTCGCTCCTGGTGCGGGCGGGAAAGCGCGTCGGTGCCTCGCTGGACGTGCGTCGTACGGCTGCGGAACTCGCCGACGTGGCGGTGCCGCAGCTGGCCGACGAAGTACTGGTGGATCTGCCTCCGGCGGTCATCGAGGGCAGGCAGCCGCCGACGCGTTCGGCGCCGGGACACGGACTGCTGCGGATGCACGGCCGGACTCCGGAGGAGTTCCGGACCAGCCCCATCTCCTACCCACCCTCGTCACCGCAGGCTCTGAGCCTTGCCACAGGCCGCTGCATCGTCGGCGACCCACCTCCCGAGGCGCCGTGCGAGGCGGGGTCGACCGCCCCCCACTCCTGTCTGTTCGTCCCGCTGCTCACCCGCGAGGCCGTCCTGGGCCTTGCCACCTTCCGGCGCGACAGCAACCCCGACCCCTTCGGCCCCGAAGAGCAGACCCTCGCCATGGAGCTGGCCGAGCGGGCCGCCGTCGGCATCGACAACGCCCGCCGGTACACCAGTCAGCATGCGGCGGCCCTGGTACTGCAGCGGAGCCTGCTGCCACGGAACCTGCCTCAACAGAGCGCGGTCGACGTTGCGTACCGCTACCTGCCTGCCGACAGCCGCGTGGGCGTGGGCGGCGACTGGTTCGACGTGATCCCGCTGTCCGGGGCCAGAGTGGGACTGACTGTGGGCGATGTGGTGGGCCACGGTATGCACGCCGCAGCGACCATGGGCCGACTGCGCGCCACCGTACGGACCCTTGCGCTGCTGGACTTGGACCCGGCCGAGCTGCTGACACGGCTGGACGACCTGGTCTCGCAGGAATCGGAGCCCGACGCGGATGACGGACTGAGCGGTGAGGGGATGGTGGTGACCTGTCTGTATGCGATCTACGACCCGGTCAATGGCCGGTGCGTCTGGGCCAGCGCGGGCCATCCGCCGCCCATAGTGGCCGATGCGAGCGGCTCGGTGGCCATGTCCGCGCTGACTCCGGGGCCACCCCTGGGGCTGGGCGTCCTGCCGTACGAGAACGTCGAGCTGGAACTGTCCGACGGCAGCGTGCTGGCCTTCTTCACCGACGGCGTCGTGGAGGACCGGGGCCAGGACATCGACAGCGGGATCGACCGCCTGGCCGAGGTGCTCACCTGGCAGCGATGCCCGCTGGAGGAGTTGTGCGACCGGGCGCTGTCCGCCCTGCCGCCCGGGCCGCAGGTGGACGACGCCACGTTGCTGCTCGTCCGCACCCGGCGGCTCGGCGCCGAGCGGGTGGCGGATCTGGAGCTGCCGTCCGATCCGGCCATGGTCGCTCACGCTCGTACACTCACCGAACGCCAACTGGAGACCTGGGGCCTGTCCGAGCTCTCGTTCACCGCCGAACTCGTGGTGAGCGAGCTGGTCACCAACGGCATCCGGTACGCCACCGGCCCGGTCGTGCTGAGGTTGATCAGGGATCGCTGCCTGCTGTGCGAGGTCTCCGACAGCGCACACACCGCACCGCACCTGCGGCGAGCGCGCCGGGACGACGAGGGCGGCCGCGGCCTGTTCCTCGTCGCCCAGATGACACAGCGCTGGGGCACGCGGTACACCTCCTCCGGGAAGACGATCTGGGCCGAGCTGGCCATCCCCAAGGACCTCTCCGGGAATGAGGGGCAGGACGCCCCGTCGAGCGCGGCTCAGGCCGATCAGCGCCTGGCCGGTCTCGTATGATCCCGCTGCCCGAGGGCGGCATTCTGCCCGGAACGGGCCGCCCTGTCCGGGCGAACTCGCCGGGCCCGCGACGACAGCTATGGCACTCCCCCTGGCTGCGCGGGGCCCCTGAAGAGGGGCCCCACACGTCTCACTTACTCACCGCGCCGAGCGAAGAACAAGCGCAGAAACTCCAACAGCGGCGTCAGGCAGTCACATCGCCAAGCCGTCGCTTCTCCAGGGCGTCGGCGCTGACGCGCTCTCATCTGCACGACGTGTGCGTTCTCCGGTACGCGGTCGGCCGGTGTGCGCCGCCGCGCCCCTGAGAGGTCGCCAGGGCGCGCGAGATCGAGACCAGCAGGTCACGGTCCTCCGTCTCAGCCCGGCGAACGGCCGCTACCGCGCCCGCACCCTGATCCGGCACGGATGGCACCTCACGCGCACGGGCGTCGGATGCCGCTGTGAACATGGCTGCGAGGCCGGCGGCCGCCGCTTCGCGCTCCGGGGCCCCGCTCTGCCTGGCCCGCCTGTATGCCTGCTCGCGTATGTCGTCCGTGCAGTGGAGGGCGAGCTCGCGCATCCAGTCGTGAATGGTCGTCATCCGGTAGAGCAGCACCTGCTCGGGACCGGCGTACCACGGCGGGGGAAGGAAGATGCTGCCGTTCGGGGTGTTTGCCGGGCTGCTGACCAGGCGCCACAGAGGCCGCAGGGCGGTGATGTCGACCAGTGGCTGCCACACGCGGTCGATCAGCGCGGGTCCGTACGCCGGCACGAGGAGTCCTACGCCGATCATCATCCCGCTGGCCGACATGAAGGGCGGCAGGCCTTCGTTCAGTGCATCCCAGTCCCCGCCCGCCCACCGGGCAGCGATGGCCGCCAGCTTGAAGGAGCCGAAGACGACATTGGCCAGGGCCGCGACCACCAGGACCAGCAGCCCGCCCCGCAGGCAGGAGTCGACCGAGGTGCTGGACCGGTGTGCCACCTTTCTGCTGATGTCGAGGAACCATTCCCAGCACACGACTGCCGTGGCCACGCCGGCAGCGACGTAGGCGAGCAGGTACAGCAGGAGCATCTGGCTGATGAAGGGCGTCGCAGCGTAGTAGGTGTCGAAGTCCCGCGGACGCGCGACCGGGACGTCACCCAGCGCGAAGAGCCCCACCAGCATGGCGATCACGACGCAGCAGCCGATCTGCCACACCCGCACGCGCCGACGCGTACGCGCGAGGTCTCCCGACTCCCCTCTCCAGTAGCCCAGCAGTACCAGGGACGCGCACGCGTAGGCGGTCATGATGCAGTGAACGAGCAGGGCCGAGAAGTTGCTGATGCCGGTGAACCGGTTGACGGCTGCGACGGTGGGCGGGGCGGAGAGGACGAAGCCCGCACAGGGAAGGACCAACAGGGCGTACACCGCCCGGACCGTGGGGCTGCGCCACCTGCGCAGCAGCCCCGGCGCCTTCACCAGCAGGGCCATACCCAGCACGGCGGCTGTGAGGTAGTAGGCAGTGCCTTCCGGCATCAGCGCCCTCCGAGAGAAGCCCAGATACGCCCCACCCGTTCGTCAGAGGCGGTGTGGCTGCGCATACCCCGCAGAAAGGGCCGGAACTTGGCGCCCAGCAGGCGACCGAACCTCTCCGCGCGCCGTTCCTCTTCCAGGTCGTAGTCCGTGCGTGCGGCAACGTACGCGACCGCGTCACCGAGACTCCACCGCTCTGCGAGCATCCGGGCCGCTGCAGTTCCTCCGGCCGGGCCGGGCAGGCCTCGTCCGCGCTCCTTGCGGTGCCACAGCTCGTGTCCCAGGATCACCGCCTGATGCAGAGGGAGGGTGTTCTTCTCCACCGCAACCACTTCCCGGTCACCGAGGTCGAGCCAGAGCCCGCTGACCGTGTCCGGCGGGAACGCGACCGTCACGAAACGGACCTCACGCCCGCTGCTCCGCGTCAAATAGGCGCAAGTCGCCTGCAAGAGCTCGTGCGGCTCCCTTCCGGTCGAACCCATCGCTCCAGCGAACAGCTCGTCCCGGTGACGCCTCATCTCACGGGAGATACCCACCGCGTCCCACACCACTTTCCCAGCCGAACGCATCCTTGCCGACGCACCGCTTGTCAGGCGCACATATCCGTGCAGCATTCTGTCAGTTCATAGGACCACGGCCGCCGAGATGGCAGTCGGTCGGCCCTGGGATGAAACCTCGAAGACGGGACAAGGTGACCGGGCGTCCGTACCTGCCGCCGCCGTCACGCCGTCCCGTCTCACACCGCCACGCAGCGATTCCGCCGCAACGCTCGCGCGCTCGAAGGTCACGATTCGCCGCTGCGGCGCATCAAGGGGACGGAAGGCTTCCTACAGTGGGTCGTGCGGTCGGACGAGTTGGACTGCGGCTCAACCCAGCCGTTGTCCACGGCGGCACTACCGCTGCCTGGGAGGCGCTGCACCCAAACGGATGGGCCGCGTGACGTCTGGGCCGAGCTAGAAGAAGTACACGCCCGCTGGGAGCAAGCAGGACGGCCGGACACATATCAGGTCGATCTCTCCGACGGCGCCGGAATCCAGCACGTCACCTCCGGCCCCGGCCCACGGGCCTTGAGTTGGGCCCTCCCCACGCTCGCCACCGTCCCCCGGCAGGCGCCATGACCGCGCCTGCGCGGAAGGACCAATCCGCCTGGCCGCACTCGCCTACCTGCTCCCTGAACGGCCCAGCCCCGCAACAGCGCCTGCGGGGGTTGCTCGGGCTTCGCCCGCGGTGGCGGCCAGCCCGGCCAGTCGTCCCCCGCGCCTGCGGGGGTGGCTCCCGCGTCGCCCTCGTCACCCCGTCCCGCCGCACGTCGTCCCCGCGCCAGCGGGGGTTACCGCTGGTCAGCGCACCCTTCCACGCAACTTCAGTGTGCCTGGCGGCAGTTCAGGGGCGAGCAGCCGGTCCCCTGCGTAGCCCTTCACCTCGCCGAACCGGGTGCCCTTCATCCACTCCTCGCGAGCTTGCACGATGTCCTCGTGGGTGCGGCCGATGAAGTTCCACCACATGATGACCTCCTCCTCGAACGGCTCGCCGCCGAGGAGCATCAGGCCGGCGTCCGACTCGGCGCGCAGGGGCAGTTCGCGGCGTCCGCAGCCCAGGTAGAGCATCGAACCGGGCAGCATCGGTACCCCGTCGACGTGGGCCTCGCCGGACATGGAGAGGACGGCGTACTCGAAGTCGGGGTCGAGGGGGACGCTGGTCTCGGTGCCGTGGGTGAGGGACAGGTCGGCACCGGTGATCGGGGTGTATGTCGTGCCGGGGGAGGTGGCGCCGTCGAGTTCGCCGAGGATGAGTGTGGCGGTGAGACCGGGGGCGGTGATGCGCGGCAGCTCGGGGTGGTGCTCGAAGTGGGGCTCCACGTGCCGGTGGGTCCCGGGGAGCGCCACCCACAGCTGGGCACCGTGGAGGAGGCGAGCGTGTGGTCGGGGGCTCTCTTCGGAGTGGCTGATCGCGCGGCCGGAGGTCATCAGTCCGAGTTCGCGCGGGCGGATCGTCTGGAGGCTGCCGAGGCTGTCGCGGTGCAGCACCTCCCCGTCGTGGAGCCAGCTGACGGTCTGGAGTCCCGTGTGCGGGTGTGGCGGGACCTGCATGCCGGGCTGGTCGGCGATGTCGTCGGGGCCGTAGTGATCGACGAAGCACCACGCGCCGACCATGCGGCGGCCCAGGTTGGGGAGCAGTCGGCGGACTTCGGTGGACTCTCCCAGCGGGACGCGGCGGGGGGTCAGGAGCTCGCGCACCGGCTCGGCCACGACGAAGCCGCGGCCGCCGCAGGAGGACATGGCAGCTTGACGATCAAGATTGCTCATGGGGACCAACCTAGACCCGTGCGCCACTGGCCACATTGATGTGGAATTTTCAACCGCTTCTGGCGGTTGGGCTACCCGACGGAACGTGCGGACAGGAGTGCGGATGAGCGGGCACTACTACGAGTTCGGGACCCAAGCGGACCGCTGGGACCGTGCCCGGATGTTCTTCGAGGCCAAGGAGTACCTCACCGCGGCACGGATACTCGGCGGGCTCGTGGACGAGGCACCGGGGCACGTTTCGGCGCGGCTGCTGCTGGCCCGGGCCTACTACCACTCCGCGCAGCTCGGGAAGGCCGAGGCCGAGCTGCGGGAGATCCTGGAACGCGACCCGGTCGAGCACTACGCCCGGCTGATGCTGGGCCGCACCCTGGAACGGCAGGGGCGGACCGGCGAAGCCGCGCCGCATCTGCGGATGGCGGCGGCCATGGCCGGGGAGTTTCCCGGCGCGGAGCCGCCAGGTGGCGATCAGTAGCGGTCCGCGCGTCCGCCCGGCTCGCAGACCTCGAAGACCGCTTCCCCGGCGTCCATGTCCCAGCCGGCCGCAGGGCGCACCGGGGCCCCCACCCACACGAGATGCGGGTCGACTCCGATGACCCGGCAGCGGAACATGAAGCCCTCGGGAAAGCGGATCAGTGACTCGTTGCGCGCCACGGCGGTGTTGCGGTGGACGACGCTGGTACGGACGACGGTGGCCAGCCCGTCGCTCTGCTCGGCGTCCAGGTCACTGGAGGCACAGACCGGACACAGCAGTCGCCGGAACGAGGCGGTGCTGCACCAGCGGCACCGCTGGTAGGTCAGTGTGGACTCCTGGCGCACCGCCGTCGCTGTGCCGGATTCTTGCTTCAACACGTCTCGACTCCCTGCCGTCGGCCGGAATGCGCCGTCGTCGCATCGGCGCGAGGGCACCGTATGGCACTCAGTGCCGCGCCGTAAAGATACCGAGTGCCATCTTTTCCGAGCCAGCCATCGAAAGCGCTGGTCAGAGCCGTTCCAGCGCCTCTTCCATTTGCTGGACCACCCTCCACATCGGGGTGCCCCGACGGGTGACCAGCACCACGACGTCGTCCCCACCACCGGTCCCGACGACGCCGCCGGCGCCGCTCTCCTGCGGGGCTTCCGTACGGTCGGCCCCCCAGACGTCCATGACGAGGCCGAGCGCATGGTCCACGGCGGCTTCGGCGTCGCCCTCACCCCCGGAACGCAGCCAGGAGCGGAGAGCGTTGTTGTGTGCGGCGACCACGGCGGCGGCGATCACATCGGCCCGCAGCGCCCCGTCCCCCGAGCCCTCGCACCGCCGTCGCAGATATCCGGCCATCGTGCGTTCGTAGCGCCGCACCACCGACAGTTCGTAGGTCCGCAGCCCCGGTACTTCCTTGGTCAGCCGGTAGCGCTGCACGGAGAACTCGGGATCGGCCGCGTACATGCGCAGCACCAGCCTGGCGGCGTCACAGACCCGGGCGACGGGATCACCCTCGTCCTCCGCGGCGGACAGGAACGTGGTCACGTCGGCCAGGCAGCGCTCGTGGTCCGGGAACACCGCGTCCTCTTTGGAGGGGAAGTGGCGGAAGAACGAACGGCGTCCGACTCCCGCCCGCGCCACGATGTCGTCGACCGTGGTCTGCTCGTACCCACGCTCCATGAACAGCTGGAACGCCGCCTCGGCGAGAACGTCCCGCATGGGCACCTTGGCCTGCGGGCTCGGGGCCGGGTTTCCGGCGGTTTCTCCACCTTGTTTGCGCACCTCGGTCATGCGGGGAACCTAACACCGGATCGCCATTTTGGCACTGAGTACCTTTACTGTGGGAACTGAGTGCCATAGGCTCGCCCTTGGCGACCAAGCGCCATCAGTGGAATCAGTCAGCCAGTCAGTAGGAGAGCCGGCGTGAGCTTGAGGATCGTTGTCTGTGTGAAGTACGTGCCTGATGCCACTGGTGACCGGCACTTCGCCGATGACCTGACCG
>NZ_JBHWIW010000069.1:0-27439 GCF_042731955.1 Streptomyces sp. NPDC059828 | reverse complement strand
GGGCCGCGGGCCGCGGGGGGGCGGGGGGGGGGGGGTGGGTTTGGGTGGGGGGGGGGGCCCGGGGGGTGCTGGGGGGGGCCCGGGCTGGGCGATCGGCGCGCGGTCCCCGCCCTGGCCGTCGCGCTGGAGAAACCGGAACTACCGCGGGAGGCGGCGTTCGCGGTGCCCTACCTGGGTGCGGCCGCGGCGCCTCTCGTACCGCTGCTGCGGCGCCGGCTCGCCGAGGTCGAGCTCGACGAGACGCTCTTCGACCGGGCCGGTCCACTGCTGCCCGCCCTGGAGGCGCTGCGTGCGGCGGAGGCACTGCCCGAGGTGCTCAGGGTGCTGCGGGGCGCCTCGGCCCGGGGCGGCGCATGGGTGATGGAGTCGGTGCTGGAGTCCGCCCTGCGGACCCTCGCGGCCTTCGGGCCCGCGGCGCTGCCTGCCGCGCCGCAGCTGCGCGCGCTGCTGGGCAGTACGAACCCCTCGGTGGCCACGGCCGCGGCCCGGGCGCTGTGGGCGGTCGCGGGCGACGACGCCGCCGCTGCCGTGCTGCCCCTGCTGCTGGAGCTGCTCACCGCGGACGGCCCGGACGAGCGCCGCTCGGCGGCCGCGGCGCTGGGCTGCCTCGGCCCACGTGCCGTGACTGCGGCGCCCGCGCTCCGCGCACTGCTCGGCTCGCGTGAGCGCTGGCTCCGGATGGACGCGGCGATCGCCCTGTGGCGGGTCACGAGGGAGGCCCGCGACGCCCTTCCCGTGCTGGCCGCCGCCTGGGAAGAGAACCGTTACGGCCGGGTCGAGGTCGCCGAGTGCCTGACCGAGATGGGCCCCGCGGCCACACCGGCGGTTCCGCTGCTGCGTGCGGAGCTCAGCCGCCCACGGCGGCACAACGTGCTCGACGGCGGTTCGGGAGCGCATGACATCGAACAGGACGAGCGGTTGCTGACGCTGTGCAGAAAGGCCCTGGCCAGCGGGGGCTGAGGACCGGCCGGGCACCCTGATCGACGTTGCCGACGCCGTTACACAACCGATGGATCACCGCAACAGCGGACAGATAGCCTCGAATGTCCCCATATGCCGTCAAACCGCTCGGCACTGACACGCCTCCGCATACTGTTATCGGCAAGTCAGAAAGTCCGAAAGACAGACCGGCCCGAGCCCCTTCTGATTCTGACGCGGAAGACGGCGTCGTCATGGCATCAGCGAGGAGCCAGCCCCGTGGAACCGTCCCGCACCGTCGTCGCCGCCACGTTCATGGCCGCGGCCGGCGTGGCGCTGCTGACCGGCTGCGGCGACGCGGGCGGCCTGGAGAGCGCGGGGGCGACCCCGAGGGCCGAGGGGCCCCAGCAGCTCTGGCCCGAGCTCCCCGACATCTCCGCTCCCCCGGTGGACTACGGGGAGAGCGACACCGCCCGCATCCCCGGCATCAAGGTGCCGGACGGGAACGTCCGGGCCGTGAGCCCCGTGAAGATCGTCCAGGCGGATGTGGCCGCCCACCCCGAGCAGATCACCGGCGCCGACGGGCTGTACCGGCAGACCGCCGACCAGATCCGCGACTGCGGCACGCAACCGAAGAGCTGCCCCGTACTCCAGCCGTACTACCGCGATCTCACCGGCGACGGGAAGGACGAGCTGATCGTCGCCATCAGGATGCCCGGGCAGCAGACCGCGATCCGGGTCTATCTCCCGGACAAGGACGGTGGGTTGACGCGGGTCATGACGTACTCGGACGCCATCGTCCGGGTGGAGCTGGCGGGCCGGGACCTGGTCACCCGCGCCGTGTCCGCGGGCATCCCGGGGTACGAGTACCGCACGGCCTGGTCCTGGGACGGCCGGCAGCACGCGATCCTGCCGACCCGCGACGAGATCATCCGCGTCAAACCGGCCACCCCGACGTCGACGCCCCCTTCCTCGCTCACACCCTCCCCCACCCCCACCTCGGATTCACCGAGCCCGGGGGGCACCCCGTGACCGCTCCCGGCGCCGGCCGGGCCCGGCTGCGCATGCCCGCCTGGACGGCGACGCTGGCCTGGAAGGCGGCGCTCTTCATCACCGTGATGTGCTGCGCGCTCGCCGCGCTGCTCGGCGCACTGGTCCATGCGTCCGTGACCCGTGAGACCGTCGATGACGCCCGCGAGAAGGCCCTCATCCGGCTCGAAGAGGTCACCCACGCGTACGAGGCGGGCGAGCCGCTCGGCGGCTACGGCGCCATCGACCCACCCGGACTCCCGGCCCGGCTGCGCGCGCTCGCCCTCTCGGGGCAGCGCGGCACGGTCGTGTCCGACTTCCGGGGCCGCCCCACCATGTGGGCCGCGGGCCCCGCCGACGGCCAGGCCATCGCCGTACGGGTCGACTACTCGGTCAGCGCCGACACGATCAGCAATCTCGACCGGGCCATCCTCGGCTCCTCCGTGCTCGCCATCGGGGCGACCCTGCTCGTGGGCGCGTTCGCGGTGACACGGGTGACCCGTAGGCTCCATCTGACCGCACAGGTGGCCCGGCGGATCAGCGCGGGCGACCTGGACGCGCGGGTCAACGACCCGCGCACCAAGGACCCGTCCCGGCCCGAGGACGAGGTCGCCACGGTCTCCGAAGCCCTGGACACCATGGCCTCCACACTCCAGGAGAAACTGCTCAACGAGCAGCGCTTCACCGCCGATGTGGCGCACGAGCTCCGCACTCCGCTGACGGGCCTGTCCGCCGCCGCCGAGCTGCTTCCGCCCGGTCGGCCTTCGGAGCTCGTCCAGGACCGGGTGCGCACCCTGCGCGCGCTGACCGAGGACCTGCTGGAGATCTCCCGTCTTGACGCGGGCGGCGAGACGGTGGACCTCGACATCCATGAACTCGCCCCGCTCACCGAGCGCGTCGTACGGTCCGTGCGCAGCACCGGCTGTGAGACCGAGCTGACGATCGGCAGGCAGGTGCGCGTGGAGACGGACCAGCGGCGGCTCGAGCGGGTGCTGGGCAATCTGATCACCAACGCCCACAAGCACGGCGCCCGGCCGGTCGTGGTGTCGGTCGACGGTCCGGTGGTGACGGTAAGGGACCATGGCGCCGGATATCCGCGGTATCTGCTGGAGCACGGCCCCCAGCGGTTCCGTACCGAGTCGGGCGGCAAGGGGCACGGCCTGGGGCTCACCATCGCCGTGGGGCAGGCGGCGGTGATCGGCGCGGAGCTGGAGTTCGCCAACGCGCCGGAGGGCGGAGCGATCGCCCGGCTGAGCCTGCCCGAGTACGCGCACACCGACCACGAGCCCGTTGACCCCCACCCCGGCCCGAACCCGGGCCCGCACGCCGATCCGAATCGGGGCCCGCGCCCCGGGCCGCGCCCTGAAGAACCCGACACCCCCTGAGTCCCCGGATAGGCGGACATAACACCCCCGCTTGCTACGTTGCCGGTCATGACCGCACCGGCAGCGGGCGCTCCCCCGCCCGCACTTCGTCTGCCGAAACGGCGCGGGGTCGAGCTCACGCTCCTCGTCAGCGCCGTCCTCATCTGCGTCTACGGCTACGCCGCCGTCGGCCTCAACCGGTCCGGAGCCGTCCCGCCCGACGCGGCCGCCTACGGCGCGGGCCTCGGCCTGCTGGCGCTGTTCGCCCATCTCGCCGTGCGCTTCAGGGCCCCGTACGCGGACCCGCTGCTCCTGCCGATCGCGGTCCTCCTCAACGGTCTGGGCCTGGTCCTGATCTACCGGCTCGACCTGGAGGCCCCCGGCGCCCCCGCCGCTCCCGCCCAGCTCGTGTGGTCGACCCTGGGGGTCGCCCTGTTCATCGCCGTGGTGCTGATGCTGCGCGACCACCGGGTGCTCCAGCGCTACGCGTATGTCTCGGTCGCCGCCGCCCTGGCCCTGATGCTCCTGCCGATCCTCTTCCCCCCGGTGAACGGAGCCCGTATCTGGATCCGGGTCGGCGGGTTCTCGTTCCAGCCCGGGGAGTTCGCCAAGATCCTGCTCGCGGTGTTCTTCGCCGCGTATCTCGCCGCCAACCGCAACGCGCTCGCCTACACCGGGCGCCGGATCTGGAAGCTCCAGTTCCCCACCGGCAGGGCGCTCGGGCCCATCGTCACGATCTGGCTGATCAGCGTGGGCGTGCTGGTGCTGGAGCGGGATCTCGGCACCTCGGCGCTGTTCTTCGGGCTGTTCGTGATCATGCTGTACGTGGCGACCGGGCGCACCGGCTGGATCGCGGTGGGGCTGCTGCTCGCCGGTGTGGGGGCCTTCGCCGTCGGCGCGCTCGAACCGCATGTGCGCGTACGGGTCCAGGACTGGCTGACCCCGTTCGCCTCCATCGACGCGGGGCTCGGGCCGAGCCAGCTCGCCCAGTCGCTGTTCTCGTTCGCCGCCGGGGGGATGCAGGGCACGGGTCTCGGCGCGGGGCACTCGACCCTGATCGGTTTCGCCGCCAAGTCCGACTTCATCCTGGCGACGGCGGGCGAGGAGCTGGGACTCATCGGGGTCAGCGCGCTGATCCTGCTCTACGGGCTGCTGGTGGCGCGCGGCTACGAGGCGGGGCTCGCCCTGCGCGACCCCTTCGGGCGGCTCGTCGCCATCGGGCTCGCCTCGATCATCGCGGTGCAGGTCTTCGTCATCGCGGGCGGGGTGACCGGGCTGATCCCGCTCACCGGGATGGCCATGCCGTTCCTCGCGCAGGGCGGGTCGTCCGTCGTCACCAACTGGATCATCGTGGCCCTGCTGATCCGCGTCAGCGACTCGGCCCGCGCCCCGCTGCCCGGGCCCGAGGACGGCGGCACCCCGGCACCGGCCGTGATGACCATGGCCCCGGGGAACGGCCGATGACCCGCTATATCCGCCGCGCCGCGCTCCTGTGCCTGGTCCTGCTGGCGGCGCTGCTGGTGAACGTCGTACGGCTCCAGCTCCTCCAGGCCGGCGAACTCCGCGACAACCCGGCCAACCGCCGTCCCCTCATCGCCCGTTACGCCGCCCCGCGCGGTGACATCGTCGTCGGCTCGCAGCCGGTCACGGGCAGCAAGGACACCCGGCAGCAGCTGCGTTACGAGCGCACGTACCGGAGCGGCCCCCTGTTCGCGCCCGTCACCGGCTACTCCTCGCAGCTGTACGGCACCACCCTGCTCGAACACACCGAGGACGAGTCCCTGGCCGGTACGGATCCGCTGCTCGCCCCGCTGCCCCTGTGGAACGAGCTCACCCGCTCACGGCAGCCCGGCGGCAGGATCGTCACCACGATCCGGGCATCGGTGCAGCGGGCCGCGTTCCAGGCACTCGCCGGGCGGCGGGGCGCGGTAGCCGCGATGGAGCCGTCGACCGGCAGGATCCTGGCGCTGGTCAGCAGTCCCTCGTACGATCCCGGGCTGCTCTCCGGGAACAGCGCGGAGGTGGTCGCCGCGTGGAAGCGGCTGAACACCTCGGCCACCCGCCCGATGCTCAACCGGGCCATCCGGCAGACCTATCCGCCCGGTTCGGCCTTCAAGATCGTGACAGCAGCCGCAGCGCTGGACGCGCGCGTCGTCACCGACCCCGACGCCCCCACGGACGCCCGCGACCCGTACATCCTCCCGGGCACCCGTACCCGCCTCCCGAACCGGGTGCCCCGCTGCGACCGGGCATCGCTGTCGTACGCGCTCCGGTACTCCTGCAACACGGTGATGGCGCACCTCGGGGTGAAGGTGGGGCTGGACAGGATGCGGGAAACGGCGGAGAAGTTCGGCTTCAACGACACGGGCCTGAGGATCCCCGCCCGGGTCGCCGCTTCCACCTTCGACCGCCAAATGAGCCAGGACCAGCTCGCACTGTCCTCCATCGGCCAGTTCGACACCGCCGCCACCCCGCTCCAGATGGCCATGGTCGCGGCAGCCGTCGCCAACGGCGGCGAGCTCCTCCGCCCCTACCTGGTGGACCGGACCACGACCCGCGCCGGCCACACCGTGCGCGCCGCACTCCCCCGCACCTACGACCGCCCGATGAACCCGGTCACCGCCCAGCTGCTCCAGCGGCTGATGATCCAGGCCGTCGAAAAGGGCGGCGGCCGGCACGCCGCGATCCGCGGAGTCCGGGTGGGGGGAAAGACGGGTACGGCCCAGCACGGCGTCGCCAACGCCGGTGTGCCGTACGCCTGGTTCATCGCCTGGGCCCAGAAGCGCGACGCGACCCGCCCGGCGATCGCACTGGCGGTGGTGGTCGAGGACGCGGAGGCGAACCGCGACGACATCAGCGGGGGCGGCGACGCGGCACCGATCGCACGGGTGGTGATCGAGGCGGCGCTGAAGGGGGGCGTGGCGTGAACCGGCCCCGTGCGACGGCCACCGCGGAGCGCCCCATCGTTGCGGCACCGCCGTGCGCGGCACGACCCTGGCTACGACTGTCCGCTGCGCCCGCCGCGCCGGTCGCCGCGGTCAGATCAACGTCGATCCGGCGCGCACCGGAAGGAACACCGCGCCGGACAACCCTGCCCTCCCCCGACCCCGGCCCCGGCCTCAGTCCGCGCCGCCCTCCGCGATCGCCTGGCCCACCTCCGCGACCCGCGCCGCCTCCTCCGCCGCGAAGCGCTCCTTGTCCAGCTCCTCCGCGACCTGCTCGTCCTGGCTCATCAGCAGGTCGAGGTTGGAGTCGCCGAGCTCGAACACCCCCATGTCGACGTACGCCCGCTGGAGCCGCTCGCCCCACAGCCCGATGTCCTTGACGCAGGGCACGATCCGGCTGAACAGCAGCTTCCTGAAGAGGTGCAGGAACTCCGACTGCTCCGTGTACTCCTCCGCCTCCTTGCGCGGGATGCCGAAGTCCTCCAGCACCTCGAGGCCCCTGATGCGGTCCCGCATGAGGTAGCAGCCCTCGATGACGAACTCCTCGCGCTCCCGGAGTTCCGCGTCCGTCAGCTGCTTGTAGTAGTCCCGCAGCGCCATCCGCCCGAAGGCGACGTGCCGGGCCTCGTCCTGCATCACGTACGCCAGGATCTGCTTGGGCAGCGGCTTGTCCGTGGTGTCGCGGATCATGCCGAACGCGGCCAGGGCCAGGCCTTCGATGAGCACCTGCATGCCGAGGTACGGCATGTCCCAGCGGGAGTCGCGGAGGGTGTCGCCGAGCAGGGCCTGGAGGTTGTCGTTGATCGGGTAGAGCATCCCGATCTTCTCGTGCAGGAAGCGTCCGTAGATCTCCGCGTGCCGGGCCTCGTCCATGGTCTGGGTCGCGGAGTAGAACTTGGCGTCGAGGTCGGGTGCGGACTCGACGATCCGCGCCGCGCAGACCATGGCTCCCTGCTCACCGTGCAGGAACTGGCTGAACTGCCAGGCGGTGTAGTTGCGCCGGAGCTCGCCCTTGTCCTTTTCGGTCATCTTCGACCAGTGGCGGGTGCCGTAGAGACTGAGGGACTCGTCCGGGGTGCCGAGCGGGTCGTACGGGTCGACCTCGAGGTCCCAGTCGATCCGCTTGGCGCCGTCCCACTGTTTGTCCTTGCCCTTCTGGTAGAGGGCGAGCAGTCGGTCCCGGCCGTCATCGTATTCCCAGGTGAAACGGGCTGAGCCCGACGCGGGTACGGCCCAGTTCATATCGTCAGGGGTGTGGGTGTAGAAGTCACGTGTCGGCACGAACAGCTCCTTCGCAGTCCGTTGACCGTCTGACGGTCTGTCTGACGTCTTCAGGCAGGCTCACACGTTGGTAGACAGCGGGTCAACAAGTGCCGCGCAAGGGATTGACGACTTTGCTGACACGCAGTCTCATAAGTGCCATGACAACGGTGACCCCACGCGATCTCACGCTCCTCCGCGACGCCCTCGGCCCGCTCAGGGACCGCGAACAGGTCGCCGAGCGCCTGCTCGAGTCCTCGGCCAGGCACTCCTTCGACCCGGACAAGGAGCTGGACTGGGACGCTCCGTTCGAGGACGGCAAGTGGTTCTGGCCCCCTGAGCTGGTGTCCCTGTACGGCACCCCGTTGTGGAAGCGGATGCCGGAGGAACAGCGGATGGAACTGGCCCGGCACGAGTCCGCGTCGCTCGCCTCGCTCGGCATCTGGTTCGAGATCATCCTGATGCAGCTGCTGGTGAGGCATATCTACGACAAGCCCGTGACCAGCAACCACGTGCGCTACGCGCTGACCGAGATCGCGGACGAGTGCCGTCACTCCATGATGTTCGCCAGGCTGATCCAGAAAGGCGGCACCCCGGCCTACCAGGTGCCCCGGGTCTACCACAACCTCGCCCGCGTCATGAAGACCATCTCGACCACCCCCGGCTCCTTCGCGGCAACACTGCTCGGCGAGGAGATCCTGGACTGGATGCAGCGACTCACCTTCCCCGACGAGCGGGTCCAGAGCCTGGTGCGCGGGGTGACCCGGATCCATGTCGTCGAGGAGTCCCGCCATGTCCGCTACGCCCGCGAGGAGCTGCGTCGCCAGATGGTGACCGCGCCGCGCTGGGAGCAGGAACTCACCCGGGTCAGCTGTGGTGAGGCGGCACGGATCTTCTCCATCTGCTTCGTCAATCCCCAGGTGTACGAGAACGTCGGCCTGGACCGGCGTGAGGCCGTGGCCCAGGTGAAGGCGAGCGGCCACCGCCGCGAGGTGATGCAGACGGGGGCCAAGCGGCTCACGGACTTCCTGGACGACATCGGCGTGCTGCGCGGCGCCGGGCGCAGGCTGTGGAAGAGCTCGGGACTGCTGGCCTGAGGACGCGGCCGCAGGGCGCGGGTCCTGGGGACGGGGCCGGAAGCTTGCCCCCACGCTCCAGGGGTGGCGGTTACGCTGCCCGTATGACCACTCCTCGTGCTCCGAGTGCTCCCGCGGGGAACCGCGCCTACCGGAGGCTGAGCGTGGAGGAGCGCCGCAGCCAGCTGCTGCGTGCCGCGCTCACCCTGTTCGCGCACCGGGCGCCCGAGGACGTGTCCCTCGACGACGTGGCGGAGGCGGCCGGGGTGTCCCGGCCGTTGGTGTACCGCTATTTCCCCGGCGGCAAGCAGCAGTTGTACGAGGCGGCGCTGCGCAGCTCGGCCGACGCGCTCGTGCTCTGCTTCGCCGAGCCACCCACCGGACCGCCCACCGAGCGGCTCGGCCGCGTAATGGACCGCTATCTCGACTTCGTCGTCCAGCACGATGCCGGATTCAGTGCCCTGCTGCGCGGCGGCAGTGTCGCCGCGACCTCCCGCGCGACGGCGATCGTGGACCAGGTGCGGCGCGCGGCGGCCGAGCAGATCCTGGTACACCTCGGGGTGTTGCCCGATCCCGGTCCGCGCGTGCGGATGATGGTCCGCACCTGGATCGCCGCGGTGGAGGCGGCGTCCCTGATCTGGCTGGACGAGGAACAGCGCCAGCCCGCCGACCAGCTGCGCGACTGGCTCGTCGACCACCTCCTCGCGTTGCTGGCGGCGACGGCGGCGTCCGACGAGGAGGCCGCGGGAGTGGTCCGGAAGCTCCTGGCCCTGGAGGACGCGTCGGGCAGGGCGGGGGCGCTCGGGCGGCGACTGCTGCCCCTCGTGGGCGACGCGGCCCACCTGCTGTGACGGACCAGGCGCAGCTGCTGTGACACTGGAGGGGTGAGAAGCGAGAACACCCCCTTCGCCGGCGGGCCGCTCGACGGCCGGGTGCTGCCCGTCCTCGTCGGCCCGACCGGCAACCCCCCGCTCTGGTACGAGGTGCCCGTGCCGGACGACGCGGGCGGGCCGCCCACCGTCCACGCGTACCGCAGGGTCCCGGCGGGGCACACCAAGCGGCTCGGACTGCCGCGCGGATGGCGCTACGAGTACGCGCCGGGGGGCCGTGAGCGCCGCCAGATCAACTGGCCCTGGTCCAAGCCGAAGCGCGCCGAATAATAGGATCACCGCGACCGCACTACCGGGGGGAACTCGCCGATGAAGCCGCTTCAGCAGGACGATCCGCGCCACATCGGTCCGTTCACCACATTCGCCCGGCTGCGCGAGAGCGCGGGCGCGGTGCAGTACCTCGGCCACCCGGCCCACGGCACCGACGACGGCGGCACGGACGCCCCCACCACGGTCATATCGCTCGCCCGGCCCGAGCTCGCCGCGCTGCCCGACTTCCGCCGGCACTTCGAGGACGAGATCCGCACGGCCGACCGGCTCGCGGGCGGCTGGGTGCCGCCGCGAGCGGGCGCGTCGGCGGACGCACCGCAGCCGTGGACCGCCTGGGCCTACGTGCCCGCCCTCAGCCTGGCCGAGGCCGTCGCCCTCGCGGGGCCACTTCCGGAGCGGGCGGTGCGGACCCTGGGCGCCGGGGTCGCCGAGACCCTCTCGCGGGCCCACGCGACGGGCACGGTGCTGCACGGACTCACTCCGGAAACGGTTCTGCTCGCTGCCGACGGCCCCCGGCTCACGGCCCTCGGCGCGCTCGGCGCAGCCGCCCACGCCGAGGCGGGCGAAGACGGCCGGCTCTCCGTGCGGCTCGCCCACCCCTCCCCGGAGCAGCTCGCGGGCGCGCAGCCCGGCCCCCCGGCCGACGTCTTCGCGCTGGGGTTGCTCATGGCGTACGCGGCGACGGCCCGGATCCCGGGGCTCGCGGGGGACGGTTCATGGAGCGGTGCGTTCGACAGCGCCGAACTGCTCCCGGTCCACGAGGCGTTGCGGGGGCTGGTGACCGACTGCCTGGCCCGGTCGGCGGCCGACCGGCCCACGGCGGGCGCGATCGCCGCCGCCCTGTCCCTGGCGGGCGCGTCGGCCCTGGCCAGGGAGGGCTGGCTGCCGGAACCGATCACTGCCGCGCTGGCCGCCCAGTCCGCCGCGGTGTCCGTGGCGCGGGAGCAGGGCGGGGTGCAGGGCCCTGCTCAGCATCCTCTGTCGGGCGGGCTGTTCGCACCGTCCGAACCGAAGGCCCTGCCTGCGCCGAGGACGCCCACGCTCCCCGTCGCGGGCCTCGAGGGTCCGGTGCCGTCGGGTATCGGCAGCACGAACACGCTCGCCCTCGGCCCGGTACGCGGGAGCGCCGACCAGGGCGCCGCCGCGCCCGCCGCACCGCTGCTCCCCGCCCAGGCCCTGTCCCCAGCCGAAACCACCGGCTATCCCCACCAGGCGGCACTCGTTCCCGCCCCCGTCCCCGGCCCTGGCGGCGAACCGTCCGCTGCTCCGTCCGCCCCCAAGTCCAGTGTCACGGCCTCCGTCCTGGCCGCCCAGGCAGGTGCCCGCCGACGGGTGGTCGTGGCCGCGGGCGCGGCGGGCGCGGCGGGCCTGCTGCTGGGCGGGGGCATCGGGTTCACGGTCGCGAGCGGCCGCTCGAAGTCCTCGCCCGCCCCGGCGCCGGAGCCCCGGTCCATCCCCGGTGTGCCGCCCACCCCGCTGTGGGCGTACGAGCACTCGGGCGAGGACTCCGTCGAGCCCGCCGTCTGGCGTGACCGGGTGCTGGTGCTCGCCGAGGCGCACCAGTGCACGGGCGTGGACCTGCGCGGCGGTCACCGCCTGTGGACGCAGTCGGGTGCCCGGGCCGCGTTCGAGCCCATCGTCGTGGGCGACAGTGTGTTCGTGATCGGCCCCACGCAGTTCTTCTGGCTCTCCCCGGAGGACGGCACCGTCAAGAACATTGTGAGCGCCCCGGCGCATGTCACCGCCCTGGCCGGGTTCGAGGGGCCGGTGGTGTGGTTCAGCGGGACGGTGGGTGCGGCCACGTATCTGTTCGCGTACGACATGGCCGCCCGGAAGGAACTCTGGCGTTCCCAGGTCCCGAACGGCCGTTCCCGCAGCGCCCTGCCCGAGTACCAGGCCGTCGCCATGATGTCCGACGGCATCCTCGTACGGCAGGACAGCGATTCGCTGACGACGCAGCAGCGCAAGGCGAGCAAGGGCCTGGCGCTGTTCGCGCTGCACGACCGGAAGACCGGGAAGCGCCTGTGGAGCAAGTACCTCGGAGGGGTGCGCGAGGAGGCCACCGTCGTCGGCGACGCGTCGGGCCGGGTCTACGCACCGGTCGGGGACGACCTCCAGGCCTTCGACGCCCACGGCGGCAAGCGCGTCTGGCAGGCCTTCGGCCCGGGCACTCCGGGCGACGGCAACCGTGGGGGCTTCGGCAAGGGCCTCATCCAGAACGGGACCCTCTACCTCGGAACCTCCGACCATGAGCTGTACGCCGTGGAGACGGCGACGGGCAAGGTCCGCTGGTCCCGTTCGACGGAGGCGGGTGGCGGCGGGCGACCGAGGCTGCTGCTCTCCGCCGGGGCGCGGACTGCGCTGGCTCTGGAGGCAAGCCAGGTGACGGCGTTCGCGACGGATGACGGACGCCGGCTGTGGAAGTTCCAGTCCTCCGGCGCGGCCGACGGGGATGAGAAGTCGGGCCGCTACCGCGGCATCGTCGCCGGAGGCACGGCCGTGGTCTGGCGGGACACGACCTTGTACGCGCTGCCCATCGGCCGCTAGGGCCTTTCGTTCGGATCAGGTCGGATCAGTGAGCGGGGTCTGGTGCCTGGGGTCTCCCCCGCCCCCTTGGGGCCGAGGGTCCTGGGCTCTCCCCCGCCCCCTTGAGGCCGAGGGTCCTGGGCTCTCCCCCGCCCCCTTGAGGCCGAGCCTGGGCTCTCCCCCGCCCCCTTGGGGCCGAGGGTCCTGGGCCTCCCCCGGCCCTTGAGGCCGAGCCTGGGGTCTCCCCCGGCCCTTGAGGCCGAGCCTGGGGTCTCCCCCGGCCCTTGAGGCCGAGGGTCCTGGGCCTCCCCCGGCCCTTGGGGCCGAGGGTCCTGGGCCTCCCCCGGCCCTTGGGGCCGAGCCTGGGGTCTCCCCCGGCCCTTGGGGCCGAGCCTGGGGTCTCCCCCGGCCCTTGGGGCCGAGGGGACGTATCGCAAGGCGGAGGAGGGAGTCATGGCGGAGCCATGCCGACCGACGACAACGCGGCGAGACGCGGCACCAGGGGCACGCGAGCCCGGCAAGATCCAAACGAAAGGCCCTAGATCCGCCCGGGCGGACAGGACCTGGACCGCGTTCTCGACAGAGCCCCGAGATCATCCATCCATAAGACAAGCGGACTTGAGGTGCTCGGGTGGTGGCCCCGCGTGGCGCGGCCAGCCTCACGCTCA
This sequence comes from Streptomyces sp. NPDC059828, assembly GCF_042731955.1. Lineage (NCBI taxonomy): Bacteria > Bacillati > Actinomycetota > Actinomycetes > Kitasatosporales > Streptomycetaceae > Streptomyces > Streptomyces sp. NPDC059828. The sequence goes on along the minus strand of NZ_JBHWIW010000069.1, from coordinate 14,493 downwards.
ACAGGACTCGGCCGCAGCATCATCCCTCCCGTGACCAACGGAAGGTAGAGGGATGCCAGACAGACTGCTGCGTACGCTCCGGACCACCGCGGTCGCATCCGCGAGCGCTGTCGTGTCCGCGACCGCGCTCGCGGCGGGGCCGGCCGCGGCCGTGCCGGACGGTCCGGCGGAGCCGCGTACCGTACGCGAACTGCTCCCCATGCTCCGGGAGCTCTACCGGCAGGCGGAGGAGGCGGGCGAGGCGTACAACGCGACCGCCGAACGCCTGAAGGTCCAACGCGCCGAGACCAGGCAGCTCCATGCCGCACTCCGCCAGGCCCGCGCCGCACTGGACCAGAGCCGCGACGAGGCGGGCCGCCTCGCCCGTCGCCAGTACCAGGGCGCCTCGGAACTCTCCGGGTATCTGCGGCTGCTGCTCGCCCGCAGTCCCCAGGAGGCCCTGGACGAAGGGCACTTGATGGAACGTGCGAACAGCGGCAACGCCGCCGCCATCGCCCGCCTGGAGAACAGCGAGCTGCGCGCGGACAACCTGGCCGCCCGCTCCCGCAAGGCACTCGCCGTCCAGCGGTCCCTCGCCGACCGTCAGCGCAGACAACGCGACACGGTCCAGGCCCGGTTGGAGACCGCGCAGGCCCTGCTCGCCAGGCTCTCCGCCGAAGAGCGCACCCAGTTGGAGCGCCTGGAGCGGACCGGCATGGACCAGGCCCAGCGCGCACTGCTCGCGTCCGGTGTCCTGGGCGCGGGCGCCCGGCTGCCGTCACGGCAGGGCGGCGCGGCGGTCGGCTACGCCATCCGCCAGATCGGCAAGCCGTACGTCTGGGGCGCCACGGGACCGCTCGCGTTCGACTGCTCCGGCCTCACCTCCCAGGCCTGGGCCGCCGCGGGCCACCCCATCCCCCGTACCAGCCAGGAACAGTGGGCCCGGCTGGAGAGGATCCCGCTGCACTCGCTGCGCCCGGGCGATCTGGTGATCTACTTCCCGAGGGCCACCCATGTGGCGATCTACCTGGGAAGCGGCCTGGTGATCCAGGCCCCCCGCCCCGGCACCAGGGTGAAGGTCTCTCCCCTCGCGTCCAACCCCGTCCTGGGCGCGGTCCGCCCTGACCCGGCGAGCGCCCCGCTGTTGTCATACACGCCGCCTATGCTCCCGAAGCATGCGGCAGCGGGCTCGGACACCGGGTACGCCTCCGCCACGGCACCCTAAGGAGCGAGCCCCCCATGCGCATCGTGATCAGTGAGTTCATGAGCCTCGACGGCGTCGTACAGGCCCCCGGCGGCCCCGACGAGGACACCGACGGCGGCTTCGCCCACGGCGGCTGGTCGCACCCGTTCTTCGATCCGGAGGTGGTCGGCGGCGCCTTCGACGCCGCCCTGACCAACGCCGACGCCCTGCTGTTCGGCCGCCGCACCTGGCAGACCATGGCGGCGGCCTGGCCGGAGCGCGCCGGCGACCCGTTCGCCGACCGGATGAACGCCGTCCCCAAGTACGTCGTGTCCAGCACTCTCAGCGAGGACCGTCTGACCTGGGTCAACACCCGCCGCATCCCCGGCGACGAAGCCCTCCCCCGCATCGCCGAACTCCGGGCCAAGGAGGGCCGCGACCTCCTGGTGATGGGCAGCCCCACGCTTGCGCGCACGCTGCTGGAGGAGGGCCTGGTCGACGAACTCCGGCTCATGATCATGCCGGTGCTGCTCGGCGGCGGAAAGACCATCTTCCCGGCCGGAGGCACCCGCCACACCCTCGAACTGGTCTCCTCGGTCACCAGCGGCACGGGTACCCAGGTGTGCACGTACCGCCCGGTCCCCGGGCAGTAGGCCGCTTGCCCGGGGGACCGGTCACACACGTCAGGACCGGGCCGCGCCCGCCACCTCACCCAGGTACGCCGCAGCCTTCTCCGGGTCGTAGAAGTAGTCCTCGAAGTCCGTCGGGTTGTTGAAGCCGTTGGCGAACCGGTCGGCCACCGGCTGGAGTTCACCCGCCGCGCCGATCAGGTTCAGGACGTGCTCCGGGGGGACGCCGAGCATCGCGTTGGTCCACTTGGTGACGTGCTGGGCGTTCTCCCAGTAGCGGTCGAACGTGGACCGCATCCACGCCTCGTCGAAGGGGCGGTCGCCGTGTTCGGTGATCGACGCGAGGTAGGAGGCGGCGCACTTGGAGGCCGAGTTGGCGCCCTGGCCGGTGATCGGATCGTTGGCGACCACGACATCGGCGACACCGAGGACGAGCCCGCCGCCGGGGAGGTGGCCGATCGGGTTGCGGACCGTCGGCGCATAGCGGCCGGCCAGGGTGCCGCCCGCGTCCGTGAGTTCGACCTTGGTGGCGCGGGCGTACTCCCACGGGGTGAACGTCTCCATCAGCTCCAGCGTGAGGGCCACGTGCTCGGCCGGATCCTTCACTCCCTGGAAGGCGTCGAGCGGGCCGCCGGGAATGCCCTCCCAGAAGAGGATGTCGGCGCGGCCGGAGGTGGTGAGGGTCGGAATCACGAAGAGCTCGCCGACGCCCGGGACCAGATTGCAGCGGACCGCGTCGAAGTCCGGGTGCTCCGGGCGCGGGGCGAGGCCGTGGACATAGGAGACCGCGAGGGCGCGCTGCGGCTCGGTGAACGGGGAGCGGGCGGCGTCCCGGGCGAACATGGAGACCAGCTCGCCCTTGCCCGCCGCGACGAGCACCAGGTCGTACGTACGCGAGAAGTAGTCCAGGTCCGAGACGGCCGCCCCGTGGATGACGAGCTGACCGCCGCGCTGGGCGAAGGTCTCCATCCAGCCGGCCATCTTCACCCGCTGGTCCACGGACTGTGCATAGCCGTCGAGCCTGCCCACCCAGTCGATGACCCGAGCGCTCTCGGGCCCGGCCACCGAGACACCGAGGCCCTCGATGTTCGGGGCCTGGGACTCCCAGAAGCCCAGCTGGAGGTCCCGCTCGTGCTGGAGAGCCGTGTCGAACATGCACTGGGTGGACATGACCCGGCCGGAACGAATCTCGTCAGCCGTGCGGTTGGACATCAGGGTGACGTCGTAGTTGTGCGCCTGGAGGCCGAGGGCGAGCTGCAGTCCGGACTGCCCGGCACCGACGATGAGGATCTTCCGCATGGCCGTCTCTTTCGTTGACAGGAAACTCATTCGGGCGTGACGTCGAGCGCGTGCCGCAGCAGTGCGAGCAGTGACTCGACCACCGTGATCCGCTTGCGCGCGTCCATGATGACCACCGGGATGTCCGCGGGGATGCTCAGGGCCTCCCGCACGTCCTCCGCCTCATAGGCCGGGGTCCCCTCGAAGTGGTTGACGGCCACGGCGTACGGCAGTCCGCAGCTCTCCACGTAGTCGAGCGCGGGGAAGCAGTCCTTGAGCCGGCGGGTGTCGGCCAGCACCACGACACCGATCGCACCACGCACCAGGTCGTCCCACATGAACCAGAACCGCTGCTGGCCGGGCGTGCCGAAGAGGTACAGCACCAGGTCGTCATCGAGCGTGATCCGGCCGAAGTCCATCGCGACGGTGGTGCTGAGCTTGTCGGGTGTCGCGGTGAGATCGTCGGTCTCCTCGCTGGCCCGGGTCATCAGCGCCTCGGTCCGCAGCGGAGTGATCTCGGAGACCGCCCCCACGAAGGTGGTCTTGCCGACTCCGAACCCGCCCGCCACCACGATCTTGGTGGCGATCGGGGCTCGGCTGCGGTCGTTCTGCCAGGGCTGTACGTTGTCGTCCTCCACGGGGGCGAGGAGGTCAGAGACGGCGGAGTCCACTCAGCACCCTTTCGAGCAGTGCGCGGTCGGGCTGACCGGTACCGTGCCCGGTCCCGTACACACGGATCTTCCCTTGATCCGCGAGGTCGCTGAGGAGCACCCGGACCACACCCAGCGGCATGGTCAGCATGGCCGCGATCTCGGCGACCGTGCGCATGCGGCGGCACAGTTCGACGATGGCCCGCATCTCCGGCATCACGCGGGAGGTGAGATTGCCGTTCGTCAGCTCCCTGCGCCCGGCGGCCCCGTGGGGAAGGGCTCGTTCGTCGGCGTCGAGCGCGGCGACGAACGTCTCGACCAGCAGCACGTGCCCGAAGCGGGTGCGGCCACCGGTGAGCGAGTACGGGCGCACCCGCGCGGGCCTCTTGCCCTCGCCGCGTACGGGGAGCCGCGGTGCGGGAATCCGGGGTGCGGGCTGAGCGGCGGGCGTCACCGGGCGCTCTCCATCGACTTGCGCAGCTCGCTGCGCACTTCGGGGGTGAGGACATGGCCGGCCCGGCCGACGAACAGCGCCATGTGGTAGGCGACGACGCTCATGTCGCAGTCCGGGGCCGCGTGCACGCCGAGCAGCGAACCGTCGCTGACGGACATCACGAAGAGGCTGCCCTCCTCCATCGCGACCATGCTCTGCTTCACCCCGCCGCCGTCCATCAACCGGGCCGCCCCGATGGTGAGGCTGCCGATTCCGGAGACGATGGTGGCGAGGTCCGCACTGGAGCCGCGCGGACCCAGGGGGCGAGGGGTGTCCGGGGCGGAGTTGTGCGCAGGGTCGGACGACAGCAGCAGCAGTCCGTCCGACGACACGACGGCGACGGATCGTACTCCCGGAACCTCCTCGACCAGGTTGCCCAACAGCCATTGCAGGTTGCGGGCCTCGCTGCTGAGCCCGAATGTGCCGGTCGCGGTCAACGTCGTGCCTCCTCCTCGATAGTCCCCCCCGACTCGTGGCTTTCCTCGCTCTGCTGCTTCTCGGTTACTGCTGCCGTCAGTTCCGCCTCCACATCACGGCGGCCCTCCTTGGCTCCCTGGTGGAAGCCGCCGAGTCGGCGCCGAAGCTGCTCCGCGTCGACGGAGCCGCCGGTCCTGCGGGGCGGGGCGGGCTGGGCGACGACTTTGGGTGTGCGCTTGGGCAGGCCCTTGTCCGTGACCGGTTCGTCGACCCCGTCCACCCCGTCCACCTCGTCGTCCGCACGCCCATGGGCGTCCGGCTCGGACGGTGGCGTGGGCATACGGAACTGGAGCGTGGTCTCGGTGGGCTCGGAGCCCTCGGGCTCTCCGGGCGTCGGCGCCGGCTCCGGCTCCGGCACTCCCGTACGGCGGCCCGGCAGCGTGTTGGAGTTGGCCTCCGCCACCGAACCCGGAAGGTTCAGCGCGGGCGCCGCGCCCGGCACGGGGGGCGACTGCGGTGCGGCGGTGGGCGGCACCGTCGGCAGCATGGCCTCCGGGAGGACCACGACGGCGGTGATACCGCCCTGCTTCTGCTCGCGCAGCTCCACACGTACGCCGTGACGGCGGGCCAACAGGGCAGCGACCCGCAGGCCGAGGCTCTCCCCCTCAGCGGCATCGGCGCGCGGGTCGGATGCGGCGAGCCGTGCGTTGAGCTCGGCAAGCCGCTCCTGGGTCATGCCGATGCCCTCGTCCTGGACGGACAGCATCACCTCGCCGCTCTCCAGCAGCCAGCCGGAGAGCTGGACCTGGGCGTCGGGCGGTGAGAAGGACGTGGCGTTCTCGAGCAGTTCGGCCACCAGGTGGCTGAGGTCGTCCGCGGCGAACCCGGCCACCTGGGTGTGCGGCGGCAGCGACTGGATGGTGACGCGCTCGTAGCGCTCGATCTCGCTCACGGCCGCGCGCATGACGTCCACCAGAGGCACCGGCCCCGGATGGCTGTGCCCGTGTTCCGCCCCCGCCAGCACGAGCAGGTTCTCGCTGTGGCGGCGCATGACGGTCGCCATGTGGTCCAGCTTGAAGAGGGTGGCGAGCCGCTCCGGGTCCTGCTCGCGCTGCTCCAGCTTCTCGATGACACCGAGCTGCCGCTCCACGAGCCCGAGGGTACGCAGCGAGAGGTTCACGAAGGTGTGGCTCACCAGTTCGCGCAGCCGCTCGAGCTCCGTGGTCAGCTCGGCCGTGCGGGCCTGGAGTTCGGAGCGCTGGGCGGACAGCTCTCCGCGCGCCGCCGTCAGGTCCTCCTGGGAGGAGTCCAGCCGCGCGGCCCGTTCCGCGAGGTCGGCCAGCTTTCCATGGAGCGTGTTGAGGCTGCGTACGACTTGGGCGAACTCGTCGTTGCGGCCGGTGAAGCGGACCGGTTCCTCGGTCTCGGGGACGGGCGCGGCGGCGATCCGGGCGGCGCCGATACGCAGTACCGCGAGCGGGCGGGTGAGCGTGCGGGCGACCGCCGCGCTGATGCCGACGGCGATCAGCAGACAGCCGCCGAGCAGCGCGATGCGCAGCTCCAGGGCGGTGACGTCGTCATCGCGGAGCTGCCCGAGCCGCCCGACCTGGGCGGAGGCGAGTGCGGACTCGACTCCACGCATCTGTTCAACGCGCGCGGACAGCGCCGACTCGACCTTGTCGCGGCCGGAGGTGCTCGCGGCGAGTTCGCGTTCGCTGTCGGAGAGTTCGGGCTGGTCGGTGAGGCGGGCGAGGTACTCTTCGGCGGCCCTGACCTCGGGGCCCGTGACGGCTGACGAGAACCGTCCGCCGTCCTCGGGGTTCGCGGCCTGGTCGAAGTCGGCGAGGGCGGCGAGCTCACGGACCCGGGCCTGCTGGGCGGCGGCGCTGAGCGCGCCCCGGGCGGCCTCCGCAGCCTTGTCGGCCTTGTCTCCGTTGCCGCCCTTTCCGTTCTCGTCGTCTTCCGTGTCTTCGACGGGCAACCCGGTGATCGGGTCGAAGGCCGGGCCCTCGTCCTCGGGCACGGGGATGGAGAGCGCGGCGGTCAGCAGCCCGCGGCTCGCGGCTGCCTGCTCGACGGCGAGGCCCAGTGCGGCGGGTGCGCGGACGGCGTCGGCGGCGCGCGGCGGGGTCTGCTCGGCGAGCTCGTCGGCGAGGGCGTGAAGGGCCTCGATGATGCCGGTGTACGCCTTGTGCGCCTCCAGGGCGGTGCCCTTGCCGCTGAGGGCGGTGCGCCGAATGGACGGCACGGTGCCGAGGTCGCGGCTCAGCTCGGCGTGACCGGAAGCCACGCTGCCCCGGATCTCGTCGATCTGGCGGTCGACGCGGGCACTGCGGCTGCCGGAGATCTCCCGGTGCTTCTTCTTGTCGCCCTTCTGGTTCTCCCGGCCCGCGGCGATGTACGCGGTGACCTCGTCGCGCTCGTCGGCCAGGGAGTGGGCGAGAGTGACGGCCTGCCCGTTCAGCTCGGCGAGGGTGACGAGCCGCTGCGACCCGGTCAGATCGGTGGAGGCGGCGAGGACGGCCGGGGTTCCGGCGGCGACCACCGTGAGGGAGACAACGGCCACACCCGCGACAAGCCTGCGGCGTACCCGTACAGGGCGGCCGCTGGTGACGATCCCAGGGGTCGCGCCGTCAGCCCGGACGGGTTGGACCTGAGAGGTCTCGGGGGTCCCGGAGGGCTCGACGGGGGTCGTGGGCGCGGTCGACTCCTGACCCGACTGACCCGACGACGCCGTGCTGGGCATGCTGCTCGTGCCCCGAGGCCGTTTCTCCTGCACCGGTGCTCGCAATCTCGACTCGTCCACCCATGAAGCAGAGGTGACGGCCGGTCATCTCACGACTCGCCCCCACCCCGGTACGGCTTACGACCATTCCAGCGCTTTTGGGAGCGGGACGCGCATCGCCCAGTCCGCCACCCGAACGAGTGAACATCACTCCGGAGTTGGTCAACAACTTGTCAGCAGGCGGGTCCGGCGGGCCCGCAACGCTCCGGGTGGACCTTGGGCGCAGGCTTTGGCAGGATGCGCGCCCGCACCTCGGGTGAAGTGATCATTCCGGCCAAAACCGCTGGTCGGAGTGGGTAGTACAGGCCGATTGCGGCTTCTGGCGGACTTCGTGAAGGTGTCGTGCCCACTGAGGCAGACTGCGGTTCATGCACCGCGCACTCGCCTCACTCGCCTCAGAGCCCGGTCACCCCGAACGCCCCAACGAGGACTGGGCTTCCCTCGCCGTCCCCGCCTCGGGCCTGGGAGGTTGCCTGGTCGTCCTGGACGGGGTGACGCCGCCACCGGGGGACGACGGCTGTGTGCACGGTGTGCCGTGGTTCACCGCACGACTCGGTGGCGCACTGATCGAACTGTCCGGTTCGCGACGGGATATCCCGTTGACCGAGATCCTCGCCCTGTCCATCCGGCGCACCGCGGACGCCCACCGGGACAGCTGTGACCTTTCTCACGTGCGTACCCCCCAGGCGACGGTGGCCGCCGCCCGCTGGGACGAGCGGTGGGTGGAGCACCTCGTGCTGTCCGACTCGACCCTGCTGCTGGAGTCACCGGACGGTGAGGTGTCGGCGGTGCGGGACGACCGTCTGGACCTGATTCCGCGCGAGACCCTCCGCTCGCTGAGCGCGACCGACGCTCTGCGCAATCAGGAGGGCGGCTTCTTCACGGCGGCGGCCGATCCGGAGGTGGCGGACCGTGCCGTGGCGGGCCGGACGCCGCGCTCCCGGGTGGGGGCGCTGGCGGCGCTCACCGACGGGGCATCGCGCTGGACGGATCTGTTCGAGAGCGGCGGCTGGCCTGAGTTGATGGGGCTGCTGCGCACAGAGGGCCCGCTGGGGCTGGTCGGGCGGGTGCGGGCCCTGGAGCAGGCCGACGCCGTACGCGAGGGAGCGCGGGCCGGGGCCCGGCGCTGGAAGGTCCACGACGACGCGACCGCGGTGTACGTACGCCTCTGAGCCGCGGCCGCCGCCGTACGTACACGGCGCGGAGTTCGGCCCCCGGCTCAGCCCTCGGCGCGGGCGTTGAGCTGGTGCAGCAGCCGGGCCAGTTCGGCGACCTCGCCGCGGTCCCAGTCGGCCAGCTTTCGTACATACGTCTGGCGCCGTGCGTTGCGCACGCTGCGGAAACGCGCGAGGCCCTCGTCCGTGAGCCGGACCAGCGAGGCACGGCCGTCGGCCGGATCGGGTTCGCGGGCGACGATGCCGAGCTGCTCCAGTGCGCGCAGCTGACGGCTCATGGTCGCCTTGCCGACCCCGAAGTAGACCGCGAGATCGGTGGCGCGCTGGCGGCCGGCCTCCTCCAGGCGTACGAGCAGCCCGTAGGCCGCGGGCTCCAGCTCGGGGTGGACCTCGCGGGCCATCTCACCGGAGTTCGCCCGGGCACGGCGCAGAAAGACGGCCAGCTCGCGTTCCAGGGCGAGGAACTCCTCGAAGTCGCGGTCCACGTCACGGCCTCCCGTGGGCTCCGCTCCACTCCCCGCACCGGTTACGGACACGTCAGCACTCCTCGCGCGCTCAACCGACGCCAGTCGACAAAGGTTTCTTCTCGCGGCGGTCATCGCCGCAGCTCGTCCAGTATTTCGCAGCCGTGAACCACCTGGGGCATCGGCACCCCCCAGGCATTCCAGGGCCCGACATCGGCACATGCCACCGTCAGTACCCCCGGCCACGCGGCGAAAGGGAGAGCCCCCGGCACGGCGGCGAGGCCGCGCCGGGGGCTCCTGTCACTGCGGGAGCGGGAGTGCGGTGACCGGGGTCAGCCGCACAGTCCCGCAGGCCGGGAACGGGTGACCAGGTTGGTCCAGCCGGTGGAACCGTCGAGCCACACCACCTGCTTGCCCGTGAGGGCCGCGGGCGACAGCTGCTCGCCCCGGTTGCAGGAGACCCGCTCCAGGCGGCTGCCGTCGGTGGTGAGCTGCCACAGCTTGGGCAGGGTCTCATTGCGGTACTGCGTGTCCGGCAGCTGGCTGCTGACGGTGACGGCCTCGTCGGACACCGTCAGATCGAAGGCGATCAGCGCCTTGGGCTTGGCCTCGGGGTTGATGTCGACGACGTTGCCGCCGTCGAGGTCCGCGCGGCGCACGCCCATCTGGCCCTGGTCTTCCATGATCTCGTCGGTCAGCCAGAAGACATGGGTGCCGTTGATGCCGGTCTGACCGAGCCCCTGGGGCTCCCCGAGCTGACCGGTCATCTTCTTGCCACCGGTCTTCAGGTCCATGACCTCGACCCCGAGCTTGAACTCGCTGCCGTCCAGGTACAGCTTGGCGTACGCCAGCTTGCCCTTGGCGATGGACGGAAGCGCGGTGCCGTCGAACCAGCCGCCGCCGTCCACGAAGGTGGGCCGGGTGTCGCCGGAGCGCAGGTAGGCCACATGCCGGTCACCGAAGAAGCCGTACGACTCGAAGACCACCACGCCGTTCTCCACGCGCAGGCCGGAGACGTCGTTGTACGAGGTGTACAGCTTCTTGATCGGACCGCCCGCGAGCGGCCGCGACAGGATGTCCAGGCTGGTGGTGCCGTACGCCACCCAGACGACGGTCTTGCCGTCGGTCGCCGGGTAGACGTGGTAGCGCCCGTCGTTGGGGCTGATCAGCTTGGGCGAGCCCTTGCCGTCGGCGCGGCCGGCCCAGACGGAGTACGGCTCGGAACCGTCGTCGTTGGACTGGGAGACGGCGTACCAGCCGCCGCCCGCCTGGACGCCGGTGCCGCTGATGTTGAGCTTGCCGAGGAGCTGGTCGGAGTCGACGCCGATGGCGTCCTCCCAGCCGGGCACGATGCCGTGGGCGCTGAACGACTTCTTGACGACGTTCAGCTGCTTCGTCGTGACCTTGAGGTCCTTGGCAGCCGCGAGCACCGCGTTGCGGCCCTCGGTGAAGCCGTCGAGCGGGGTCATGTACTCGGACAGCGCCTTGTAGGCGATCTTGTCGGCGAGTTCACCGCCCAGGTCCTGCCGGATGTCCCACAGCGCACCGGAGAAGATGGTGGAGTTGAGGTGGACGCCGCCGTTGTCGGTGCCGAAGGTCACGCCCAGGAAGTTCTTGGACGTGGTGGCGCCGTCGTTGAGGTTGCGGAAGGCGCAGTCACCCGCCGCCTTCGTACGGCACAGGTCCTCGCCGATCAGTCCGGCGTCGGGGTCGTCCATGGACTGCCCGGAGGCGGTGATGTCGATCGCGTTGCCGAAGTAGTCGGCGATGGCCTCGTTGAGGGCACCGGACTGGCCCGCGTAGACGAGGTTGGCGGTGTTCTCGACCACGCCGTGCGTCATCTCGTGGCCGACCACGTCGAGATCGGCCGACAGCGGCCTGAACTCCTCGTCACCGGAGCCGTACACCATCTTCTGGCCGTCCCAGAAGGCGTTGACGTACGAGCCGCCGAACATCGTCACACCGACGAGGGAGTTGACGCTGGTGCCGCGTCCGTCGAGTCCGTTACGGCCGTGGTGCTTCTTGTAGTAGTCGTACACCTGGCCCGCGGCCCAGTGCGCGTCGACCGCGCCGGCGTCCGTCGCCGCCGCGCCGAACTCGGCGGCCGGGGAGCCGAACACCTTGATACCGGCCGGCCAGGTCCCGGCGGCGTCGTTGACGTCGACGGCCGATGCGTCCCAGGTGCTGAGGGTGTTCTTGGTGCTGTCGGCCATCCGCGCGTAGTCGGTCATGACGTACTCGCCGCGGGCCGTGTCCTGGAAGAGCTCCAACGGCACCTTCGCGCCGTTCAGCCGGACGCCGCTGCCGGTGGTGCCGGGGTGGGCTGCGGGGTCGTCCGCTGCCTTGCCCGCCTTGCCGGCCGTGCGCTCCGTGGCTTCCGCCGTCGCCTTCGCGGGGGCGGTCAGCGTCCTGATACCGCTGTACTGGAGCACGGGGTAGCCGGACCCGGCGTCCACGTACACCTGCTGGAGCACCGGCTCACCGGTCGCCGGGTTCGTACCGCGCACGGTCACGTGGTAGGCGAGCACGCCCTCGCCGCGCGGGATGACGACAAGTCCGCCGACGGAGCCGCTGAGCGCCTGCGCCTTCTCGGACTTCTCGCCCTCCTTGCGGATCGCGTCGGCCTTGGTCAGCTTTCCGCCGAGCTGCCGTGCCGTGGCGCCGATGGCCCGCTTCAGAGCCACGTCCTTGGCCACGGTGGGCTCGGTTTCGGCCTTCAACCCGGTGAAGTACTTGCCGGAGGTGCCGGTGACGACCCGCTTGCCGTCCGCGCGCTCCATCCGTACGACGTACTGGCCACCGAGCACCGGTACCCCGTGGTGCTTCTGCTGGAGCCGTACGGTCTCGTCTGCGCCGTGCCGGACCGTCCCCAGGGGGGCGAGGTCGCGCTTGGGCTCGGCGATGCGGTAGCGGCTCTCCTTGGCGGCGAGGTGCCCGATGGCCGCGTCGGCGGGTGCGGCCTTGGCGTCCACGGCCTCCCGCAGGCCGTCGACGAGGGCGGGAGTCGCCGTGTCCTCGCCCGGGATGACATCGGCGTGCGGCGCCTGGGGCGCCGCCGCGGTCACGGCCTGGGCCGGCACCGCGGTGACGAGTAGTCCCGCGGCGGCCAGGAGCGCGGCGATACCCGCCCCCCTCGGTATCCCGGATCCGGGTCTCCCATGGTTGCTGCTGAACGTGCGCACAGTACGTACCCCTCCAGTGGCTTGGTCAGAGCCGGTTCAGGTGGTCATGGCCATGCAACATGTGGGACGCCAACGCGACAATGAGCCAAGTGCGTTCACAAGTGGGTATGCACACTTGTGTGTCCTGTGAATTCGCTGTGAGAATCCGGCGCATGATCGAGGCGGAATGGCGCACCCTCGGCCTGGAAGCGGCCGAGGAACGCGCATACGAGGCCCTGCTCACCGAACACGCCACTGAGACGGAGGAGTTGGCGCAGCGGCTGGAACTGCCACAGGACCAACTGCAAACGACGCTCGACCGGCTCGTGGAGCACGGTCTCGCACTGCCGCCGCACTCCGGCGGAGCGTTGCCCCGCCCGGCGGCCCCGGCCTCCGCGATCCGCACCCTCATCCACCGGCGGCAGGCGGAACTGCATCTGAGGTCCGCCGAGCTGGAACGGCTGAGGATGGCCGCCGACCAGCTCGCGGACGGGCTGCCGCCGGGCAGCGGCATCGAAGTGGTCACCGGGCGGCGGGAGATCGCGGAGCGAGCCGGTGTGCTGCTCGCCTCGGCGGAGCACGAGGTGGTCATCCTGGACCGGCTGTCGGGCCTGGACATCGAGGGACTGCTGGAGCGCGGGGTGACGGTGCGCACGGTGCTCGACCGGGACGGCCTTTGCGCACCGGAGCGTATGCGGGCACTGACGGCGCTGGTGGAACGGGGCCTCAAGGCCCGGGTGGCACCCGCCGTACCCACCGGGCTCATCGCCGTCGACCGGCGCACCACCCTCCTGCCGCCGAACGAGTCGGCCGGACCGACCGCTTCGGCGCTGGTGATCGATGATGCCCTGCTGCGCAACGCGCTGGTGCCGCTGTTCGAGACGGTGTGGGATCGCGCCACTCCGCTCGGCGGCGGCTCCGACGGGCCGCTGCCCGCACCGCAGCGGGAACTGCTGTCCCTGCTCGCCTCGGGCCTCAAGGACGAGGCGATCGCCCGCAGGCTGGGGGTCCATGTGCACACGGCCCGGCGTCGAATCAGCCGGCTGCTGGAGTCACTGGGGGCGGAAACCCGCTTCCAGGCAGGGGCCCAGGCGACGTTACGGGGCTGGCTCACCGCCGAGTGAGCAAAGATGGAGCGCATGCACGAGAACGCGGGGCGAATACGTTTGAGGCATATGCAGGGGCACCGGACGGTGCTGTGGGCGGCACTCACCATGCTGACGGCGGCCGCCGCGTGCGTGGCGCCGACCCACGCGGCCGTGTTGCGGCCTCCTTCGGCCACGCCCCGTACCCAGGCCCAGCCGCCCACACCCCAGTCATCGGCCACACCGTCGGCCGGGCTCCCGTCGGTGGGGGTGCTGATGGACGCCGACAAGCACTGGTGCACGGCAAGCGTCGTGGCCAGCCCGCACGGCAATGTGGTGGCCACCGCGGCACACTGCGTCTTCGCCCACGGGACGTACGCGAGCGACTTCTCGTTCGCACCCGGCTTCCGGGGACCGGACAAGGGCGAGACCCCGTACGGAACCTGGCGGGTCGCCGCGATCCAGGTGGACGACCGATGGCGCAAGGACGGGGACGAGAAGGCCGACTACGCGTTCCTGACTCTGGAGCCGGACGCCAGGGGACGTCAGGTGCAGGATGTGGTGGGTGCGGCCGCGCCCGACTGGTCGTCCGCGCCGCGCCGCCGTGTCACCGTGGTCGGATACCCGAACCAGGAACACAATCCGGACGGCCGCCCGATCAGCTGCACCACGGACAGCCGTCATGATCCGGACCAGACGTCCGGCATGGCCCGCATCGAGTGCCAGGGCTTCTGGGACGGCACAAGCGGCAGCCCCTGGCTGGCCGACTACACGGAACCGGCCAGTCCGGGGCGGCTGATCGGTGTGCTCAGTGGCGGCGACACGGACACCGAGTCGACCGCGGCCCTCTTCGATTCCCGCGCCCGTGCGTTGTACGAGAAGGCGGTCAGGGCACCGGTGAAACGGCCGGGGCACTGAACAGGTCGGACAGCAGTGCCCCCCGGGGCGACGGCCCGGGAGGCGGGGTGCTGCGGCGAGCCTCGTGCTCAGCGGGGACCGGAACCCTTGTCCTTGCAGGGGCGGTTCCCCTGGTCCGGGCGTCCGTGGCCGTGATCGGGGCGACCGTGGTCCTGCCAGCCGCTGTCCGGTGGCTTCGGCGTGGGCTTGGGGCTCGGGCCCCTGACGGTGCTGGTCGCGGTGGCGGTGCTCGTCGCGGTGGTCCCGCCACCGGTGATGGCTGCCACGGGCCCGGCC
>NZ_JBHWIW010000068.1:0-28045 GCF_042731955.1 Streptomyces sp. NPDC059828 | reverse complement strand
CCGATCTTCGACCTCGTCGACTACGGCGTCGTCGGCGACCTCTTCAACGTCGTCCCCCAGCTCACCGAGGACATCAACACCCGCAAGGGCTGATCGTCAGGTGGCATCCGTCCCGGGGCCGCGCGGTGCACTCCACCGCGCGGCCCCGTGCCGTTCCAGTGGACCATTGACGCAGCTCAGTCGTGCCGACTAGCTTCACCATGCGGATAGCTGGTTCCGGTGAACGGAAAATTGGAGGGTGTGCGGCGATGGGGCAGCAGGAGAAGGTGACCACCAGCCTGGCAGGCGGGATCGGTGAGGCCATCGGCGCCTCCCTCGCGCCGGTCGACTCCGAGCTCGCCCGCCGCTACCCCGGAGACCCCGGCATCCGTCAGCCCGTCCACACCGTCTACGTACCGGGCGAGGTGTTCTCCGCGGGCACCGTGCGGTCCTGGGGCGACCAGGCACTCGCCGCACTGGACGAGCACGCCCCCGACGCGGAGGCCCTCGCGCTCGTGCTGGGCCTCTCCGGCGAGCTCGCGGAGCCCGTGTACGCCCGGGTGAGGGCCAAGCTGGAGCGCGAGCCCATCGAGGACCTCCGGGTGGACTTCGAGGACGGCTACCGGGGCATCGACGAGGACACGGACGCGGCCCGCGCCGCCCGGCTGCTCGCCGAGGCCGATCCCGACACCACGGCGCCGTACACGGGTATCCGTATGAAGTGCATGGAGGCGGCGGTCCGCGACCGGGGCATCCGCACCACGGACATCTTTCTCAGCGGCCTGATGGAGCAGGGGGGACTGCCCGACGGGCTGATGCTCACACTCCCCAAGGTCACCTACCCCGAGCAGGTCGCGGCGTTCGTCCGCCTCCTGGAGGCCTTCGAGAAGGCGCACCGGCTGGAATCCGGACGGATCGGCTTCGAGATCCAGATCGAGACCAGCCAGGCCATTCTGGCCGCCGACGGCACGGCCACCGTCGCACGGATGATCGACGCCGCCGAAGGCAGGGCCACCGGCCTGCACTACGGCACCTTCGACTACAGCGCCTGCCTCGGTGTCAGCGCCGCGTACCAGGCGAGCGACCATCCGGTCGCGGACCACGCCAAGGCGATCATGCAGGTCGCAGCCGCCGGCACGGGCGTGCGGGTGTCCGACGGCTCCACGAACGTGCTGCCCGTCGGCTCCACGGAGCATGTCCACGAGGCCTGGAGGCTCCATTACGGCCTCACGCGCCGCGCCCTGGCCCGCGCGTACTACCAGGGCTGGGACATGCACCCGGCCCATCTCCCCACCCGCTATGCCGCGGTCTTCGCCTTCTACCGAGAGGGCATGGCCGCGGCGGCGGCCCGCCTCGCCGCCTACGCGGCGAGGACAGAGGGCGACATCATGGACGAGCCCGCCACCGCCAAGGCGCTCGGCGGCTATCTGCTGCGCGGGCTGGAGTGCGGAGCGCTCGACGAGGCGGAGGTCACCGGGCTCACCGGCCTGTCCCGCTCCGGCATCGAGGCCTACGCCCGTCCCCGTCGCGGCGGGCTCACGGTCGCGGCCGGCTGAGTGTCCGCCGGCTGACGGCCTGCCCCGCGTCCGACGCCCCGCCGCCGGAGTGCGGATCGCCGTTCGGCGGCTCGGCCGTCCACGGCCGCGGCTCGGGGCGCTTTCACGAGGGGCTCCACGGTGCTGCCGGCCGACGCGGGGCGCCTCGGATCCGGTGAGCGAAGGGCCTGGAGTGCCAGAGGGCGGGCCCGTCACACGGTGCGACCCTGCGCACGGAGACGGGCCCGCCACGCGCCCCACCGGCCGGTGGAGCGGACGGTCATTCCACGACGTTGAACACCGTGGTGGTGCGTTCCTCGAGGAGACACGCGTTCATCGGCTGGACGAGCACCTCGTGCTCGGAGCTCGTGCGCCACCGCTTGATGGCGTCCATGTTCTCCCACTCGCTGGTGAGCAGCCACTGGGCGGGATTCTCAGCCGAGCGGCACAGTTGCTCACTGAGATGGCCAGGACTGGCTGCGGCCTTTCTGCGTACCTGTTTGTACGCTCTGACGAAACCGTCCTCCATGCCCTCACGGACATGGAGCAGTCTCACGACACGGATGCGGTCCGAATCCTGAGAGACAGCTATCGAAGGCTTCACGATCCCTCTCCCTCCGCCTCGGGCGGAAATGCCGCCCCAACCATTGTCTTGAGTGGTGGACACAGCGCAACTTGGTGCAACTCTGCGTGTTCGCCACCGTGTGCGCCGACCGCTTGGCGCCGGTGTGCCCGGTCGCGGCGACCCGGTGCCGGCATGCGGGGTGTCCGGCCGGACGCAGGTGAACTCACCTTGCCGTGAGCGGGTGCTGCCCTTGTCGGCGGCGCCGGCCGCGATCCTCAGCGCACTCCGGGCGGAGGCGGCAGCTCACCAGAGCCACGGGCCAGCAGCCTGGTGGTCAGCTTCACGCGGGACGGCTCCTCGGCCGCCCCGTCCAGGCGGCGGAACAGCCGCTCCGCCGCCGTGCGGCCGAGGGCCGCCGCGTCCTGGGCGATGACGGTGATTCCCAGCAGATCGGCGAGCTCGATGTCGTCGAACCCGACCAGCGCGACGGGCCCGGCCGGGGCCTCGCGCCCCGCGAGCACCCGCACGGCCGTCACGGTCACCCGGTTGTTGCCCGCGAACAGCGCGGTGACCGGCTCCGGCCCGGAGAGCATCTGCTCCACCGCGGCCGTGACCCGCTCGGGCTCGGTCGAGCCGAGCGAGACCCAGCGTTCGTCCACCGGCAGGCCGGCGTCCTCCATCGCGCTGTGGTAGCCCCGCAGCCGCTCCTGCGCCGTGTGGATGCGGGGCTGGTCGCCGATGAACCCGATCCTGCGGTGTCCGTGTGCGATGAGATGCGCGACGCCGGCACGGGAGCCGCCGAAGCTGTCGGACAGCACCGCATCCGCGTCGATCCGCCCCGCGGGCCGGTCCACGAACACCGTGGCGATGCCGGCCTTGATCTCCGGTTCCAGATAACGGTGGTCGTCTCCGGCCGGGATGACGATGAGTCCGTCCACGCGGCGGGCGCACAGCGCGAGCACCAACTCCTGCTCGCGGTCCGGGTCCTCGGCGCTGGAGCCGTTGATGAGCAGTGCGCCGTGGGCACGGGCGACCTCCTCGACCGCCCGGCTGAGCGGACCGTAGAAGGGGTCGGCGAGGTCCTCCAGGACGAGCCCGACCGACGAGGTGCGGCCCTTGCGCAGCACGCGTGCGCTGTCGTTGCGCCGGAAGCCCAGGGCTTCGATCGCCTCCTGCACCTTGCGTTCGGTGTCCGGCGTGACGCCCGCCTCGCCGTTCACCACCCGTGAGACCGTCTTGAGTCCGACCCCGGCACGCGCGGCCACGTCCTTCATCGTGGGCCGGGTGCCGTAGCGGTTGGTCTCGGGTCGGCGGGCGAACTCGGCCACAGTGCGCTGTCCTTCTCGTCGTGTCTGCGTGTGCGGGTGCGTCTGGCTGGTGCGTCTGTCGGAGGCGATACGCCCGGTGCGGGCCGGAGGGGGAGCCCTGTGTGCTGCGCGCCCCGAAGCCGTGGTGCTGTGCGAGGCTGTGGCGTCGAGCATAGGCCCTGGACAACGTTGTCAGCGCAGTGGAGACTGGATGATCGAAGCCGCGGGTCCGGATCCGCCCCGCGGCCAGTCGCTGGGAGATCGCTCACTGATGCATAACGACCTCGTCGCCGCGCTCGACATCGGCGGTACCAAGATCGCCGGCGCGCTGGTGGACACCGCCGGCAGGATCCTGCTGCGCGCCCAGCGGCCGACGCCGGCGCGCGAGGACGCCGAGACGGTGATGTGCGCGGTCGACGAGGTGCTCGGGGAGCTCGTGGCCTCACCGCTGTGGCCGCACACCAAAGCCGTCGGCATCGGGAGCGCCGGGCCGGTGGACGCGTCCGCGGGCACGGTCAGCCCCGTCAACGTGCCGGCCTGGCGAGGGTTTCCGCTCGTGGACCGGGTGCGTACCGCATCGGGCGGCCTCCCGGTAGAACTGGTCGGCGACGGTGTCGCCATGACGGCGGCCGAGCACTGGCTCGGAGCCGCACGCGGGTATGACGACGCCCTGTGCATGGTGGTCTCCACAGGTGTCGGCGGTGGCCTGGTGCTCGGTGGCCGACCGCATCCGGGACCGACCGGCAACGCGGGCCACATCGGCCACATCAGCGTGGACCTCGACGGCGAGAAGTGCCCCTGCGGTGGCCGCGGTTGTGTGGAGCGGATCGCGAGCGGTCCCAGCATCGCGCGCCGCGCGCTCGACAAGGGCTGGCGGCCGGGCCGTGACGGCGACACATCGGCGGCATCGGTCGCCGCCGCCGCGGCGGCGGGTGACCCGGTCGCCGTCGCGTCCTTCGAACGTGCCGCCCAGGCGCTGGCCGCCGCCATCGCCGCGGTCGCGGCGCTCGTGGAGATCCGTATCGCCGTCATCGGCGGGGGAGTTGCGGGCGCCGGTGACGTGCTCTTCATCCCGCTGCGCAGGGCGCTCCACGACTACGCCACGCTCTCCTTCGTCCAGGGCATCGTGGTGGCCCCGGCCCGCACCGGGAGGGACGCGGGCCTCCTCGGCGCGGCGGCCGCGGCCACCGCGGCCGGACCGGACCGGCCCAAGGGCTGAGTCCGGGGGCGGCACAGCCCGGGGCGGCCGGTTCCGGACCGCTGCCGACCGGACGCCCTGGCCCGTACGGCCCCGTTCCATGGCAGGGTGTAGCGGAGAGTCCACTGGGGGCTACGGAAAGAGGGGGCAAGCGTGATCGTCTGGATCAACGGTACGTTCAGCGCGGGCAAGACCACTGCTGCTCGCGAGCTGATCGATCTGATCCCGAACAGCACGTTGTACGACCCCGAGGTGATCGGTGGGGCACTGCGGTATCTCCTGCCGCGCAAACGCCTGGACGAGGTGACCGACTACCAGGACCTGCCGATCTGGCGGCGGTTGGTGGTGGACGCGGCGTCCGCGCTGCTGAGCGAGGTCGGCGGGGGTGTTCTGGTGGCGCCCATGACGCTGCTGCGCCAGGAGTACCGGGACGAGATCTTCGGCGGTCTCGCCGCCCGTCGCATACCGGTGTGCCATGTCCTGCTGGCCCCGGAGGAAACGATCCTGCGAGCCCGTATCGCCGCACGCGAGGAGCCGGACATCCCCGACGCCGAAGAGCGCGTACGGCAATGGGCCTACGACCACATCGAGCCGTACCAGCAGGCGCTCCGGGGCTGGCTCAGAGCCGACGCCCATGTCATCGACACCTCGTGTCTGACACCCCGTGAGACCGCTGAGGCCATCGCCGAAGCCGTACGCACCGGCGCTGCCGGGGCCCGCGAGATCGTGCAGACGCCGGAGCCGACCGCGGAGACCGTGGCGGCCGGGGTGCTTCTCTTCGACCATGAGGACCGGGTGCTTCTCGTCGACCCCACCTACAAGCCCGCCTGGGAGTTCCCCGGCGGAGTGGTGGAGCCGGGGGAGTCCCCGGCCCGTGCGGGGATGCGGGAGGTGGCCGAGGAGATCGGCGTACACCTCGACACCGTGCCCCGGCTGCTCGTCATCGACTGGGAACCGCCACGGCCGCCCGGCTACGGCGGTGTGCGGATGCTCTTCGACGGCGGCCGGCTCGATGCCGGGACCGCCGCGGAGATCCTGCTGCCCGGCGACGAGCTGAGGGCCTGGCGGTTCGTGTCCGAGGAGGAGGCCGCGTCGCTGCTCCCCCCGCACCGCTACGAACGGCTGCGCTGGGCCCTGCGTGCCCGCGAGCGGGGGAAGGTGCTCACCCTGGAGGCCGGGATCCCCATCGGGTAGCGGCCGCCACAGGCACCCGGTCAGCCGTCACCCGGCGCCGGCTGACCGGCCGCCGCGGCACGCGTTCGCTACGCCTGCTTCGAGCGCGCGTAGTTCACCAGGAAATGCGCCTCGGCCACCGACAGCCGCTCCAGCTCCTGCGGCGACACACTCTCGTTCACCGCGTGGATCTGCGCTTCCGGCTCGCTCAGGCCGATCAGCAGAATCTCCGCTTCCGGGTAGAGCGCGGCAAGGGTGTTGCACAGCGGGATCGAGCCGCCCATCCCCGCCGACTGCATCTCCTCGCCCGGATACGCGATCCGCATCGCATCGGCCATGGAGGTGTACGCCGGGCTGTTCACGTCCGCGCGGAACGGCTGGCCCTGACCCACCTGCTCGAGGCTCACCCGGGCGTTCCACGGCGTGTGCTTCTCGAGGTGGGTGAACAGCAGCTTCGTCGCCTCGGACGCGTCATGACCGGGCGGCACCCGCAGGCTGATCTGCGCGCGGGCGCTCGCGGGCACCGACGGGGTGGCACCGGCCACCGGCGAGCAGTCGATGCCGATCACGGTGACGGCCGGGCGGGCCCACAGACGGTCGGCCACCGTACCGGAGCCGAGCAGGCCGACACCGTCCAGGACCTTCGCGTCCTTGCGGAAGTCTTCCACCGGGTACTGGAGGCCGTCCCAGGAGGCCTCGGCACCGAGGCCGTCGATGACGGTCGAGCCGTCCGCCGCACGCAGCGAGTCCAGCACCCGGATCAGGGCCGCCAGAGCGTCCGGCGCGGCACCACCGAACTGGCCCGAGTGCAGATTGCCCTCAAGGGTGTCGATCCGGACGCGGACCATCGTCATCCCGCGCAGGGTCGCGGTCACGGTCGGCAGCCCGACGCGGAAGTTGCCCGTGTCGCCGATCACGATCGCATCCGCGCGCAGCAGCTCCGGATGGGCCTCCGCGTACCGCTCGAGACCGCCCGTGCCCTGCTCCTCCGAGCCCTCGACGATCACCTTGACCGAAACCGGTATCCCGCCGCCGGCCTTGAGAGCGCGCAGGGCCAGCAGATGCATGATGAAGCCGCCCTTGCAGTCGGCGGCGCCGCGGCCGTACCAGCGGCCGCCCCGCTCCGTCAGCTCGAACGGCGGGGACACCCACGCGGCCTCGTCCAGCGTCGGCTGCACGTCGTAGTGCGCGTACAGGAGCACCGTCGGCGCACCTTCCGGGCCCGGCAGCAGGCCGTACACCGACTGGGAGCCGTCGGGGGTGTCGAGCAGCGCCACGTCCTGGAAGCCCTCCCCGCGCAGCGCGCCGGCCACCCAGTTCGCGGCCGCCTCGCACTCGCTTCGGGGGGCCACGGCCGGGTCCGCCACCGACTGGAACCGCACGAGCTCCGCCAGCTCCGTCTTGGCGCGGGGCATCAGGGTCGCGACGGTCTCGGCGATCGGATCCACGGTCATGGGCACGCTCCTTGCGGGTGCGACGTTGTCCTCGGTGGGTGTACTGCGAAGGTACGGCCGATCCTCCCACAGCGGGGGTGCCGGACCGCGCCCGTAGGATGCCGTCGAGAGCTTGGGCCATAGGTTCGGATCGGGAGCAGAAGCACATCGTGAGCAGCGAGAACGCAGACGCCGTCAGCGGACAGGGTGAGCCGGAGCGGGAGGTCCCGGTGTGGGACGTCGTCGTGGTCGGGGCAGGACCGGCCGGGGCATCGGCCGCGTACGCCGCCGCCGTTGCCGGACGACGGGTGCTCCTCCTGGAGAAGGCGGAGCTGCCCCGCTACAAGACGTGTGGCGGCGGCATCATCGGCCCGTCCAGGGATGCTCTGCCCCCCGGTTTCGAGCTGCCGCTCCAGGACCGTGTGCACGCCGTCACGTTTTCGCTGAACGGAAGGCTCAGCCGCACCCGCCGCTCGCGCCGGATGCTCTTCGGTCTCGTCAACCGCTCCGAATTCGACGCCGGCCTGGTCGAGCAGGCCCAGAAGGCCGGAGCGGAGCTGCGCACCGGAGCCACCGTCTCCCGCGTGGAGCAGCACGGTCCGGCCGTACCCGACCGCCGCACCGTCGCGGTCGTGCTCGCCGACGGGGAGACGGTGCTGGCGAGGGCCGTCGTCGGCGCGGACGGCAGTGCCAGCCGGATAGGGGCACACGTCGGGGTCAAACTCGAGCAGGTGGATCTCGGCCTGGAGGCCGAGATCCCGGTGCCCGCGACCGTCGCGGAGGACTGGGCGGGGCGGGTGCTCATCGACTGGGGCCCGATGCCCGGGAGTTACGGCTGGGTGTTCCCCAAGGGCGAGACGCTGACGGTGGGAGTGATCTCGGCCCGCGGCGACGGGGCGGCCACCAAGCGTTACCTGGAGGACTTCATCGCCCGGCTCGGTCTGTCCGGCTTCGAGCCCGCCGTATCGTCCGGCCATCTCACCCGCTGCCGCGCCGAGGACTCTCCGCTGTCGCGTGGGCGGGTGCTGGTGTGCGGTGACGCGGCCGGTCTGCTGGAGCCCTGGACCCGGGAGGGCATCTCGTTCGCACTGCGCTCGGGCCGGCTCGCGGGGGAGTGGGCCGTACGCATCGCCGAGGCGAACGACGGGGTGGATGCGAGGCGCCAGGCGCTGAACTACGCCTTCGCCATCAAGGCGGGACTGGGCGTGGAGATGGCGGTCGGGCGGCGGCTGCTCACCATCTTCGAGCGCCGCCCCGGCCTGCTGCACGCGACCCTCAGTGGCTTCCGCCCCGTCTGGAAGGCGTTCGCCGACATCACCCGTGGATCGACCTCGCTCGCCGGCATCGTGCGTTCCCGGGCGATGGTCCGGCGCGCGCTGGAGGCGCTGGACCGGGTCCAGCCGACTGATGCGGGGCCCGACGGCCGGGCCGGTGGGGAGACGGGCGGCGCGGCCGGGGATCCCGACTCCGACGGAGCGGTCGTCAGCCCCTGACATTGATCCGGAACAGCCGGGAACAGCCAGGAACTGTCCCGAACACAGTGCCCCGGGGAGCCTGACCGGCCCGGGGGCCTACGGGCGCTCGGGACCCGTCCCCTCGGGGCGGTTTGCCTGAGCACCGTCGCGTCCACGGGGAAAGCGCCACAGCACGTGCACGATGCGGGCCGTGAACACCACGGCCCCCAGCACGAGACCTGCGATCCGGAAGGCGCGTGCCGCGGAGCGCGGCAGATCCAGCGCGAACGCGGGTCCCATGACGGCCCCGCCCACCAGCGCCGCCGCGAAGGCGGCACTGAACAGCGCGTACCCGATCTCGACGGTGATCGCGTCCCGCTGCGCCTGAGTGCGTCTGCTCATGGGGAGAGTGTCACGAGCCTGTGGTGTGCGGTCAATCACCCACGTGTCACGGTCCGTTGCGGCCCTCCTCGGGTTTCGCTGTTCCACTGTCCCGACGGTCACTCCACGGAGCCGTCCTGGGACGTGTGATTTTCGAAAAGGTGAAGAGTGAACTTCCGGAATGGTCAATTCACTACGTGCTCGGCGACGCTGAAGTGACCATTCCGGAAACACGCCGAGCTGCCGCTCCCGGATCCGGGTGGCAATTTCAGACTGCCTCAGTCCTTGGGCGGGGGCAAGCGCAAGTGGCCTCTGTGGAAGGCGAGTTGTGCCTCCTGGCGTCGATTTTCGGTCAAGGTGTTCTCGAGTTTCCGCAGGTGGCGTGCGCGAGGAGGATGTGAGCGTCCGCCAATTGACTTTCGTGTGCTTGACGAGCGTTGACAAGATCTCGGGGCGGTGCGAGCCTCGGGGACAGCCATGCGGCGAAGTCGACGACCGAGCCGCGTAGCCATTGTTCGAAACGGGGGAAGTTGAAATTGCGTGACCAGTTAGGTGCTGTAGACAGTCCTGCCCGCGTTCAGACGGGGGCTCCCGGGGTGCATCGGCTAGTGGAGGAGTGGGTCCGACGCCGGCCCGACTCCCTCGCGGTGCACGACCCGGTCACAGGGAAGTCACTCACATACGCGGAGTTGTGGCACAGGGCCGGCGGGCTCGCCGGGGCGCTGGCCGGTATGGGGATCGGCAAGGGCGACCTGGTCGCCGTCGATCTGCGCCGGTCCACCGAGCTCGTCGTGGCCTTCCTCGGCATCGTCCGGGCGGGAGCCGCCTACCTGCCCCTCGACGCGCAGGCGCCGCGTGAGCGTGTGGCCGGCATCCTCGCCGAGTCCGCCGCGGCAGCGGCCGTGATCGCGCAGGACACCGAGCCGGACCGGATGCCGTCGGGGCTGCGCACGCTCACGGCCGAGGCCGCGGCGGACGGGCAGGCCCTGTACGAGGCCGGTGGAGAAGACCCGGTGTATGTCACCTACACCTCCGGGTCGACAGGGCGCCCCAAGGGCGTCGTCATCCCGCACCGTGCGGTGATCCGTCTGGTGACCGGACCCAACTACTGCGTCATCGAGCCCGGTGAGCGGGTCGCCAACACCTGCAACCCGGCTTTCGACGTCACCACCTGCGAGATCTGGTCCACGCTGACCTCGGGGGGCACGGTCGTACCGTTCCCCACGGTCACGGACCTCACGATGGAGGACTGGATCGCGCTGGTGCGCGACGAGCGCATCGCCACCATGTTCCTGACCACGTCCCTGTTCCACACGGTCGCCTGGGAGCAGCCCGGGGCGTTCGCCACACTTCGCAACCTCGTCGTCGGCGGCGAGCAGTTGGATCTCTCCGCCAGCCTGCGGGTTCTCGCGGCCGAGCCTCCCGCGCGGTTGGTCAACGGATACGGACCGACGGAGGCGACCGCCTTCGCCACGTACTTCGAGTGCACCCCCGAGAGCCTCGCCGGCCGTGAGCGGGTGCCGATCGGATACCCGCTCCAGCAGACCACCGCCCATGTCCTGGGCGACGACCTGGCCGAGGTCCCGCCGGGAGAGCCGGGCGAACTCTGCCTCGGAGGACCGGGAGTCGCCCTCGGCTACCTGGGCCGCCCGGACCTCACCGCCGACCGGTTCGTGACCGAACCCCGCACCGGCGACCTCGTCTACCGCACCGGCGACCTCGTACGGTTGCTGCCCGACGGGGCTCTGGAGATGCTGGGCCGACGTGACCGGCAGGTGAAGCTGCGCGGATTCCGCATCGAGCTGGAGGAGATCGAGCAGGCCGCCGTCGCGACCGGTCTCGCGGACGCGGCGTTCATCGAGAAGATAGGCGAGGGGACGGCGGCCGAGCTGGTCGGGTGCGTCCTTCCCGACTCCCGCTCCTCGGTGCCCGACGGCGACCTCCCCGGCGCGCTCACCGCCCGACTGGGCGAGCGGCTCCCTCCCTACATGGTTCCGCTGCGGTGGCTCGTCCTGTCCGAGCTGCCCATCGGTGCCACGGGCAAGGCGGACCGCGCCCGGATCGCGGAGCTGCTCGCCCGGCAGACCGGAGGCACCGAAGCCGGAGCCCCGGACGTGCTGCTGCCGGACGACGAGATCGCACGGACCGTCCAGAAGCTGTGGCAGGACGTCCTCGGGGCGGCCACCGTGTCCCCGGGTGACAACTTCATCGACATGGGCGGCAACTCCATCCTCGCCACCCAGCTCGCCTCCCGTATCCAGAAGCAGGTGCCGCTGCGGCTCGAGCCCGCGGACATCCTCCTGGCGGACTCCCTGGCCGACCTGGTCGGCAAGGTGCGCGCCGCCGCCGAGTGAGCCGGGGCGGGCTCAGCGGCTCCGCCCCTCCACCGTGTGACCGCCGAAGCGCAGAAGCGCGCGCGGATGCCCGATCCGGTGCGCCCCCCACCGCGGGGACGCCCGGTGCCCCCTTACGTACC
Source organism: Streptomyces sp. NPDC059828 (assembly GCF_042731955.1). Lineage (NCBI taxonomy): Bacteria > Bacillati > Actinomycetota > Actinomycetes > Kitasatosporales > Streptomycetaceae > Streptomyces > Streptomyces sp. NPDC059828. The sequence continues at coordinate 16,544 of NZ_JBHWIW010000068.1, read as the reverse complement.
GGGCTCTCTCAGGCCTGGCCTCTGTTCGCCTGTTCTCTATTCCACCAGTCCGGTTTCACCCTGCCCGTCGTGGAGGGAAAACGTTGGATAAGTCATGTCCGCCTGTTCCGCGCAGGCTCGGGGCACGCAGTGCGCCCCTGTCCTACGCCCAGGAGCGGCTCTGGTTCATCGACGCCTCCATGCCGGGGGCACCGACCTACAACGTCCCTTTGTTCACCCGGTGGCACGAGCCAGTCGACCCGGACGCGCTCGAGGCCGCCCTGACCGCAGTCGTGGCGCGCCACGAGATCCTGCGCACCACCTATGGCACGCGTGAGGGCGTACCGGTGCAGTACGTGGGCGAGCCTTGGCCCGTTCCGGTCGAGGTCGTCGATCTCAACGGGGTCCCGCACGCCGCCGAACGAGCCCGCGAGGACGCGGCCCGAAGGGCACGCGAGCCCTTCGATCTGGCCGAGGGCCCGCTGCTGCGCTGTGTGGTCTGGCGCGGTCTCCCGGACGGCGACGCGATGCTCCTGACCATTCACCACATCGCTGTCGACGGATGGTCGCTGGCTCCCGTCTTCGACGACCTCGCGGACGCCTACCGTCAGGCGTGCGCAGGGGACAAACCAGCACTGGACGAACTCCCCCTTCAGTACACCGACTTCGCCGTCTGGGACCGGGGCCAGGGAGACGACCCGGAGCTGCGGGAGCAGCTCGCGGAACGGGCACGGGAGCTGGTCAGGTCCCCGGCACGGCTGCCTTTGGCGGGCCGCCTGACCGGGGGCGAGCCCATCGGGTCGGCGCCCGGTGAACAGATCGACTTCCAGGTGCCGCAGGAGACCTGGGCGGATGTCTGCGCCCTGGCACGGACCCTGAGGGCGACCCCGTACGTCGTCGCGCTGGCCGCCTTTCAGGCAGTGCTCCTGCGCTGGTCGGGACGCACCGGGTTCCTCGTCGGCACACTCACCGCGAACCGCCCCCATCCCTCCCTGGAGGAGCTCTCCGGGTTCTTCGTCAACACCGTGCCGCTGCGCTGCTGGATCGAGCCGGAGGACGGCTTCTCCCTGCTGTGCCGCCAGGTGCGCGGAGAGGCGTTCCGCTCCCTCAGCCACCAGAGGCTGCCCTTCAACCAGCTGACCGCCGCCGTCACCGAGGCCAGGCAGGAAGGGCGCAGCGCACTGGTCGACGTGGGGTTCACCCTGCAGAACATGCCGCAGTCCGGCGACACGGCCCGGGCGCTGTGGCGCAGGCCGGTCGAGCTGCCCACCGGAAAGGCGAAGTTCGACGTCCTGATGCTCCTGGAGGAGACACCGGACGGGCTCAGGGGCGCGCTGGAGTACGCCACGGACACCTACCCCCGCGATGTCGCGGAGGGACTCGCACAGGATTTCCGGGAGCTGCTCACCGCGGTCGTGGCCGCCCCCGACCGGACGGTTCGCGAGCTGGTGGAGGGCCTGGGAGGCATCGAACCCCGGGTGGCCGCGCTCGGCGAGCCGCCGTCGGGGGCTGCACGGACCGCGACCGACCCGGCCGAGGTGCCCGAGATCGCGATGCGCCGGGCCGTCAGCCTGTTCACCACCGTCCTCGCCCAGGCAGGGCGACTGCGGACCGGGGAAGCCGAACCCGGGCCGGCGTCCGACTTCTTCAGCATGGGCGGGCATTCGTTGCTCGCGGTCAGCATGCTGACCGAGGCCCAGCGCCGGTACGGGGTGGCGGTGACGGCCCGCGCGTTCCTCGCGGACCCCACGGTCGCCGGTCTGGGCCGGCTGCTGTGCGCTCCGGAAGCCGAGCGGTCCCCCGAGCCGGCGGAGGCGAGGGCGGGCGAGCCTGGCCCCCACCCGGCGACCCCGGTCCAGCAGCGGTTCCTCTTCCTCGACCGGATCGCCGAGCAGCGCGCCGCGTACGTGCTGCCGACGGTGCTGGAGTGCGAGGGACCGCTGGACCACGCTCTGCTGCGCCGCGCGCTGGAGGAGGTGCTGGGCCGCCACCCGGCGCTGCGGTCGCGTTTCGCGCTCGACCGCAAGCTCAGGAAGTTCGTCTACCGGACGGACGGCTCCGCGCCGGAGGTACGCGAGACCGACGCGACGCACTGGTCCGACGACCGGCTGTCCGCCCATGTCGACGAGCTGGCCTGGACCCCCTTCGACCTGGCCACCGAGGCCCCGGCCCGCGCCGATGTCATCACGGCGGGGGAGAACCGCACGCTGATCGTCCTGGCCGTCCACCACGCTGTCGCGGACGGCTGGTCGGCCCGGCTGCTGACCCTCCAGACGGCCGAGGTGTACCGGGCGGCGCTGGAGGATCGCGCACCGGTACTGGCGGACCCGGTACACCCCAGGCTGCTGGCCCCCGCCGACGACGACAGCGCCTTGGCGACCCGCCTGGCCGAACTCTCGGGCGCCCCCGTCGATGTGGCGCTGCCTCATGACCGCCCCCGCGGCAACCGGCAGTCCACCGCCGCACGCTCCTGCCGCGTGACTCTTGGCGAGGATCTCACCGGCCGCCTCCGCACGGTCCTCGACGAGCTCGGCTGCACCACCTTCATGGGGGCCGCCGCCCTGCTCGCCGCCACACTGGCCCGGGGCGGTGAGCAGCGGGACTTCCTGTTCACCTTCCCCTGGGCGGGGCGGGAGACGGCCGGTGCCGACGCTGCCGTCGGCATGTTCGTCAACACATTGGTGCTGAGGGCCGATCTGAGGGACGGACCCAGCTGGCGCCAACTGCTCGGCAGGCTGCGGCGGGCCGGTACCGACGCCTACCGGGCGGCCGATCTGCCCTTCGACGCGCTGGCGGCGGCGCTCCACCCCGACCGGGGGCTGGACCGGCCGCCGGTCACGCCGGTCTACCTGGCGGCCGTGGACGTCCCGGACGGCACACCGGACTTCGGTCCCGGTGTCGCGGTGCGCCGCCGGAAGCCGCACCACATTCACACCAAGTACGAGCTGGAGCTGACGGCCGTCGTGGACGGCGGCCGGCTGGAGCTGAACGCCGAGTACGCGACCGCGCTGTTCGACGCGGACACCGTCGCCGACCTGCTGTCGTCGCTCACCGCGAGCGCGGCCGATCTGGTGACCGATCCTGACGCGCCCGTCATCAAGGAGAAGTGACGTGATAGAGAACGCCGACCGACTCACCGAGGTACGCGATGCCTGGGCGGAGACGCTGGGTATCGAGCCGGACGAGGTACCGCTGGAGGAGAACTTCCTCGAAGTCGGCGGGAACTCGCTGCTGCTTCTGCTGTTGTGGGAGCAGCTCAACGAGCTGACGACGAGGGAACTGCGCGCGGCGGACCTGTTCGAACACGCGACGGTGCGTGCCCAGGCGGCGCTGCTGGACGCCCCCGAAGAGGAGCACAAGCCGGTGGTGCGGGGCGCCACGGAGCGCGGCAGGCTGCTGGGGCGTGCCCGATGAGCGACGGTACGGACATTGCCGTCGTCGGGATCGGCTGCCGTTATCCGGACGCGTCGACGCCGCAGGAGTTCTGGCACAACATCGACTCCGGCCGGGTGTCGATGCGTGATCTCACCGACGAGGACCTGCACGCGGTCGGCGTGCCGGAGCAGGCCCTGCGCGCCCCCGGGTTCGTGCGGACCGCCGCGGTGCTGCCCGGCGCCGCCGACTTCGCCGCCGAGTTCTTCGGCGTACCGCCCACCGAGGCGGAGACCACCGACCCGCAGCACCGGATCTTCCTGGAGACCTGCTGGGAGGCGCTGGAGGCAGCGGGACACCCCCCGAGTGCCGACGGACCCGTGGTCGGGGTGTTCGCGGGGAGCGCCCCGACCCTGTACTCGGCCGCGCTGCTCGCGGAGATGACCCGTACGCACGGGCTGAAGGCCGCCATGGACGACCTGGGCCTGACCCTGGGCGGCCTGGGCGACCTGATGCCGTCGCGGGTGGCGTACAAGCTCGGCCTGCGTGGTCCGGCCGTCGGGGTGCAGACGGCGTGCTCCTCGTCGCTGTACGCGGTGCACTACGCGACGCTCAGCCTGCTGTCGGGCGAGTGCGACATCGCGCTGGCGGGCGGCACGACGGTGACCGAGCCGGTCACCGGGTACCGCTACCAGCCCGGTGGGCTGTCGTCCGAAGACGGCTACTGCCGTTCGTTCGACGCCGGATCCACGGGGACGGCGTTCAGCTCGGGCGTCGGTGTGGTGGCGCTTCGACGGCTCCAGGACGCGCTCGCGGACGGCGATCCGGTGCTCGCCGTGGTACGGGGCACGGCGGTGGGCAACGAGGGCGCCGAGCGCCCCGGGTTCACGGCACCCACCCGCCGCGGGGTCGCCGACGTGGTGGCCACCGCCCTGCGGGTGGCCGACGTGGACCCTGACCTGCTGCGGTATGTCGAGGCACACGGCTCCGGCACGGCGCTCGGGGACCACATCGAACTGGTGGGGCTGGCCGACGGCCTGCGGTCCGGCTCCTCCCAAGTGGGCTACTGCCGGCTGGGCTCGGTGAAGGCCAATGTCGGCCACACCGGCTCCGCCGCCGGAATCACCGGTTTCATCAAGGCGGTGCACATCGCCCGGACCGGCTCGCTGCCGCCGCAGCCGATGTTCGAACGGCCGCGTGACCCGGGCATCCTCGCGGACAGCCCGTTCGTCATCGAGACCGGGCAGCGCGTCTGCGAAGACGCCGACCGGCACGTACTGGTCAACTCGATGGGCGTCGGTGGTACGAACGTGGCGGCCGTGCTCGCCCCGCCGCCGGAGCCGGTCCGGCCCCCGGCCGAACAGCGTCCGGAGGTCCGGCTGCTGCTGTCCGCCCGTACCAGGAAGGAGCTGGACGCACTCTCCCGCGAGCTGGCCGACCACCTCGAGGCGGAGCGGCCCGCCGTCGCGGACGTGGCGCACACCCTGCGGACGGGCAGGCACCATTTCGCCGAGCGGCGCGTGGTGACCGCCGCCCCCGAGAGGCTCGCCGCCGCGCTCCGGCTGCCGCGCCCGCCGTTCGCGGTGACCACACGCGCCGAACAGCGGCGCGGGGCCGCGCTGCTGCTGCTCAGCGAGGCCGCCGGGGCTTCGGACACCGCATCGGTGCTCAAGGCCGCGCTGCCCGCGGGGACTCCGGTCCTGCGGGAGGGGGCGGAGACGCCCGCCGGGGCGTTCGTGATCCAGATCGGCGGCGGAGGCCCGGGCGGGGACCGCCACGTCCTGTCCGCAGAGGCCGACGCGGTGGACGCGGCGCTCAGCGCGGCGTGGGCCGCCGGGGTACCGGTGGACTGGGAGGCCGCGGCCCAGGGCCGCGGACGCCGGGTCGCCCTGCCGACGTACCCGTTCACGCGCCGGCGGTACTGGGCGCTGGACCGGATGCCTCCGGTCACCGAACCGGTGGAACCGGCCGCCTCTGTACGGGCGGAGACCGCTCCGGACGCGTCGGCCGACTCGCTGGAGGAAGGGCTGCTCACCCTGTGGCGGGAGCTGTTCGGCACGGACACCATCGGACTGGACGACGACTTCGGTTCGTTCGGCGGCACCTCGCTGCTGTACGTCCGCATGGCGCTGGAGATCCAGGAGCGGTACGGGGTCCTGCTCAACATGCACCGGGCGGGCGGCAGCCGTACGACGGTGCGCCGTATCGCGGAGATCGTGCGCGGTCATCTGGGCGACGGGGACGAGGGCTACCGGGTGGCCGACGGAGACGGCCCGCTGATCGACGAGGACCTCAACCGGCCGCTGAGCCCTCTCGCCGACCGCGAGACCGAGGGCCGGGACATCCTGCTGACCGGCGCGACCGGATTCCTCGGCGCGTTCCTGCTGAGTGAACTGGTGTCCAGGACGAGTGAGCGGATCCACTGCCTGGTCCGGGCGCGGGACGAGGAACACGCCTGGCGGCGGCTGCGGGAGGCCGCGGAGAGCTACGGGCTGCCCGCGCCGCCCGCCGATCGGGTGCGGCCGGTCCCCGGCGATCTCAGGACCGTCGGCGAGGCCCTGCGCCGGCACGACGCGGGCACGCTGAACACACAGGTCGGCCATGTGCTGCACTGCGGCGCCCGTGTGGTGTTCACCGAGCCGTACCGGGTGCTCAGGGACGACAACCTGCTTCCGGTGATCGACCTGGTCAACTGGGCGCGGGAGAACGGCATCCAGGACTTCAGCCTCGTCTCGACGGTCGCCGCCACCGGCCATGCCATGGGGGAGGGCAGCCGGATCCTGGAGACCCGGGAGCAGCCGCTCGACCCGGAGCAGGGCGGCTACGGCGTCAGCAAGTGGGTCGCGGAGCGCCTGCTGGAACGGGCCGAGCGCGACGGCATGCGGGTGCGGATCTTCCGGCCCGGCGTGATCCTCGGCTCCACGGACACCGGCGCCTGCAACGACAAGGACCTCATCTGGCACATCCTCGCCAGTGGTCTGGCGGTCGGTGCCCGCCCGGTCGACCCGGCGGCCTGGCCCGTGGCACCGGTCGACCTGGTGGCCCGGGCCATCGTGGAACTGTCCAGGACGCCCGGTTCGGTGGGTCGCGCCTACCACCTGGCGCATGAACGACTGATCAGTCCGCAGGGCATGTTCGAGCTGCTCCCGGCGGCCGGGCTGCCCACCAAGGCGGTCGAGCTCGAGGAGTGGCGCGGCCTCGTCGCCAAGGAGGCGCTGAGCGACGGCAGCGATGTGCTGTCGAACATGGCCCTCTACGGCATGGAGGGCGAGCAGCTCGGCGAGGACGACATGCAGACCGACGCATGGCAGCCGTGGCTGCGGGAGAACGGTCTCAGCCCGGCGCCCACGGGTGAGCTGCTGCTCAAGGGCCTCAACTATCTGGCGCGCGGCACGAGTCCGGTGGGCACCCTGCTCGGCAAGGTCCTCGACAGCGCGCCGTTCCAGCAGACCGAGGAAGGGAGCCGGCGATGAGCATCGGCATCGGAGCGGTCCACTGCCTCCTGCCGGACCGGCGTACGGCCGTCACCGAACTGCCCGAGTTCGCACTGCTGGGACACGAGGACGCCGAGTTCGCCCGCGGCTGCGGAGTGGACACCGTAGGTGTGGCCGACACGGAGGAACAGGGGGAGTTGGCGGCGCGGGCCTGCCAGGAGCTGCTCGCGGCTCATCCCGGCGACCCCGACGTGCTGTTGATGGTCGGTGCACGGGCACCCGACGTCCTGCTCGGTTCGGACGTGTGCCGGGTGCAGTCGCAGGCCAAGGTGACCTCACCGCTGACCTTCACCGTGGACGGTCTGGGCTGCACCGGATCGAGTGTGGCGTGGGGGCTGGCGAGGGACCTGCTGCTCGCGGACCCGAGCCGCCAGAGTGTGCTGATCACTCATGCCAGCAGGCCCACGGGTGCCGATCGGATCCGTTTCCCGGTCACGGTGGTCGGTGACGGCGCGTTCGCGATGACCATGGTCCGCGGCGGGCGGCCCGTGCTCCGCGGGCACCGGCAGGAGACGGACGGCTCCTTCCACGACCTGTTCCGCGTCGACTACAAGCAGACACCCTGGTACGAGTGGCGCGAGGAGTGCCAGGCACCCTCCCGGTACCGGTTCCAGCTCGCCATGCAGAGCCGGCTGCGCCTTGGCCGTCTGGTCGAGGAGGTCCTGGCCGACGCGGGGATCGACCGGGGCCGGGTCGCCGCCACCCTGATGCAGAACGTCACCGCGAGCGCCTTCGACTTCTACGCGGACCTCCTGGACCTGCCCATCCACCCGGTCTGCCGGGAGCACCTCGCCCGCTACGGGCACCTCGGCGCCATGGACGTCGTGGTGAACCTTGACCGGCTGGTGGGCAGCGGGGAGCTGAGCGAAGGCGACTTCGTGCTGGTGCTCAACAACAGCCCCGTCGCGGCCTGGGCGGTGACGCTGTGGGAGATATGAACCGCACTCTGTACGAATGGTTCGCCGACAGCGCCGAACGGTACCCGGACCACGTGGCCGTCGAATTGCCCGGCCAGGCCCTGACCTATGCCGCCCTGCTGCGCGCGGCGGAGGCCACGGCCGAGCGCATCGCCTCAACCTCGGGCGGACCCGTCGAACGGGTCGGGCTGCTGGCCTCGCGCAGCGCGGTCGCCTTCGCCGGATATCTCGCCGCGCAGCGCCTCGGCGCTTGCGTGGTGCCGCTCAACCCCGGGTATCCGCACACCCGCAACCAGGACATCTGCACCCTCGCCGCGGTGGATCTGGTGGTGGCCGACAGCGCCGTACGGCAGGGGCCGGGCACACCGCCGTGGCCACTGCTCGAGCTGTCCGCCGACGAGGTGCTCGACGCGAGGCCGACCGGCCGGCTGCCCGCGTACACGGCCGAGCCCGACCGGGTCGCGTACCTGCTGTTCACCTCGGGCTCGACGGGGCGCCCCAAGGGCGTGCCGATCCGGCACCGGAACGTGGCGCCCTTCCTCGCGTACAACATCAACCGGTACGAGGTGGGTCCCGGTTGCCGCATGTCGCACACCTTCGACCTGACCTTCGACCTCTCGGTGTTCGATCTGTTCGTCACCTGGGGTGGCGGCGCCACCCTGGTCGTGCCGGAGCCGACCGAACTCCTCAGCCCGGTCGGCTACCTCACCGAACGGAGGCTCACGCACTGGTTCTCCGTGCCGTCGGTGGTGTCGGTCAGTGCCGAACTCGGCCGGCTCCCGGCCGGGCAGGTGCGCGAGCTCCGGTACAGCGTGTTCTGCGGGGAGCAGTTCACCTACGGCCAGGCCCGCACCTGGCGTGCGGTGGCGCCCGGCTCGGTGATCGACAACATCTACGGACCGACCGAACTCACCCTCGCCTGCACGGCGTTCCGTGTCCCCGCCGACCCGGAGGACTGGCCGCGCACGTCCAACGACACGGTGCCGATCGGGGAGCCGTACCCCGGTCTCGACCATCTGATCACCGAGTCCGGCGAGTTGTGTGTGCGCGGGGCCCAGCGATTCGACGGCTACCTGGACGAGCGGGACAACGCGGGCCGCTTCACGGACCACGACGCAGCCGGCCCGCCCGAGGCCGACCGCTACTACCGCACTGGCGACCGCGTCGGCCGCGAGGAAGGACAACTCGTCCACCGGGGGCGCCTCGACGAGCAGGTGAAGATCCGCGGATACCGGGTCGAGCTGGGGGAGATCGAGGCCGCGCTGCGCCGCCACCCCGAGGTCGGACAGGCCGTGGTGGTCGCCGTGCGCGAGGGCGAGGAGACCGAGCTGGTCGGCTGTCACACCGGCGACCCCGTTCCCCGCATGCGGTTGATCAGGCACCTGCGGGACGTGCTCCCGATCCACATGGTGCCGCGCCGGTTCGTGCACCTGGAGTCGATGCCGCTGAACGCCAACGGCAAGGCGGACCGCAAGGCGCTGACCGCACTCGTGAAGGAGACCGCCGATGTCGTATCTCAGTGAGCTGGTCCCGCCCCCGGGTCCCGTCCGGCTGCTGTGTATGAGCAATCTGGCGAAGACGGTCGGCAACGGCATCATGCTCGCCGTCACCGTGCTGTACTTCACCCGCTCCGTGGAACTGTCCGCGAGCGAGGTCGCCCTGGCCCTCACCATCGGAGGCGTGCTGGGGATGCTGGCCAGCGTCCCGGCGGGTCACATGGCCGACGTGCTGGGCCCACGCGCCACCACCATCGTGTTCATGTGCCTTCAGGGCGCGTTCCTGACCTGCTACGCGTTCGTGGAGAGCTTTCCGCTGCTGGTGGTCGCCGCCTGCCTGGTGCTGGTCACGGAGTCGGCCACCGACGCGGCACGAGGTTCGCTGATCGCCGGGATCGTCCCCCCGGACGGCCGGGTCAAGGCATGGTCCTATCTGCGCTCGGTGAGCAACCTGGGACTCTCGCTCGGCGCGCTGGCAGGCGGTGTGGCACTGCACTTCGACGACGCGGCCGGATACCGGGGCGTGCTGGTCGCCGGAGGCCTGCTGGTCTTCGCTGCCGGGCTGGCCTACTTCCGGCTGCCTCACGTGGCACCGCAGCCCAAGGAGAAGGACGGGCCGGTCTGGATCGTGCTGCGGGACCTCCCCTATGCCACCGTCTCGGTCCTCAACGCGGTCCTGACGATGAACACGGTCATCCTCAATGTCGGACTGCCGCTGTGGATCTCCCAGCACACCGACGCGCCGGCGTCCACGTACTCGGGCCTGATCCTGCTCAACTCGGTGACGGTGGTGCTGCTCCAGGTGTGGGCGAGCAAGGGCGGCGACACCGTAGCCGGTGGTGCGCGGGCGCTGCGGCGCTCCGGGCTGCTGCTGGCCGCCTGCTGCGCGGTGTTCGCGCTGGCCACGGGCCGGCCCGCCTGGCTGGCCGTGGTCATCCTGGTCGCCGGAGCGGCCCTCCACGTGCTCGGCGAAATGATGTGGAGCACGGGCTCCTGGTCGCTGTCCTTCGGTCTGGCCCCGGAGCACGCCCAGGGCCAGTACCAGGGCCTGTTCGGCATGTCCACCCAGCTCGGCACGATGGTCACGCCGGCCCTGGTCACCGCACTCGTCGTCGGTATGGGCCAGACCGGCTGGCTGCTGCTCGGCGCGGCACTCGCCGCCGCCGGACTCCTCGCACCCGTGGCCGCGCGATGGGCCCAGAACTCGCGCCGACTGGCTCCGGCCGCACTCTCAACGGAGACATGAGCCCCATGGATTTCAGTCTGTTCTACTTCGCCAACGACAGTCTCGAGAATGACGGCGACCGCTACCGGGTGCTGCTGGAGGGCGCGCGCTTCGCGGATCAGCACGACTTCGCGGCCGTGTGGACGCCCGAACGGCACTTCCACCCCTTCGGCGGTCTCTACCCGAACCCGGCCGTGACCGGGGCCGCCGTCGCGGCCGTCACGGAACGCGTGGCGATCCGCGCGGGCAGTGTGGTCGCGCCACTGCACCATCCCCTGCGTATCGCGGAGGAGTGGTCCGTCGTGGACAACCTCTCCAACGGCCGGGTCGGGGTCTCCTTCGCCTCCGGCTGGCACGCGGTCGACTTCGCGTTCAGGCCCGAGGCCTACGCCGACCGGAGGGAGGCGCTGCCGGACCAGATCGACCAGGTCCGCCGACTGTGGCGCGGGGAGGAGATGACCGTCCTGGACGGCACCGGCACCGAGCAGCGGGTGCGCATCTACCCGCCGCCGGTGCAACCGGAACTGCCGGTATGGATCACGAGCGCGGGAGGGGCGGAGACCTTCCGCCGGGCCGGCCGGGCCGGAACCGGGATCCTCACCCATCTGCTGGGACAGGACCTGGACGAACTCGCCTTCAAGGTCGCGGAATACCAGACCGCGCACAAGCAGGCCACCGGCCGGCCGGGCCATGTCGCGCTGATGATCCACACCTATCTGGGGACGGAGGAGGACGAGGTCCGAAGCACCGTGCGGGAGCCGCTCAGCGACTACCTGCGCAGCTCCCTCGGTCTTCTGGTCGGCTCCGGTCTGGACGGCAACCGCCGCATCGACCCCGCAGCGCTGCGTCCCGACGATGTCGAGTTCATCGTCCAACGCGCCTTCGACCGCTACTTCGACCACGGCGGACTGCTCGGCACTCCCGACAAGGCGCTGCGGGTGATCGCACGGCTGCGGGAGTGCGGTATCGATGAAGTGGCCTGTCTGATCGACTTCGGGCTGCCCGCCGAGACCGTGCTGGCCGGCCTGGAGCATCTGGGCCGTCTGCGGGAGCTGGCCCGATGACCGCCCGGGTCCCGGCGACCGCCCCGGTCCAGGACGAGGCGGGCTTCCGCCAGGTGGCGGGGCGCCTCCCCACCGGCGTCACCCTGCTCAGCACCGTGATCGACGGACAACCGCACGCAACGCTGGTGAACTCCTTCACCACCGTGTCCACGGACCCGCTGCTGGTCCTCGTCTCGCTGAGCACCGCAGGCCGCACGTGTGCCCGGGTGACGGCGACCGGTGCCTTCGCGGTGACCGTGCTGTCCGCCGAACAGCGGGACGCCGCGCAGCGGTTGGCGGACCCCACCCGCGCACTGGGCATCGAGGCCATGGGCGATGACTGGCGGCCCGCACCCCACTCCGGCGCGCCCGTGTTCGCGGAAGGGGTCGGCTATTTCGACTGCGCCGTGGAGCAGGCCCACCAAGCCGGGGACCACACCGTGGTGATCGCCGGCGTACGCGCTTTCGGCGCCCTGTCCGACCGGGCGCCCCTGATGTTCGTACGGAGCCGGCTCGTACCGCCGGCGAACCGAGGAGACCTCTCATGACCGACGGCACCCACCGCCGTACACCTGACGCATTCGACACCGCCGTCTCCCGGCTGCGGGTCCCGGGCATGGGGACCGAGGTGGTGGCCCCACTGCTGGCCAACCTCGTCAGGATGACCAGGCCCCGCCGGGTACTCGAGGTGGGGATGGGCTACACCACGCCCTTCCTGGCAGCCGCCCTGGCCGAGTCCGAGGCCCTGTTCGAGGAGGAGTCGGCGGCACTGGCCGCCAAGACCCGCCCGTACCTGGACGGCGGCGCCGAACTCGACGAGACCTGGCTCAACGCCGAACCACCGCTGGCGGTACCGGCTCAGTACCTGGAGCCCTACCGGCCCCGGCTGGTCGCGGTGGACGATCTGTCGATCGCCGACTCCTCCGCGGGCCGGGTCAAGGAGGTCCTCGACGAGCTCGGGCTCACCGACCGGGTCACCATCGTCAACGCACCGCTCCAGGAGTGCAGGGCACTACTGCCCGAGGACTTCACCCCGATCGACTTCGCCTGGGTGGACGCCTGGGAGTGCCTGTTCTTCCTTGACCACTTCCTGGATCTGATCAACCCGGACGGCGGCCTGATCGCCCTGCACTACCTGATGACCTATCCGGAGGGCGAGGCCATCCTGCGCTATCTCGACCGGATGGTGCGCTCACGCCCCGGCGAGCTCGAGGTCATGAACCTGCTGGAGCCGCACAAGCTCGTCCAGAACAGCGTCACGCTGATCCGGCGCACAGGCGGCGCACCGCGCCGGTACGCCTCGAAGGGCGGGCTGATCGACTACGGCGGCGAGCTGCGGGACCAGGCGCGTGAACAGGCCGTGACCCACCACACCACCGAGACACCTCAGGAGCGGTCACGATGACGGCACCGACCATGCACTTCGCGCCCACCCCCGAACAGGCGGCCCTGCGCAACCGCGTCCGGCGCTTCGCCCAGCAGCACCTCGGCGCCGACGTCGCCCGCCTCGACCGGGAGCGGCTCTTCGACCGCGACGGCTGGAAGGCGTGCGCCGACTTCGGCGTCCTGGGCTGGCCGATCCCCGCCGAGTACGGCGGCGCAGGACTCGACCCCCTCACCACCATCATGGCCTTCGAGGCACTCGGCCAGGGCTGTGCGGACAACGGTCTGGTCTTCGCGGTCAACAACCATCTCTTCGCGTGCGCCGTGTACCTCCTCGACCACGGCACCCCCGAGCAGTGCAAGCGCTGGCTCCCCGCACTCTGCGACGGTTCCCTGATCGGCGCGCACGCGCTGACCGAGGAGGAGACCGGCTCGGACATGCTGTCGCTGCGCACCACCGCGGTCCGGGACGGCGAGCGGTACGTCCTCAACGGCACGAAGATGTTCATCAGCAACGCCCCCGTGGCCGACCTGTTCATCGTCTTCGCCCGCACCAGTGAGACCGCCGCCCCCCAGCAGGCCCTGTCCGCCTTCATCGTGCCGGCCGACACCCCCGGCCTGACCGTCCGGGAGATCCCCAAGGCGGGGCTGCGCGGCACCCCGATGGGCGAGGTCACCTTCACCGACTGCGCGGTCCCGGCCGGCCACCTGCTGGGCAGCGAGGGCGGGGGATACGCGGCGTTCACCCGGACCATGGAGTGGGAGCGCGGCTTCATGGTCGCCAGCCAGGTGGGTCTGCTGGCCCGGCTCGTCGACCGATGCGTCCGCCATGCCTCCACCCGGCGGCAGTTCGGGCGCCCCATCGGGGACTTCCAGGCCGTCTCCCACACCATTGCCGACATGCGGGTGCGCCTGGAGCTGTCCCAGCTCCTGCTCTACAAGGTGGGCTGGCTGCGCACCCAGGGGCGGCTCGCGCTCAACGAGGTGACGATGCTGAAGCTGTACGTCAGCGAAAGCCTCAAGGCCAGCGCACTGGAGACCATGCAGCTCCACGGCGCCCGCGGCTACACCGAGGACCTGGGCGTGGAGCGGGAGGTACGCGACGTGCTGGCCGGGACCATCTACGGCGGCACCTCCCAGATCCAGCGCTCGATCATCTCCGGACTGCTGGGCCTGTCCGGCCCGGCCTGAGAGGAACCGATGTACCGATACCAACTGGCGCTCGACGAACCGCTCTCCGGAGCGCATGTCGACGAACTGCGGCGCCGGGTGTACTTCGTCTCCGAGTCGATCACCGGCTTCGAGCTCAAGATGTCCGACGACGGCGCCGCAGTGGTGGCGGTCGGTGTGGAGACCGTGTCCGAGGCCGACGTCGAGGAACTCGGCCGCAAGCTCAAGGCGGTCATCGCCACCGAGGTCCGCCCGCAGCTCTCGTCACCGCCCAAGGTGCTGTGGCGCTCGTCGTCCAGCCGCCGGGCGCGCAAGGACACCTCCTTCGAGGCCATGCGCGCCGACGGGGTGGTCCACGAGGTCGGGCCCGGCCAGGTGGCCCTGGGTCATCCCGCGCTCACCGCCGTCGACGCACTGGACCGGCTGGTGCGCGACATCGTGCTGGACGAGTTCGGCGGAGTCGAGTACCGCTACCCCACGACGCTGCCGGTCAGCGCGCTCCACCGCAGCGGCTATCTGTCCTCGTTCCCGCAGCACCTGATGTTCGCCGCCAGGCTGCAGGGCGAAGTGGACACGTACCAGGAATTCATCGGGGACACGCAGCGGCACGGCACCATCGGGGAGCACATCCTGCACCGCTGCGGCCCGGTGGAGCGGGTGCTGCCGCCGACCATGTGCTACCACACGTTCAACCAGTGGGCCGGGACGGCCATCCCCGACGAGGCGATGGTGGTCACCGCACGCGGCGGCTCCTTCCGCCACGAGTCGCGCTACCACGCGACCCTGGAGAGGCTCAGCGACTTCACCATCCGGGAGATCGTGTTCATGGGCCCGACGGACTTCGTCCGCCAGTCCCGGGAGCGTTTCCGCCAGCGCGCCGTCGCACTCATCGAGGAACTCGACCTGTTCGGCCGGTGCGAGGTGGCCAGCGACCCGTTCTTCGCGGGCGCCGACGGCGCGGCCCGGGTCTCCTCGCAGCGGCTTCTGGAGCTCAAGCACGAACTCCACCTGGAAATCGAGCCCGACGGCGACACCATCGCCGTCGCCTCCTTCAACCTGCACGAACGGCACTTCGGCGAGGCATTCGACATCCGCGGCCAGGACGGCGAGATCGTCTGCTCCGCCTGCGTGGGCTTCGGCCTGGAACGGCTCGCCTACGCGGTGCTCCGGCAGTACGGGTGGGACGTGGCCGACTGGCCGGCCCTGCTGCGTGACCAGTGCCCACCCTTCGTTCACCAGCTCTCCGCTTCCAAGGAATCGCGATGACCGAAACCAGTACGATCCAGCGCGTCGGTGTCCTCGGCGCCGGCACGATGGGCATCGGGGTGTCCCATGCCTTCGCCGCGGCGGGCCTGCCCGTGGTGCTCGTGGACACCACCACCGAGGCGCTCGACCGCGCCCGCAACACCATCGAGGCCAACGTCCGCCTCTACACGATGATCGACCGCACCCAGGCAGCGGCCTCGCCGAAGACCGTTCTCGACGCGATCACCTTCACCACCGAGCTCGACGGTCTGTCCGACGTGGACTTCGTGGTGGAGAACGTCACGGAGAACTGGGACATCAAGGAGGCCCTCTACCGCGAGATCGACCGGATCTGCCCGCAGCACTGCGTGTTCGGGGTCAACACCTCGGCCATCCCCATCACCAAGATGGCATCGGTGACCTCACGGGCGGAGCAGGTGATCGGCACCCACTTCATGAACCCGGTGCCGCTCAAGCCGCTGGTGGAGGTCATCCGCGGCTTCCACACCACGCCCGAGACCGTCGACCTGACCACGGGGCTGTTCAGCCGGATCGGCAAGGACAGCGTCGTGGTCGAGGACTCCTCCGGCTTCGTCACCAACCGCGTGGCGATGATCACCGTCAACGAGGCCATCTTCCTCCTCTCCGAAGGGGTCTCCACGGCCCCCGACATCGACCGGCTGTTCCGCCAGTGCCTGGGCCACCAGATGGGGCCGCTGGAGACCGCCGACCTGATCGGTCTCGACACGGTCCTCTACTCACTGGACGTCCTGCTCGACAACTTCGACGACCCCAAGTTCCGTCCGGCCCCGCTGCTGCGCAAGCTCGTGGCGGCCGGTCGGCTGGGCCGCAAGAGCGGCCACGGTTTCTATTCCTACGAGCCGGCCACGACCGGCAGCACGACGGGAGTCTCCTCATGAGTGAATACCTTGAAGAAGTCCACGAGTTCGTCGCCCAGCACGCGGGCGGGCAGCGCTTCGCGGAGGACGAGGACATGTTCGCCGCAGGGCGGATCAACTCGCTGTTCGCGGTGCAGCTGGTGATGTGGGTGGAGCGTACCTACGGCATAGCCGTGCAGGGCGACGACCTGGACATCGCCAACTTCCGTACCGTCGCGGACGTCGCCCGGTTCGTGGAGACCCGGCTGGGGACAGACGCGGCCGTGGCCTCTTGACGCCTCGCTCGGCCGAACCAGTGCCGCGGCGGGCGACGTTCGACCC
>NZ_JBHWIW010000067.1:0-28213 GCF_042731955.1 Streptomyces sp. NPDC059828 | reverse complement strand
CGGCCGTTCTGCGCTGTCGGTGGCGGCAGCGGCGGCTCAGACCGCCGAGCCCGCCTTCCAGTCGGCCCAGCCCATGTTCCAGCCGTTGAAGCCGTTGTCCGGCTGGATCGTCTTGTCCTTGGAGTTCTTCACGACCACGACATCGCCGACGATCGAGTTGTCGAAGAACCAGGCGGCGGGCTGGTCAGAGTCGCCCGCGCCCTTGACGTCGTTCAGACCGACGCAGCCGTGGCTGGTGTTGACGCTGCCGAAGACGCTGTCGTCGCCCCAGTAGTTTCCGTGCACGAACGTGCCGGACGAGGACAGCCGCATGGCGTGCGGGACGTCCTTGATGTCGTACTCGCCCTTGCCGTCGTCGTCCGTGAAGCCGACGGTGGCACCGTTCATCCGGGTCTCCTTGAACTTCTCGGAGATCACCATCTGGCCGTTGTAGGTCGGGTTCTCGGGCGAACCGGCGGAGATCGGGATCGTCTTGATCGTCTTGCCGTCCCGGGTGACCGTCATCGTCTTGGAGGAGGCGTCGACGGTGGAGACCTGGTTACGGCCGATCTTGAAGGTGACCGTCTTCTGCTGGACGCCGTACACACCCTCGGCACCCTCGACGCCGTCGAGGTTCAGCTTCATGGAGACGGTGGAACCAGCCTGCCAGTACTGGTCGGGGCGGAAGTCGAGCCGCTGGGAGTTGAACCAGTGGCCGACGATCTCCTGACCGCTGCTGGAGGTGACGGTGATACCGGACTGGACGGCCTTGCGGTCCGTGATCGCCTTGTTGAAGTTGATCGAGACCGGCATGCCGACACCGACGGTGGAACCGTCCTCGGGCGTGAAGTTCCCGATGAAGCTGTTGTCGGGCGAGACCGTGGTGAAGGAGGCGTTCTCGTGGGCCTCACGGCCCTCGGAGTCCTTGGCGGTGGCCGCGATCTTGTAGGTGGTCGCCCGCTCCAGCTGCCCGTTGGGCTGCCAGCTCTTGCCGTCGGAGGCCAGGGTGCCCTCCACGGCCTTGCCCTCCGCCGTGGTCATGGCGACCTTGGTGAGCGTGCCGTCACTGACGGTGACCTTGGTGCCCTTGTTGATACTCGCGTTGTTCGCGCCGTTCTTCGGCGAGATGACTATTCGAGCGTCGGACGTGTCCTTGGCCGCCTCGGCGTCGACCTGGTCCTGTGAGTTCTTCGAGCCATCGGCGGCGGCCTTGTCGGCACTGCTGCTGCATCCGGTGAGCACCAGAACACTGCCGAGCACCACGGACGCGGCCGCGAGAGCCCTGCGCCGCTTGCTGTCCGTCATCACACGCTTCTCCATCGTCGCCGATTCTCTGTCCAACGCATTCAAGAAGACCCAGAAAGGGCCGTCCGGTTCCACATCTGACGAAAGATGTGGGCAACACCACTCATCGACGCAAGCCGCGCCGAGGCGGTTGCGGCCGGGTGTTCCGGTTTCGCAACAGCCCCCTCCCCGGGTGCCCGCAAGGGGCCACCGGGAGGGGGCCCGGCCTCACTCCTGCCCAGCACTACCGCCGGTCACGCGTGCTCGTGGCCTTCAGCACCTTCAGTACCTTCGGCTTCCTCATCGTCCTCATCATCGAGGTCCCACTCCTCCCCCTCCGCATCGGGGTCGTAGTCGACCTGCTCGCAGCTCCAGGAGGCCTGGGCGAGATCGACTCCCGGGACGTCGCTGACGAGGTCGAAGGGGTCCACAAGATAGGCGAGAGCCTCCGCGGAGTCCTCCCGCACCGCGGAGCGTGCGTGGGTGCGCTCGTCGTCCTGCATGTGCTCGTCCGCATCGACGCGCTCGAGGGCAGCGGAGGCCAGCGCTTCCGGTTCCGCGACCTCCAGTACCAATTCGACATGCAGCCGCACATAGCGTGAAGTCTCAGAAGTGGTCATACGACGGAGCGTAAGGCCCGGGGCCGCCAGCACTTTCCTGCGACCCGCTGCATTCATTAGCATCGCGGCAGCACCACCGTACGCGGCCAATTCGCCGCTGTCGCAAGGGGAATCTTCACGTGTCCGTCGCTCGCCGCCCGCTGCTGACCGCCACTGCGGCCGGGACCCTGCTCTGTGCGCTGTGGTTCGTCCCCTCGGCGAACGCGACGGCGGAGGACGAGAGTCCGAAGACAGCCGGGACGCAGTCCGGAGCTTCCGCTTCCGGGCCGGAAGACGGGCCTTCCGGCCTGGTGGCGCAGGGCCAGGGCGGCGGCACGCCGCTGCGCCTCGCCGACACGGGCACCGTGGACACCACCCCGTATCTCGTCGGGGGTACCGCTTTCGTCGGTATCGGCGCCGGGTTCGTGTCCTTCGCCATGCGCCGCGGAGCGCGCGCCTTCTGACGTGCTCCGGCGCCGGGCCCTGGTCCGGCCCCGGACCGGATGACTGAGGCGCCCGGGTACGGTCCGTACCCGGGCGCCTGAGCGTGCGGCCGGCGTCAGGCCAGCGGCCCCGTCACCGGCTCGACGGCGGCCACGAGCCCGCCGTCGCGTACGAACGCCTCCGTGGCGGCCAGTTCGGGCGCGAGGAAGCGGTCGGGGCCGGGGCCCTCGACACCGGCGGACCGCAGGGCCGCGATCGCCGCGCGTGAGGCGGGAGCGGGGCTCAGGCTGCGGCGCAGCTCGATCGCGCGGGTCGAGGCGTACAGCTCTATGGCGATGATCCGGGTGAGGTTGTCGACGGTGGTGCGCAGCTTGCGGGCCGCGGACCAGCCCATCGACACATGGTCCTCCTGCATCGCGGAGGACGGGATCGAGTCGGCGGACGCCGGTACGGCGAGCCGCTTCATCTCGCTGACCAGGGCGGCCTGGGTGTACTGGGCGATCATCAGGCCCGAGTCGACACCGGCGTCGTCGGCGAGGAAGGGCGGCAGGCCGTGGGAGCGGTTCTTGTCGAGGAGCCGGTCGGTGCGGCGCTCGGCGATGGAGCCGAGGTCGGCGGCGGCGATGGCGAGGAAGTCGAGGACGTACGCCACGGGCGCGCCGTGGAAGTTGCCGTTGGACTCGACCCTGCCTTCCCCGGAGCCATCCACCAGGACGACGGGATTGTCGACGGCGGCGGCGAGTTCGCGCTCGGCGACGAGCTGGGCGTGCGCGAGGGTGTCCCGGCCCGCTCCGGCGACCTGCGGGGCGCAGCGCACCGAGTAGGCGTCCTGGACACGGGGGGCCTCTTCCTCCTGGAAGTGGCCGGTGAGTTCGGAACCGTCCAGCACGGCGCGCATGTTGGCGGCGGCTGCTGCCTGGCCCGGGTGGGGGCGGATGGCGTGCAGCTCGGGTGCGAGGACCCTCGCGGTGCCGAGGAGCGCTTCGAGGCTGAGCGCCGCGGTGATGTCGGCGGAGGTGTAGAGCCGCTTCAGATCGGCGAGGGCCATGATCAGCATGCCGAGCATGCCGTCGGTGCCGTTGAGGAGGGCGAGGCCCTCCTTCTCGTGCAGCTCGACGGGCTTGATGCCGTGCGCGGCGAGCAGCTCTCCCGCGGGGCGTACGGTGCCGTCGGGGCCCTCCGCGTCGCCCTCGCCCATCAGGGCCAGCGCGCAGTGCGACAGCGGGGCGAGGTCGCCGGAGCAGCCGAGGGAGCCGTACTCGTGGACGACGGGGGTGATCCCCGCGTTGAGCACGTCGGCCATGGTCTGGGCGACCTCGGGGCGCACGCCGGTGTGGCCGGACGCCACGGTCTTCAGCCGCAGGAACATCAGCGCCCGTACGACCTCGCGCTCGACGCTTGGGCCCATGCCCGCGGCGTGCGACCGCACGATGTTGCGCTGGAGCTGGGTGCGCAGGTCATGGCCGATGTGCCGGGTGGCGAGCGCGCCGAAGCCGGTGGACACCCCGTAGACCGGCTCGGGCTTCGCGGCCAGCGCGTCGACGACCTGGCGGGCGGCGGCGAGTGCGGTGCGCGCGTCGTCGGTGAGCTCGACGCGCGCGTTTCCGCGGGCGACGGCGATGACATCCTCGACGGTGGTCCCGGACGTCCCCACCGCGACAGTGTGCATATCCATATTCAGCACCCTACGGACTGAATCTGTCTCTGTCACCACCCGTTCCTGGAGGGATGCGGGGGCGATCCCTACGGGGGTGCGTCACGGAAGCGGCGCCGGTCCTGGGAGGTGGCCGGGGGCGTGTCGGCGAGCGGGAGCACCGTGTCATCACGGCCTGCCACCACCGGACCGGGCGAACGGGCCGCCTTCGCCCGGTACTGGGCAGCGTCCGCGAGGCGGAAGAGGCGGCGGGCCGAGCGGACCGGGCCGATAGAGTCGCCGGTCGACGCGACCCCGCACGCCACGCCCTCACCGAGCTTCAACTCACCGGCCCGCTGGCAGAGTTCCTCGGCCACCTTCACCACGTCGTCCGCCGAATGGCCCACCGTCAGCAGACAGAACTCATCGCCGCCCAGCCGCGCGGCCAGCGCGCCCGGCAGCATCGCCCCGCACAGCGACAGCACCGAGCCGAACCGTTCGAGCAGCCGGTCCCCCGTGGCATGGCCGAGTGTGTCGTTGACCTTCTTGAGGCCGTTCAGATCGCAGACGACCAGCGAGACCACGGACCGGTCCACCCGGTACTGCTCGATCGCCGCGTCCAGGCGCACGTCCACGGCCCGCCGGTTCGCCAGCCCGGTCAGCGGGTCCGTGAAGGCGAGGCGGCGCACCTCCTCGAGGCGCTCCTGCTGAGCGATCCCGGCCGCCACCACGGAGGCCAGTACGGTCGCGAAGTCGGCGTCGTCCCTGCCGAACACCGGCCGCTCCGCCGCCCTGGCCACATACAGCTCACCCCAGGCCCGCCCGTGCAGCACGATCGGCGCGACCACACAGCAGCCCCGCCCGCGCCGGCGCAGCGCGTCGACGCGGTGGTGGCTGTAACCGTGTTCTCCCGACTCGTCGGCCGTGGAGCCCTCCGCCGTCTCGACCCAGGCCCGCGGGGCGCCGCCCCCGGCCCACTGCTCGTGCAGAAACTCGGTGATCTCCGGGAAGCGGTGCACGGGGTAGGTCTCGCCGTCCGGGAACTCCTCCTCGTCCGGCGCCCGGTCCCCCGCGTTGACCAGCACCTTGAGCCGGCCCAGATCCCGCTCCCAGACCGACAGCGCGGCGAAACTGCCGTCCAGCGCCTCGCACGCCCCCATGGCCGCCGCCCGCCATGACTCACGCGGAGTGTGCGCGCCGGCCATCGACTGCGCGAGTGCCACCACGGCCCGCAGCCGCACGTCCTCACCCATCACCCCAGCTTAGGGTCCTTCGGACATCAGGGGTGATTTCACCCTCTCTCGGGTCACTCTCCCGGCCACTGGGGCTTGCGCTTCTCGTTGAACGCCGCGACGCCCTCCGCGCGGTCCCCGGAGAACGCCACCGAGCGCCATGCGGCGTCCTCGACCTCGAGCCCGGCCCGCAGGTCCAGGCCGTGCCCGAGCCGCATCGCCCGCTTGGCCGCACGCAGGCCGACCGGCGAGTTCGCCGCGATCCGCGCGGCAAGCTCCAGCGCGGTGGTACGGGCCTCACCGTCCGGCTCGGTCAGTTCATCCACGAGGCCCAACTCCCGGGCCTCGACGGCCTCCACGCGCCGCGCGGTGAACACCAGCTCCGCCGCCCGCGCGGCACCCACCCGGCGCGGCAGCAGCTGCGTGCCGCCACCGCCGGGGATCACACCCACCGACACCTCGGGCAGCCCCACGACGGCGGTGTGGTCGGCCACGATGACATCGCAGGAGAGGGCCAGCTCGAAGCCCCCGCCCAGTGCGAAGCCGCGCACGGCGGCGACGGTCGGCATCGGGAGCTCCAGCACACCCGTGTAGGCCGCGCGCGCGGTCGGCCGCTGCCGTACGAGCTCGGCGTCGGTGAAGGAGTTGCGCTCCTTGAGATCGGCGCCCACACAGAAGGCCCGGTCGTTCGACGAGGTCAGCACGGTCACCCGCACCGAGGAGTCCGCCGCGAGCGCCTCACAGGCCGCGCCGATCGAGCGCGCCATGTCGGTGGAGACCGCGTTCATCGCCTTGGGCCGGTCGAGCACCAGCTCCGCGACATGGCCGCCCTCGTGGCGGCGTACGACGACGAACTCCCCGAAGCGCTGCTCGGACATGATCAAGCCTCCCGGCGGTGTTAACGATGGTTCACCGGGAGGTGATACTAGGCCCTGTCCGGGCGGTTTTGGAGGGGCAGCCCGCGGCGCCGGACCGCACGAGGCCGCCCGGCCCTTGCGGGCAGGGAGAAGCGTCGCCCGGCGGTGGGGCGCCCCCGCCAGGCGGGGAGAGATCGCCGTCACGCCGGGCGTACCGGATGACTCCCACGACGCAGCGTGAGTCTCTCCGGGCCGGGGCTTCAGGGGAGGTCCACCCGGCCGGGGTCTGGGGAGGCAGCCCGGGAAGGCCCACGCCATGGCTGTGACGACTGTCGCCACGAGCCAGGGAGCCCGGCCGGGCAGCGTCCGGGTCCTGTCCGGGCGATCTTTGAGGATCAGCCCGCGGCGTCGGATGCGTGGAACCTCCCCAGGCCCTCCGGAGCCGAGGGGGTGGGGTCTCCCCAGGCCCTCCGGGGCCACCCGGCGAAGCCAGGGGGAGCGCCGCAGTCGGCGCCGAGGGCCGGGAAGTTCGCCCGGGCAGGGCCTAGGGCCGCCTCGTCAGCAGCCAGGGTTCCACGACGCCCAGTCCACGGACCGGCCGCTGCCACATCGGCTGCATGGCGAAGCGGTACTTCGGCGGGGGCGCCGCGCCGTCGCCCTTGGTGCCTTCCGTGCCTTCCTTCTCGGCCATGGCCGCTTCTTCGGCGGCCTGGGCCTCCGAGACCGGCGCGTCGCCGGTGCGCGACAGTTCCTCGGCGAACGCCCCGTCCACCAGGACGGCGTCCCTCGGTGCTATCGAGGTGAGTCTGCTCGCCAGGTTCACGGTCGTACCGAACACGTCGCCCATCCGTGTGGTGACCGTCCCGAACGCGATACCGACCCGCAGCGCGGGCATCGTCTCGTCGTGGGCCATCGTCTCGACCAGCCGCATGGCGATCTCCGCCGCTGTGCCCGCGTCGTCCGCGGCGAAGAGCACCTCGTCGCCGAGGGTCTTGATCAGCCGTCCGCCGTGCGCGGCCACCAGATCCGCGCAGGTGGTCTCGAAGGACTCCACGAGCTCACCGAGCTCCTCCTCCTCCAGGCGCCGGGTCAGCCGGGTGAAGCCCACGAGGTCCGCGAAACCGACGGCGAGCCTGCGGTCCACCATCTCCTCGTCGTCGGCGGCCTGGACGACCCGGCCGGTCGCGGCGGCGAGCTGGCGCCGCCATACGTAGACGAGGAACTCCTCCAGCTCCGGCAGCAGCAGCTCGACCAGGGGGTACGTGACCTCGGTGCGGGTCATGCCGGGCTCGGGGGGCTCGGTCAGGCCTTCGAGGAACGAGTCGATCTGCCACTCCGCGAGCCGCGCCGTGGTCTGTCCGGTGGACCGGGCCACCTGCACCGCCATGGGTTCGCTCAGCAGTCCCGCCTCGACCAGACCGGCCAGTCGACGCAAGGCGAGTACGTCGGCTTCGGTGAGGGCCTTGGCCTGCCCGATGTCGGCGAATCCCATGGCCCGCCAGAAACGGGAGGCGAGGTCCATGGACACGCCTGCGGTCCTGGCGGCCTGGAAGGGGGTGTAACGGCGGTCCGCGCCGAGGATCAGCTGTTCCAGCCGAATGGCGAGGGGGTCCTTGGTCGGCTCCGCCGTGTGGTCGACCTCGTGGTGGGGGGTGGGGTAGACCGAGTCCGACGACTGCTGCTTGCGCCCGCCCGACGAACCACCGGACCCGCCCGACGAACTGCCGGATCCACCAGAACCGGACGACCCGGATCCACCGGAGGACCCGGTGGCGCCCGCGCCGGAACCGGAAGTCGTGTCGTCGACGGTCACCGGCCGCCTCCTGCCCGTTCCCTGCGCACTGCCCTGCCGATCTGTCATGCCGTGCCGGTCCGCGTACCTCGCGAACCCACCGGCGCGCCTCAACGATACGGCAGGTGTGCCCTAGCTCACGTCCGGGTGGCGCACCTGGGTCAGCCGCCCGGACGCAGGTGCACGATGTCACCGGCTCCGATGGGGTGATCCTTGCCGTCCGGAGTGGTCACGACCAGACGTCCGTCCCCGTCTATGGCGACGGCCTCGCCGATGAGGGTGCGGTCGCCGGGCAGTTCGACCCGGACCCGCAGACCGAGGGTCGAGCAGCCCGCGGCGTAGGCCTCCTGGATCCGTGAGAGGTGCGGGTCGCCGTTGAACGCACGCCACTTCCCGTACCAGTCCTCCAGCGAACGCAGCAGTGCCCGCAGCAGGGTGTCGCGGTCCGTCGAGATCGCGTCGGCGAGGGCGAGGGAGCCCGCGCCCGGCACGGGCAGCTCGTCCTCACGCAGCGTGACATTGATGCCCATGCCGATGACGACACCGTCGTTGCCGACCCGCTCGGCGAGGATGCCGCCCGTCTTGCGCTCCTCGCCGCCGACCTTCACCAGCAGGTCGTTCGGCCACTTGAGGGCGAAGTCCGCGCCCGCGGCCCTCGCCAGACCCGTCGCGGCGGCGACACCGGTGAGCAGCGGCAGCCAACCCCAGCGGGCCACGGGAACGTCCGGCCTGAGCAGTACGGAGAGGAAGAGCCCGGAGCGCGCGGGGGCGGTCCAGCTCCGGTCGAGGCGGCCACGGCCCGCGGTCTGCTCCTCGGCGACCAGCACCGCGCCCTCCGCGAGCCCCGTGGCCCGGGCGGACAGATCGGTATTGGTGGATCCGGTCGACTCGACGATGTCGAGGGAGGTCCACAGCCCACCGGGACGCAGAAGGGCGCGGCGCAGCGCTGTCGCGTTGAGCGGGGGCCGGTCGAGATCGGACCAGCGGCCTTCGGATGCTGCGGGAGGCGTCATGTCGCACAGCTTGGCCCCTTTCGGTCCGGGAATGCGAACAGGGGGGTACGGCGTGACGACCGGAGGGAGCCCCGCCGCGCGTCACACACGGCCCCCGCGAAGACGCATCCCGTCACTTGCGCAAGCTCAGCGCGGTGTGGCAAACGCCGCACTGCGCCGCCGTATCCACGCCGATACGCTACGAGCCAGTAGCCGATCCCCTTACCCCTACCTCACCCCCTACCTTTCTTCCCCGTACCCCCGTGACCAGCCAGGGAGCCGCAGCGCGATGTCCGAGCCGGCAGAGCCTCAAGAGATCGACATCCACACCACCGCTGGCAAGCTCGCGGACTTCCAGCGCCGCGTCCACGAGGCGACCCATGCGGGTTCCGCGCGTGCCGTCGAGAAGCAGCACGCCAAGGGCAAGCTGACGGCCCGTGAGCGGATCGAACTGCTCCTCGACGAGGGCTCGTTCGTGGAGCTGGACGAGCTCGCCCGTCACCGTTCCACCAACTTCGGCCTGGAGCGGACCCGTCCGTACGGAGACGGCGTGGTCACCGGCTACGGCACGGTGGACGGGCGTCCGGTGGCCGTGTTCTCGCAGGACTTCACGGTCTTCGGCGGCGCGCTGGGCGAGGTGTACGGCCAGAAGATCGTCAAGGTGATGGACTTCGCGCTGAAGACCGGCTGCCCGGTGGTCGGCATCAACGACTCCGGCGGCGCCCGGATCCAGGAGGGCGTCATGGCCCTCGGCATGTACGGCGAGATCTTCCGCCGCAACACCCACGCCTCCGGTGTGATCCCGCAGATCTCACTGGTCGTCGGCCCCTGCGCGGGCGGCGCGGTGTACTCCCCGGCCATCACCGACTTCACGGTGATGGTGGACCAGACCTCGCACATGTTCATCACCGGCCCCGACGTCATCAAGACGGTCACCGGCGAGGACGTCGGCTTCGAGGAGCTGGGCGGCGCCCGTACCCACAACACCACCTCCGGTGTGGCGCACCACATGTCCGGCGACGAGAAGGAGGCGATCGAGTACGTCAAGTCCCTCCTTTCCTACCTGCCGTCGAACAACCTGTCCGAGCCCCCGGCCTTCCCGGAGGAGGCACTGCTCGACCTCACCGACGAGGACCGCGAGCTGGACACGCTGATCCCGGACAGCGCCAACCAGCCGTACGACATCCACACCGTCATCGAGCACGTCCTGGACGACGGTGAGTTCCTCGAGACCCAGGCGATGTTCGCGCCGAACATCGTCACCGGCTTCGGCCGGGTCGAGGGCTTCCCGGTCGGCATCGTCGCCAACCAGCCGATGCAGTTCGCGGGCTGCCTCAACATCGACGCGAGCGAGAAGGCCGCCCGGTTCGTGCGCACCTGCGACGCGTTCAACATCCCGGTGCTGACCTTCGTGGACGTGCCCGGCTTCCTGCCGGGTGTCGACCAGGAGTACAACGGCATCATCCGGCGCGGCGCCAAGCTGATCTACGCCTACGCGGAGGCGACCGTCCCGCTGATCACCGTGATCACGCGGAAGGCCTTCGGCGGCGCATACGACGTCATGGGCTCGAAGCACCTGGGCGCCGACCTGAACCTGGCCTGGCCGACCGCGCAGATCGCCGTCATGGGCGCGCAGGGCGCGGTGAACATCCTGCACCGCCGCACGATCGCCGCGGCGGGCGATGAGGTGGAGCAGGTGCGCGCCGAGCTGATCCAGGACTACGAGGACACCCTGCTCAACCCGTACACCGCGGCCGAGCGCGGCTACATCGACGCGGTGATCATGCCGTCCGACACACGTGCACAGGTCGTGCGGGGGCTGCGTCAGCTCCGGACGAAGCGGGAAAGCCTTCCTCCGAAGAAGCACGGCAACATCCCCCTCTAGGACTGGCCGGAAAGGAGCCGCTGTGATCAGGGTCGTACGGGGCAACCCCACCCCCGAGGAGCTGGCCGCCGCACTGGCGGTGGTCCAGGCGCGCGCCGCGGCGACGGCCTCGGCCGCGTCCGGCGCGCCGACGGTGCCCGAGGAATGGTCGGACCCGGCCAGGATCGCCCGGGCACGGGCACGCCAGCCGGGCCCGCGGGCGTGGACACGCACGTTCTGGCCTGCCTGAGCGCCCGCCTGAGCCCCCGTCGGAAAACCGAGGGACGCTGGACGGGTCGGCCGGACACAATGCGTCCATGACCGACCCTGTCCCTGCCCCCGCCAGGCCCGACTTCCGCAGCAAGCCCACGCTGAGCGGGCCGCGGGTGCTGCTCCGCCCGGTCACGGCGGACGACGTGCCCGCGCTGCTGCCGATGTTCCATGACCCGGAGGCGTCCCGGCTGACCGGCAACCATGCCGGCGGCGGCGACGCACCCGACGAGGCACGGCTGCGCGAGTGGTACGCCACCCGCGGCGACCAGGACGACCGACTGGACCTCGCCGTGGTCGACCGGGCGACCGGGCATGTCGTGGGCGAGGTGGTGCTCAACGTGTGGGACCCGGGCAACGAGAGCTGCAACTTCCGCATCTGCCTCGTGCCCGGCACGTACGGGCAGGGCCTGGGAACGGAGGCGACCCGGCTGATCGTCGGCCACGGCTTCGAGAAGCTGGGACTGCACCGTGTCTCACTCGAGGTCTACGCGTTCAACCCCCGCGCGCGCCGCGCCTACGAGAAGGTCGGGTTCGTCGCCGAGGGCGTGCTGCGTGACGCGCTGCTCTGGGAAGGGGAGCGGGTCGACGCGACGGTGATGTCGGTTCTGGCGCCGGAATGGTCCAGGCACCGGGGCATGCCCGCGCTGCCCTGAACCGGACGACAGGACCTGGTTTTCCGGCGCTTGAGTACGCGTACTCAGGCGCCGGGGCCGTCTGGGCCGCACCATGGAGCCATGCTCTGGTCAGATCCGAAGGACGAACCGCCCCAGGAGCTGCGCGACATGGAGGTGATGTTGCGCAGGGCGGGCGTGCTGCTGGCCCTCGTGATGATCATCGGCATGATCATCGTGGGCCTGCGCTGAGCGCCCCGGACCCGCTCCCCCGGGTTCCGTCCCCCGGGCTCCGTTCCCGGGACCGCGACACGCCCGGCCCCCTACGATGACCCGCATGACCGATCAGCAGCGCCGCCGTCTCGTACTCGCCTCCGCGTCCCCCGCCCGTCTCGGGCTGCTCCGCGACGCCGGCCTCAGCCCCGAGGTGATCGTCAGCGGGGTCGACGAGGATGCCCTGACCGCGCCGAGCCCCGCCGAGCTGGCACTGGTGCTCGCGGAGGCGAAGGCCGCCGCCGTGGCGGACCGGGCGGAGGCGGCCGGGTCACTGGTCATCGGCTGTGACTCGGTGCTCGACCTGGACGGCGAGGCGCTGGGCAAGCCGGCCGACGCGGAGGAGGCCACCGCCCGCTGGAAGGCCATGCGCGGCCGGGCGGGCGTCCTGCGCACCGGGCACTGCGTGATCGACAACGCCACCGGGCAGCGCGCTTCGGCGACCGCGTCCACCACGGTGAACTTCGGCGACCCGACGGACGCGGAGATCGCCGCGTACGTGGCCAGCGGCGAACCTCTCCGGGTCGCCGGCGCGTTCACCCTGGACGGCCGCTCGTCGGCGTTCGTGGACTCCATCGAGGGCGACTACGGCAACGTCATCGGGCTGTCGCTGCCGCTGCTGCGACGGCTGCTCGGCGAGCTCGGGATCGGGATCACGGACCTCTGGGTCTGAGCGCCCGGGCAGGACGCAGACGTCTGAACGCCGATCGCGGCACCAGGGTCCGGGTCCGGGCCGGCCCAGGCCGTGTTGGAGAACTGGCGTCGTCCGCCCGAAGGGCGGGGCTCGCGGCGTCCGGTGCGTGCCATCGCAAGGCGGTGGGGGTTCCCCCGCCGGAGGCAGGGGGAGGCCGTCCTCGTACGGGGCGTACTCGGACGATTCGACAACACAGCGAGTGTGCGTGCCAGACGCCGCGAGCCGGGCGGGAGTTCTCGAACGGCCTCAGGCGGGAGTCGCGCCGCCAGGAACGGGCGCCGGGCCCTCCGGCGTGCCGGTCGGTGCGGCGTCCGCGGGTTCCTCCGGGGCGCCCTGGTCCCCCGGCCCGTAGACCACCAGCGCCAGCACGATCAGCCCCAGCACCACCATCAGGAACGCGAAGGCGTCCCAGCCGACCAGGCCCACGGTCACCGCACCGATCACGCCGTGCATGACCGCGCAGACGATCAGCAGGACACGTGCGACGCGGCCCGGCGCACGATCCCGGATGGCGACGAGCAGCAACAGCAGTCCGCACACGGCGAGATAGAGGCCGAGGACTCCGCCCATCACCCAGGTGGCGGTCGCCATGGCACCCGGATCCATACCGTCGAGTGACATGCTCTGCTTGTCCACGAAGGTGGCCATGATGCCGTTGATGACCACTATCCCGGCGGCCTCCAGGAAGAGCACGAGCGCGGCCACGAGGGCCACCAGTCTGCGCGCCACGGCGCCCACCCCACAGTTCCCAGCAGTCTGTTACCAGTAGTACGAATGTCAGGGCGAACGCTACTAACGGGTAAACCCACGGACAAGGGCCAGGGCACAGGCAAAGAATCATTCGCCCATTCGTAGGGACTCCACAAAGAATCGAGGCACGCGCCTTAATCCTTGGGCAGAGACCTAGACCACACGAGAGGGCTACGCTGCACGGCAGGAACCAGGCGTACCGTGGTGCGACAAGGGGTTTCACGGTATGGGTATGTCCCGGATCACCCTCCGTGTGGGCAAGCTCACGAGTGGGAACGGGTCGAAAGCCCGTGTCGGTAGTCCCTAAACTCAGCGTGTTTGAGCGAAGTCTTCGGCGCGGTGACCCGCCGAGTACCCCGGCCGGGAAGATCCCGGAGCGGGGTCCGGCCCGCGGCGTAGCCGCATGCCGGGGGTGGCATCCCCCCGGCACAACACAGCAAGGAGGGAGCCATCGTGCGCAAGGTGCTCATCGCCAACCGAGGCGAGATCGCTGTCCGCGTTGCCCGTGCCTGCCGCGACGCCGGGATCGCGAGCGTAGCCGTCTACGCCGATCCGGACCGTGACGCACTGCACGTCCGCGCGGCCGATGAGGCGTTCGCCCTGGGCGGTGACACCCCGGCGGCCAGCTATCTGGACATGGGGAAGGTCCTGAAGGCCGCGGCAGATTCGGGCGCCGACGCCATTCACCCCGGATACGGCTTCCTCTCCGAGAACGCCGAATTCGCCCAGGCGGTCATCGACGCCGGACTGACCTGGATCGGGCCGCCGCCCGCCGCGATCCGTGACCTCGGCGACAAGGTCGCCGCCCGCCACATCGCCCAGCGCGCCGGAGCCCCGCTCGTCGCCGGCACGTCGGACCCGGTCTCGGGCTCGGACGAGGTCGTCACGTTCGCCAAGGAGCACGGTCTCCCGATCGCCATCAAGGCCGCCTTCGGCGGTGGCGGACGCGGCCTGAAGGTCGCCCGCACCCTGGAGGAGGTCCCCGAGCTGTACGAGTCCGCCGTACGCGAGGCCGTGGCCGCCTTCGGCCGTGGCGAGTGCTTCGTGGAGCGGTACCTCGACAAGCCCCGCCACGTCGAGACCCAGTGCCTGGCCGACCAGCACGGCAACGTGGTGGTGGTCTCCACCCGCGACTGCTCGCTCCAGCGCCGCCACCAGAAGCTGGTCGAGGAGGCTCCCGCGCCGTTCCTGACGGACGAGCAGAACGCGGAGCTCTACCGCGCCTCCAAGGCCATCCTCAAGGAAGCCGCCTACGTCGGCGCCGGCACCGTCGAGTTCCTCGTCGGCACGGACGGCACGATCTCCTTCCTCGAGGTCAACACCCGCCTCCAGGTGGAGCACCCGGTCACCGAAGAGGTCACCGGTATCGACCTGGTCCGCGAGATGTTCCGTATCGCCGACGGCGAGGCACTCGGCTACGACGACCCGGAGCTGCGCGGTCACTCCTTCGAGTTCCGCATCAACGGCGAGGACCCGGGCCGCAACTTCCTGCCCGCCCCGGGCACCGTCACCTCCTTCGTACCGCCGACCGGCCCCGGCGTCCGGCTGGACGCGGGTGTCGAGTCCGGCAGCGTCATCGGTCCCGCCTGGGACTCCCTGCTGGCCAAGCTGATCATCACCGGCGCGACCCGTGAGCAGGCCCTGGATCGAGCCCGGCGCGCGCTGGCGGAGTTCCAGGTCGAGGGCATGGCCACGGCCATCCCCTTCCACCGCGCGGTCGTGGCCGACTCCGCCTTCGCCCCGGAGGGTGGCAAGCCGTTCACCGTCCACACCCGGTGGATCGAGACCGAGTTCGTCAACGAGATCAAGCCCTTCTCGGCCCCCGCCGAGGCCGACGTGGAGGACGAGCCCGGTCGCGAGACCGTGGTGGTCGAGGTCGGCGGCAAGCGCCTCGAGGTCTCCCTCCCGTCGTCGCTGGGCATGACCCTCGCCCGCACCGCCGCGGCGGGCGGCGCGAAGCCGAAGCGCCGTGCGGCGAAGAAGTCCGGCCCTGCGGCCTCCGGTGACACCCTCGCGTCCCCGATGCAGGGCACGATCGTCAAGGTCGCGGTCGAGGAGGGGCAGCAGGTCAACGAGGGCGACCTGGTCGTCGTGCTCGAGGCCATGAAGA
Organism: Streptomyces sp. NPDC059828; assembly: GCF_042731955.1. NCBI lineage: Bacteria > Bacillati > Actinomycetota > Actinomycetes > Kitasatosporales > Streptomycetaceae > Streptomyces > Streptomyces sp. NPDC059828. The sequence continues at coordinate 12,826 of NZ_JBHWIW010000067.1, read as the reverse complement.
TGGAGCAGCCGCTGAACGCGCACCGTTCCGGCACCATCAAGGGCCTCTCCGCCGAGGTGGGCGCTTCGCTCACCTCCGGTGCGGTGATCTGCGAGATCAAGGACTGATCAAGGACTGAGAACTGACGGGACCTGTGTCCCTGTGTGGGCCCCGCCGGGCATTCCCGGCGGGGCCCACACGCGTGCGGGGCCTTGGGGCATGCTGGGTGCCATGACCACGAGCACCACGGGCACGGAGGCAGCGGATACCGCCGGTGCGGCGGGTACGTCCGGTGCGGCGGACACGGGCGGCACGGCGGGCGTAGTCGGCACGGCCGGAGCGGCCCGGCCGATGCGCGCCGATGCGCGCCGCAACTACGAACGGCTGCTCGTCGAGGCCCGCGCCGCCTTTGCCGAACACGGCACGGATGCCTCCCTGGAGGACATCGCCCGTCGCGCCGGCGTCGGCATCGGCACCCTCTACCGCCACTTCCCGAATCGCCACGCCCTGATGAACGCGGTCTTCCGGGACGCCCTGGAATCCCTGCTGGAGCGCTCACGTCAGCTGGCGTCGGCGGAGCAGCCCTGCGGGGCGCTGGTGGAGTGGCTGCGCGCGCTCATCACCCATACCGGCGAGTACCGGGGTGTGGCACGTGCCCTGATGTCCGCCTCGCTGTCCCAGTGCAGCGAGCCCCTGCGCGAGGCGGGAGCGGTACTGCTGGCGCGGGCGCAGGGGGCGGGAGTGGTGCGGGCCGATGTCTCGATCGGCGACCTGATGCAGCTCACCAACGCGATCGCCCTCGCCGCGGAGCAGGCCCCGGAGGACCCGGCCCTTCCTGACCGCCTGCTGCGGCTGACCCTGCGGGGCCTTGGGGCATAGGGGTGGCGGTTCACGGCACCCCGCACCCCGTGGGGTGAGGCGCCGAGGTGCCCCACGGCGCGGGGCGCGGGGAAACCGCCCCGCGCCCCGCCGGGGGGCTACCTTCGGCGGAGGTCTGCCACGCGGGCGCGCTCCGGCTCCGCCAGCACCGCTGCCCTCAGCCCCGCCGCCGCACCCGGATGCGTACGCCGCTGTCCGGGGAGGGGCACCTCATGGCGAGGGCGCGCGGCACCACCGCCCGCACCGGCCACCGCGACCTGGACGCCCTGGTCCGCGAGGGCCTGGAGCTCGGTCGCGGCGCGGTCGTCGTGCGGCGGGGGCTCGTCCGTCACCAGACGGGTGATCACATCCGTCGGCACGGTCTGGAACATGGTGTCCGTACCCAGCTTGGTGTGATCCGCGAGCACCACCACCTCCGCCGCCGCCTGCACCAGCGCCCGGTCGACGCTCGCCGACAGCATGTTGGACGTGGACAGGCCGCGCTCGGCCGTGAGACCGCTCCCGGACAGGAAGGCACGTGACACCCGCAGCCCTTGGAGGGACTGTTCCGCCCCACTGCCGACCAGCGCGTAGTTCGAGCCACGCAGGGTGCCCCCGGTCATGACGACCTCGACACGGTTGGCGTGCGCGAGCGCCTGGGCGACCAGCAGCGAGTTGGTCACCACGGTCAGCCCGGGGACCCGGGCGAGCCGGCGTGCCAGCTCCTGGGTGGTCGTACCGGCGCCGACCACGATGGCCTCGCCCTCTTCAACCAGAGCCGCGGCGGCGTCGGCGATCGCCGTCTTCTCCGCGGTCGCGAGATGGGATTTCTGCGGGAAGCCGGACTCTCGCGTGAATCCACCCGGCAGCACCGCACCGCCATGCCGGCGGTCGAGGAGTCCTTCTGCCTCGAGCGCCCGCACGTCCCGGCGTACGGTCACTTCGGAGGTCTGGACTACGCGGGCGAGCTCACGGAGCGACACGGCTCCATTGGCGCGCACCATTTCGAGGATCAACTGACGACGTTCTGCAGCGAACACGAAACTGACAGTAACCTGACCGGCCGATACTTTTCAGCGCTTTGCGCCGAATCAGCGAAGTTCCGTACAAGACGGACCCCCACATGGTAAGGATCCGTCGGCGCCCACCAGGAGTACGTCCCGCTTGGCCGCGAATGCCCCCGTTATGCCTGGCCCGGGCTTCGCCTGGGCGTCACCTACGCGTCACCCGCCGTCTTGCGCGTGTGGAGCTGCCGCGCCACCTCCGCGATCGAGCCCGAAAGCGAGGGGTACACGGTGAAAGCGTTTGCGATCTGTTCCACCGTCAGATTGTTGTCGACCGCGATCGAGATGGGGTGGATCAGTTCCGAAGCGCGCGGGGACACGACCACACCCCCGACCACGATCCCGGTGCCTGGACGGCAGAAGATCTTGACGAAACCGTCCCGGATGCCCTGCATCTTCGCGCGCGGGTTACGCAGCAGCGGCAGCTTGACGACCCGGGCGTCGATCACCCCGGAGTCCACGTCGGCCTGCGTGTAGCCGACCGTCGCGATCTCGGGGTCGGTGAAGACGTTCGACGAGACCGTCTTGAGGTTCAGCGGGGCGACCGCGTCGCCGAGGAAGTGGTACATCGCGATCCGGCCCTGCATCGCGGCGACCGAGGCCAGGGCGAACACCCCGGTGACGTCACCGGCCGCGTACACACCGGGCGCGGACGTGCGGGAGACCTTGTCGGTCCAGATGTGGCCGGAGTCGGTGAGGCGGACACCGGCCTCCTCCAGGCCCATCCCGGCGGAGTTGGGGATCGCACCGACCGCCATCAGGCAGTGCGTGCCGGAGATGACCCGGCCGTCCGCGAGGGTCACTTCGACGCGGTCGCCGACCCGCTTGGCGGACTGGGCGCGGGAGCGCGCCATGACGTTCATGCCCCGGCGCCGGAACACGTCCTCCAGGACGGCCGCGGCGTCCGGGTCCTCACCCGGCAGCACGCGGTCGCGGGACGAGACCAGGGTGACCCGGGACCCCAGCGCCTGGTACGCGCCGGCGAACTCGGCTCCCGTGACACCGGAACCCACCACGATCAGCTCCTCGGGGAGCTCGGTGAGGTCGTAGACCTGGGTCCAGTTCAGGATGCGCTCGCCGTCGGGCAGCGCGTCGGGGATCTCGCGCGGGTGACCGCCGGTGGCGAGCAGCACCGCGTCGGCGGTGAGGGTCTCCTCGGTGCCGTCGGCCGCCGTGACGATGACGTGGCGGGAGCCGTCGCTGGCCTGCTGGCCGTCGAGCCGGCCGCGACCGCGCATGACGCGGGCGCCGGCGCGGGTCACGGACGCGGTGATGTCGTGCGACTGGGCGAGCGCGAGCCGCTTCACCCGTCGGTTGACCTTGCCGAGGTCGACGCCCACGATCCGGGCGGCCTGCTCGACGTGCGGGGTGTCGTCGGCCACGATGATGCCGAGCTCCTCGTGGGAGGAGTCGAAGTTGGTCATCACCTCGGCGGTGGCGATCAGGGTCTTCGAGGGCACGCAGTCGGTGAGTACGGAGGCTCCGCCGAGGCCGTCGCTGTCGACGACGGTCACCTCCGCGCCGAGCTGGGCCGCCACCAGGGCCGCCTCGTATCCGCCGGGTCCGCCGCCGATGATCACGATCCGGGTCACTGGGGTTACGCCTCGCGCTCTCGCTCTGCCGGGTGTCCGTCGCACCCATTGTCCCGCACGCTTCAAAGTGCTTCGCGCCGGGTCGGGATTCGGACAGTGCGGGACGAGGCGCAGAGGGGCTCGGTACGTGATGCGGACCATGGAGACAGGCCAACGGCACGCCCCCTCCCGTACCCTCGATCTCATGTCGCTCTACGCCGCGTACGCCGGCAACCTCGACGCGCGGCTGATGACCCGCCGCGCCCCGCACTCCCCGCTGCGCGGCACCGGCTGGCTCAACGGCTGGCGGCTGACCTTCGGCGGCGAGCAGATGGGCTGGGAAGGGGCACTGGCCACCATCGTGGAGGCGCCGCGTTCCCAGGTCTTCGTCGCGCTGTACGACATCGCGCCGCTGGACGAGGAATCGATGGACCGCTGGGAGGGCGTCGGGCTCGACATATACCGGCGGATGCGGGTGCGGGTGCACACACTGGACGGCGAGGAAGCGGCCTGGGTCTACGTGCTGAACGGCTACGAGGGCGGGCTGCCCTCCGCGCGCTATCTGGGCGAGATCGCGGACGCGGCGGAGTCGGCGGGGGCGCCGCACGACTATGTGATGGAGCTGCGCAAGCGGCCCTGTTAGGCCGAAACAGGCCTGAGTAGGGCTGAGTCGGGCTTATAGGGGCTTAGTGGGGCCGAATCAGACGGCCGGCCATTCGTACGTCTGATCGACACCCCTCGTCGGCCGCTCTTGTCGAATGCGACGAGAAAACGGTCGCAGATCTAGTGAGCATTGCCATCTACGCGCGTAGGGTTTCTCGGGCTAGGCTTTGCCTGTGAACGTTTCTGTTAACCCGGATCCCCATGCCGCCGCCTCCGAGGCCGCTGCCCGCCTGCGTGAGCTCACGGGCGCCGAGACCCACGACGTCGCCCTGGTGATGGGCTCCGGCTGGGCGCCGGCCGTCGACGCCCTCGGCGCTCCCGAGGCCGAATTCCCGGTCACCGAGCTGCCCGGCTTCCCCCCGCCCGCTGTCGAGGGGCACGGCGGCACGATCCGCTCGTACAAGATCGGCGCGAAGCGCGCGCTGGTCTTCCTGGGCCGCACCCACTACTACGAGGGCCGCGGCGTGGCCGCCGTCGCCCATGGTGTGCGCACCGCCGTCGCTGCGGGCTGCAAGACCGTTGTCCTCACCAACGGCTGCGGCGGTCTGCGCGAGGGCATGCGCCCCGGTCAGCCCGTGCTGATCAGCGACCACATCAACCTGACGGCCGCGTCCCCGATCATCGGCGCGAACTTCGTGGACCTGACCGACCTGTACTCGCCGCGGCTGCGGGCGCTGTGCAAGGAGGTGGACGCGACGCTGGAGGAAGGCGTGTACGTCCAGTTCCCCGGCCCGCACTACGAGACCCCGGCCGAGATCAACATGGTCCGCGTGATGGGCGGCGACCTCGTCGGCATGTCCACCGTGCTCGAGGCCATCGCGGCCCGCGAGGCGGGTGCGGAGGTGCTCGGCATCTCCCTGGTGACGAATCTGGCCGCCGGCCTGTCGGGCGAGCCCCTCAACCACGAGGAGGTCCTCCAGGCAGGACGCGACTCGGCGGCGCGGATGGGCGAGCTGCTGACCAAGGTTCTGTCCCGCATCTAGTCCCGGCCCGGCCCAGGGCCCGTCCGAAGCCCGCCGCGGTCGGGGCACGCCTGAGGGCCGCCCCGACCGCGGCGGGCTTCGGAGCCACGTGGTGGGCCGGTTTCGCGGTGCGCCGCACCCCGTACGGAGGAGTGTCCGTCCGCAAACTCCGGGGACTTGTCCGGGAGACCCCTGACGGGCCCGGTTCCACACGCCTGCCCCCACCGTGGAGACGCCGCTGGTGGTGGTGCCCGCCCGGACGGGTAGCCCTAAGCCGTACGCACAACGACATCAGAGAGGCACATCACCGTGGCGCAGGACCTGATCGCCAGAGCAGAGGCTTGGCTCGCCGAGGACCCGGACGGGGACACGCGGGAGGAGCTGAGCCGCCTCATCGAGGCCGGGGACACCACGGAGCTCGAGGCGCGGTTCGCCGGGACGCTCCAGTTCGGGACGGCCGGGCTGCGCGGGGAGCTCGGGGCCGGGCCCATGCGGATGAACCGTGCCGTGGTCATCCGGGCCGCGGCCGGCCTCGCCGCCTATCTGAAGGCGCAGGGGCATACCGGCGGCCTCGTCGTCATCGGCTACGACGCCCGCTACAAGTCCGCGGACTTCGCCCTGGACACGGCCGCCGTGATGATCGGCGCAGGGCTGCGCGCCGCCTTGCTGCCCCGGCCGCTCCCGACACCGGTGCTCGCGTTCGCGATCAGGCATCTGGGGGCCGTCGCCGGGGTCGAGGTGACCGCCAGCCACAATCCGCCGCGCGACAACGGCTACAAGGTCTACCTGGGCGACGGCTCCCAGATCGTGCCGCCCGCCGACGCCGGGATCGCCGAGCGGATCGAGGCGGTGGGCAGCCTGCACGACGTCCCGCGGCCCGAGTCGGGCTGGGAGACGCTCGGGGACGAGGTCCTGGAGGCGTATCTGGCGCGCACGGACGCGGTGCTGAGCCCTGCGTCGCCGCGTACGGCCCGCGTGGTCTACACGGCCATGCACGGCGTCGGCAAGGACGTGGTGCTGGCCGCCTGGGAGCGGGCCGGCTTCCCCGCTCCCGTGCTCGTCGAGGAACAGGCGGAGCCCGACCCCGCGTTCCCGACGGTCGCGTTCCCCAACCCGGAGGAGCCGGGGGCGATGGACCTCGCCTTCGCGAAGGCGCGCGAGGCCGGGCCGGACATCGTGATCGCCAATGACCCCGACGCCGACCGTTGCGCCGTCGCCGTGCCGGACGACGGTGTGGAAGGCGGCTGGCGGATGCTCCGCGGTGACGAGGTGGGCGCGCTGCTCGCCGCGCACCTGGTCCACAAGGGCGTGTCCGCGAGCGACGAGCGGCGCACCTTCGCGGAGTCGATCGTGTCGTCCTCGCTGCTCGGCCGGATCGCCGCGGCGGCCGGTCTCGGCTACGAGGAGACCCTGACCGGCTTCAAGTGGATCGCCCGTGTCGAGGGTCTGCGGTACGGCTACGAAGAGGCGCTGGGCTACTGCGTCGACCCCGAGGGCGTACGGGACAAGGACGGCATCACCGCCGCGCTGATGGTCGCCGAGCTGGCGTCGGAGCTGAAGGCACAGGACCGCGGCCTCTCGGACCTGCTGGACGACCTCGCCGTGGAGCACGGGCTGCACGCCACCGACCAGCTCTCGGTCCGGGTCGAGGACCTGGGCGTCATCGCCGACGCGATGCGCCGGCTGCGCGAGCAGCCGCCGGTGCTGCTGGCCGGGCTGCACGTGGTCTCGGCGGAGGACCTGACGAAGGGCACCGCCCAGCTGCCGCCCACGGACGGTCTGCGGTACCACCTCGAGGGCGAGTTCAAGGCCCGGGTGATCGTCCGCCCGAGCGGTACCGAGCCCAAGCTGAAGTGCTACCTGGAGGTCGTGGTGCCGGTCGCGGACGCGAGCGAGCTGTCCGGTGCACGCGGCCGGGCGGCCGAGGTACTCGGAGCGATCAAGACGGACCTGGCAGCTGCCGCCGGTATCTGACGCCGGGACCCGGGCACGGAGGCTGGGCACGGGGCTGTCTTCCTGCGGGTGAATCCCGTACGGCAGTTGACGCAGCACCCGTGCCCGGCCCGCCTGTGCGGGTGAAAGTGACCCCGGTAGGCCGTGTTGGAGAGCTGGCGCCGTCCGCACGAAGGGCGGAGGCCGTCCACGTCCCGGGTGCACTCGGACGACTCCGCAAACGCAGCGAGTGCGTGTGCCGGGCGTCGTGAGCCGGGCGGGAGTTCGCGAGCACGGCCTGACGCCCGCCGAGCCACCGGAGCAGCCGCAGTGCCTCCCACCGCAACAACGCCCCACCGCACCGTGCCCGCCTCCCGCCGCCCGCCGGCCCCGGGAGGCGGCGGCGCACCGGACGGCGCGAAGCAGCGGTTGTCGCGGGCTCTGGGCAAGGTGGCTCCCGCACTGCTCGGGTATGTGGTGGTACGGCTGTTCGGGCTGCTCGTACTCGCCCGCTGGACGCACGTCCAGGGCCGCGGTGTGTGGCCGACCCTCGCCACCACCTGGGACTCCCGCTGGTACCTGGGCATCGCGGACCACGGGTACCAGCAGGGGCTGGGCACCGCGCTGGACTCCAACAACCTGGCGTTCTTCCCCCTCTACCCCGGGCTGGTGAAGGCCGTCGCCGCGGTGACGCCCGGCACCCGCGCCTCCGTCGCACTGGCGATCGCCGTGGTGGCGTCGCTGGTCGCCGCCTGGGGGATCTTCGCGGTCGGCGACCTCCTGCACGGGCCGCGCGCCGGGACCGTGCTCACGGTGCTGTGGGCCGCGACGCCCGTCGGGATCGTCCAGTGGATGGGCTACACCGAGTCGCTGTTCACCGCTCTCACCGCCTGGGCCCTCCACGCGGGGCTCAGGGGCCGCTGGCTGTGGGCGGGCCCGCTCGCGACGCTGGCAGGGCTGACCCGGCCGACGGGTATCGCCGTGGCCGCCGCCGTGACCCTCGCGGGCCTGGTGGCGTACGCCGGGACCCGGGACCGGCGAGCGCTCGCCGGTGCGCTGCTCGCGCCTCTGGGGTGGGCCGGGTACGTCGGCTGGGTGGGGCTGCGGGTCGGCCGCTGGGACGGGTACTTCGCCGTACAGAAGCTGTGGCGCAACGAGTGGGACGGTGGCCGGGAGACGCTCCGGCAGCTACGCGAGCAGCTCGCCTATGACGCGACGCCCACGCTGTTCCTGGTCGTCGTGTCGGTCGTCCTCCTGCTGTCAGTCGGCTTGTACCTGCTCTGTCTGGCGGACCGCCAGCCGCTGCTGCTGGTGGTCTTCTCGGGCGTGCTGCTGGCCGTCGTCCTCGGCAGTGGAGGCGTGTACTTCCCCCGTGCGCGGTTTCTCATGCCGGCGTTTCCCCTGCTGCTGCCGATCGCCCTGGCGCTGGCACGGGCGCGGCGTGCCGTGGTGGCGCTGGTGCTGGGCGGTGCGGTGCTCTCGTCCGCGTGGTTCGGCACGTATCTGCTGCTGGTGTGGTCGGGCCCGCCGTGACCGGCTGCACCGCCGTCTGTGGCGGTGCGGGTGATGGGTACGTACAGCGGGCTGGGGCGGGTCGGACCCGCGCGACGCCTCAGCCGATGGCCAGCAGCACCACGAGCAGGATCGCGCCCGCGACCGCGGGGGCTATCACCTCGTAGGCCCAGCGCACCTGGGGCTCGCCCTGCGCGCCGGGGCGGGAGGCGCAGCGCTCGCTCATCTCGCGCAGGTCCGCGATCGTCTGGTCGGCGGGCGCGAGCCGGGAGCGGGTGTCGGTGACATCGGCAGTCACGGAGGTGCGACCGTGCGGGTCGTCGTGAGCGGCCATCGTCTGTCTGCGGGCGGCGCGCTTGCGCTTGCCCAGAGACACCGGCACGGCCCAGAGCTGGTACTTGGTGCCCTCCTGGGTGAAGACCTCGCTGGAATAGCCGGCCCTGACAGCGGCGACCGCTGCCCACGGGAGCACGATCGTGCGGAACGGGTTCCTGATCCGGAGCCGGTCGTCGTTGGCGAACACCGCGGGCCTCAGCGTGAACGCGACGATCAGCGGCAGCGCGAGCAGCAGCGCCGCGAGCGCCAGCCAGGGAGCACGACCCTCGCCGCGCACCAGTGCGTCGCCGCCGATCCAGGCGGCGACCGCGAGCATCAGCCCACCGCAGACCATTCCGGCGACGGACCGGAAGACGCGGTCGGCGTACACCGGCTCGACGGGCTGCTGGTCGGGGCCCTGGCCTGGGCTGGAGGTCGTCATGCCCTCGATTCTGCCTCACCTGCCCCCGACCCAAGGAGGGCCTGTGGACAACTATCCGCCAGGACCGGATCGTCGCGGTGGCGGGCCTGAACCAGGAACCGGGCGACTGCCCGGACCGGCCGGAATCGGACCCGGGACTGTACAGTCGCTACGCGCGTAGATATGCTCCCCTGGTGACCATGCCCATCATTGCACCTGCATTCGCTGACGTGACCACGTCCGACAGCGCACTGCGCCGCTTCCTGCACGGGCTGCCCGGTGTCGACGCCGTCGGCCTGGAAGCGCGCGCCGCGTCCCTCGGCACCCGCTCCATCAAGACGACGGCCAAGGCGTACGCCATCGACCTGGCCATCTCGATGATCGACCTGACGACGCTGGAAGGCGCGGACACCCCGGGCAAGGTCCGGGCGCTCGCCGCCAAGGCCGTCAACCCCGACCCGACCGACCGTACGACCCCGAAGACGGCCGCCGTCTGCGTCTACCCCGACATGGTGGCCACCGCCAAGGCCGCCATCGGCGGGGCCGGCGTGAAGGTCGCCTCCGTCGCCACCGCCTTCCCCGCGGGCCGTGCGGCACTTGACGTGAAGCTCGCGGACACCCGTGACGCCGTCGAGGCCGGGGCCGACGAGATCGACATGGTGATCGACCGCGGGGCGTTCCTCGCGGGCAAGTACATGAAGGTCTTCGAGGAGATCCAGGCGGTCAAGGAGGCCTCGGGCGCCGCGCGCCTGAAGGTCATCTTCGAGACCGGCGAGCTCTCGACGTACGACAACATCCGCCGTGCCTCCTGGCTCGGCATGATGGCCGGGGCCGACTTCATCAAGACGTCCACCGGCAAGGTCGCCGTGAACGCCACCCCGGCGAACACCCTGCTCATGCTGGAGGCCGTCCGCGACTTCCGCGCACAGACCGGGGTTCAGGTGGGTGTGAAGCCCGCCGGAGGCATTCGCACGAGCAAGGACGCAATCAAGTTCCTGGTGCTGGTCAACGAGACCGCCGGTGCTGACTGGCTGGACAACCACTGGTTCCGCTTCGGCGCCTCGAGCCTGCTCAACGATCTGCTGATGCAGCGCCAGAAGCTGGCGACCGGCCGATACTCCGGCCCCGACTACGTGACGGTGGACTGAGCGAGATGACCATGTCCTTTGAATACGCACCCGCTCCCGAGTCGCGGTCGGTCGTCGACATCGCGCCCTCGTACGGCCTCTTCATCGACGGCGAGTTCACCGACGCCGCCGACGGCAAGGTCTTCAAGACGGTCTCCCCGTCCACCGAGGAGGTGCTGTCCGAGGTCGCCCAGGCGGGCTCCGAGGACGTCGACCGGGCCGTGAAGGCCGCTCGCAAGGCGTTCGAGAAGTGGTCGGCGCTGCCGGGTTCCGAGCGCGCCAAGTACCTGTTCCGCATCGCCCGGATCATCCAGGAGCGCTCGCGTGAGCTGGCCGTCCTGGAGACCCTGGACAACGGAAAGCCGATCAGGGAGACCCGCGACGCCGACCTGCCCCTGGTCGCGGCGCACTTCTTCTACTACGCCGGCTGGGCCGACAAGCTCGACCACGCGGGCTACGGCCCGGATCCGCGGCCGCTGGGTGTCGCGGGCCAGGTCATCCCCTGGAACTTCCCGCTGCTGATGCTGGCCTGGAAGATCGCCCCGGCACTGGCCACCGGCAACACGGTGGTGCTGAAGCCCGCCGAGACCACCCCGCTGTCGGCGCTGTTCTTCGCGGACATCTGCCGCCAGGCCGGACTGCCCAAGGGTGTCGTCAACATCCTTCCCGGCTACGGTGACGCGGGCGAGGCCCTCGTCGGGCACCCGGACGTCAACAAGGTCGCCTTCACCGGCTCCACCGCGGTCGGCAAGGCCATCGCCCGCTCCGTGGCCGGGACCGACAAGAAGGTCACCCTGGAGCTGGGCGGCAAGGGCGCCAACATCGTCTTCGACGACGCCCCGATCGACCAGGCCGTCGAGGGCATCGTCGGCGGCATCTTCTTCAACCAGGGCCAGGTCTGCTGCGCGGGCTCCCGGCTGCTGGTGCAGGAGTCGATCCAGGACGAGCTGCTGGAGTCGCTCAAGCGGCGGCTGTCCACGCTGCGCCTCGGCGACCCGATGGACAAGAACACCGACATCGGCGCGATCAACTCGGCGGAGCAGCTGGCCCGGATCACCGCGCTCGCGGAGACCGGCGAGGCCGAGGGCGCCGAGCGCTGGTCCGCCCCGTGCGAGCTGCCCTCGTCCGGCTACTGGTTCGCCCCGACGCTCTTCACGAACGTCACCCAGGCGCACACCATCGCCCGTGACGAGATCTTCGGACCGGTGCTGTCGGTGCTGACCTTCCGCACTCCGGACGAGGCCGTCGCCAAGGCCAACAACAGCCAGTACGGCCTGTCCGCGGGCATCTGGACGGAGAAGGGCTCCCGCATCCTCGCGGTGGCGAACAAGCTCCGCGCCGGTGTGGTCTGGGCCAACACCTTCAACAAGTTCGACCCGACCTCGCCGTTCGGCGGCTACAAGGAGTCGGGCTTCGGCCGCGAGGGCGGCCGTCACGGTCTGGAGGCCTACCTCGATGTCTGATTCGCGCCTCAGCGTCTTCAAGACCTACAAGCTGTTCGTCGGGGGCAAGTTCCCCCGCAGCGAGAGCGGACGGGTGTACGAGGTGACCGACTCCAAGGGCAACTGGCTGGCCAACGCCCCGCTGTCGTCCCGCAAGGACGCCCGTGACGCGGTCGTCGCGGCGCGCAAGGCGTTCGGCGCCTGGTCGGGCGCCACCGCGTACAACCGCGGCCAGATCCTCTACCGCATCGCCGAGATGCTGGAAGGCCGCCGCGAGCAGTTCGTGCGCGAGGTGGCCGACGCCGAGGGCCTGTCCAAGTCCAAGGCGGTCGCGGTGGTGGACGCGGCGATCGACCGCTGGGTCTGGTACGCGGGCTGGACCGACAAGATCGGCCAGATCGTGGGCGGGGCGAACCCGGTCGCGGGTCCGTACTTCAACCTGTCCACGCCCGAGCCGACCGGTGTCGTCACGGTGCTGGCCCCGCAGGAGTCGTCCTTCCTGGGCCTGGTGTCGGTGATCGCCCCGGCGATCGCGACGGGCAACACGGTCGTGGTCATCGCCTCCGAGAGGGCCCCGCTGCCGGCCCTGTCCCTCGGCGAGGTGCTGGCCACCTCGGATCTGCCCGGCGGCGTGGTCAACGTCCTGTCCGGCCGCACCTCCGAGCTCGCCACCCCGCTCGCCGCCCACCAGGACGTCAACGCGATCGACCTGACCGGCGCGGACGAGCAGTTGGCGAAGGAGCTGGAGGCCGCCGCGGCGGACAACCTCAAGCGGCTGCTCCGCCGGGGCGCCGACGACTGGTCGGCTGACCCGGGCACCCGCCGGATGACCGCGTTCCTGGAGACCAAGACGGTCTGGCACCCCACGGGTTCGCTGGGCGCGTCGGGTTCGTCGTACTGACCGCCCGCTGACGGACGGCTGGGCCCGGACCGTAGCGGACCGCCGCCGTCCGTCAGCGGAGCCGGAGAGCCGCGCCTCC
>NZ_JBHWIW010000066.1:12121-30254 GCF_042731955.1 Streptomyces sp. NPDC059828 | reverse complement strand
GGTCGATACGACCGGCGGGCGCCCTTCTTGGGCCCGTGCGGATGATCAGGCCTTGACGCGGACCGCGTTGCGGAGCTTGGCCGTGATGTCCATGGCCGTGTCCTTGTCCACGCCCTTGGTCGCGTCGCCCGGGGACACCATCGCGATGGTGCTGTAGTCGGCCCAGACGCAGAACCAGTCGGTCTTGGTCTGCTTGGTGACCGGGTCAGGGCCTTCCGCGGCCTGGCACTTCATGATGCCGTTGTCGAAGCCGTCAGGGCTGACCTCTTCGGGCGTCCCGATGAGCTTTCCCTTGGCGCTGTCCTTGCCGCTGTCCTCGGCGGACTCCTTGTTGATCTCTGCGAAGAGTCCGTCCAGCGCCTTCTTCGGGTCGTCGATCTTGCCGTAGGCGCCGAAGAACGAGATGCCCTTGGCCGTCTTCATGTCAGGCATCGAACTGGGGTCCGAGGGGTTGAACTTGCTGATGTCCGCCGTCGTGTACTGAGCGAGGATGGACTTGGCGTCCTTGACCCCGCTCTTCTCCAGTTCCCCGGTGACGGACTTGTCCTTGCTGCCGGCCTCGCCGTCGTTGGTCACACGGTTGTAGTCGCCGAGGACCTTCGCGGGGGTGGTGAGCTTGTGCGCGCCGTCGTCCGCGAGCGTCGAGCCGCCGCCGAGCACGAAGTACGCGCCCACACCGATGGCCACGACCACCGCGACCGCGCCGAGGATCAGCCCGGTCTTCTTACCGCCGCCCTGCGCCGGCGGCGGGGGCGGGTACGCTCCCGGGCCCGCGCCGTACGGGGGCTGCTGCGGCGGCTGGCCGTACGGCCCCGGCTGCTGCCCGTAGGGCCCGGGCTGCTGGGGCGGCTGGCCATAGGGCCCGGGCTGCTGGGGCTGGCCCGGGTAGCCGTAGCCGGGCGGCGTGCCGTGCTGCGGCGGTGCACCCTGCGGTGCACCGTAGCCGGGCTGGGCGGGAGCCTGCGGCGGCTGGCCGTACGGGCCCGGCTGCTGCGGCGGCTGGCCGTAGGGTCCTGGCTGCTGGGGCGGCTGACCGCCGTACGGGCCCGGCTGGTTGTAACTCATTACTGGGTTCCCCTCCAGGTGCTTATGCGTTCCGAACATCCTGTCGGAACCGGCAGCGCCCCGCTGCACAGGGTCTCGGACCGTTACCGAAGATTCCCGTTTCAGAACGCGACCGTGACACCTCTAAACTGTGGCCCGTGACCGAGAACACTCAGCATCAGCCAGCCAGCAACCCCGAACTGCCGACCCAGTACGCGCCGGCCGAGGTAGAGGGGAAGCTGTACGAGCGCTGGGTAGAGCGCGGTTACTTCGAGGCGGACGCGAAGAGCGAGAAGCCCCCGTACACGATCGTCATCCCGCCGCCGAACGTCACCGGGAGCCTGCACCTGGGCCATGCCTTCGAGCACACGCTGATCGACGCCCTCACCCGCCGCAAGCGGATGCAGGGCTACGAGACGCTGTGGCAGCCCGGTATGGACCACGCGGGTATCGCCACGCAGAACGTCGTCGAGCGTGAGCTGGCCAAGGAGGGCAAGTCCCGGCACGACCTGGGCCGTGAGGCGTTCGTCGAGCGCGTCTGGCAGTGGAAGGGCGAGTCGGGCGGCCAGATCTCCGGGCAGATGAAGCGCCTAGGCGACGGTGTGGACTGGTCCCGTGAGCGCTTCACCATGGACGAGGGCCTGTCGAAGGCCGTCCAGACCATCTTCAAGAAGCTCTACGACGACGAGCTGATCTACCGAGCCGAGCGCATCATCAACTGGTGCCCGCGCTGTCTGACGGCCATCTCGGACATCGAGGTCGAGTACCAGGACGACGACGGCGAGCTGGTCTCGATCCGGTACGGCGAGGGCGACGACTCCATCGTCGTCGCGACCACCCGAGCCGAGACGATGCTCGGCGACACCGCTGTCGCGGTCCACCCCGAGGACGAGCGCTACAAGCACCTCGTCGGCCGCGAGATCGAGCTGCCGCTCACCGGCCGCCGGATCCCCGTCGTCGCCGACGAGCACGTCGACCCCGAGTTCGGCACGGGCGCGGTCAAGGTCACGCCCGCGCACGACCCCAACGACTTCGAGATCGGCCAGCGGCACGGCCTGCCGAACCTCGCCGTCATGGACGAGCGTGCGGTCATCACCGCGCACGGGCCGTTCCAGGGCCTGGACCGGCTGGAAGCCCGCAGCGCCATTGTCGCCGCCCTGCGCGCCGACGGCCGGATCGTCGCCGAGAAGCGCCCGTACGTCCACTCCGTCGGCCACTGCTCTCGCTGCAAGACCACCATCGAGCCGCGGCTGTCCATGCAGTGGTGGGTCAAGGTCGGCCCGCTGGCGAAGGCCGCCGGTGACGCGGTCCGCGACGGCAAGGTCAAGATCCACCCGCACGAGATGGAGAAGCGGTACTTCGACTGGGTCGACAACCTCCACGACTGGTGCATTTCGCGCCAGCTCTGGTGGGGCCACCGCATCCCGGTCTGGTACGGCCCGAACGGCGAGATCGTCTGCGTCGGTCCCGACGAGCAGCCCCCGTCCGGCGATGGCTGGACCCAGGAGACCGACGTCCTGGACACCTGGTTCTCGTCCGGTCTGTGGCCGTTCTCCACGCTCGGCTGGCCCGAGCAGACCGAGAGCCTCGCGAAGTTCTACCCGAACTCCGTCCTGGTCACCGGCTACGACATCCTCTTCTTCTGGGTCGCCCGGATGATGATGTTCGGCCTGTACGCGATGGACGGCACCCCGCCGTTCCACACCATCGCCCTGCACGGCATGGTCCGCGACCAGTTCGGCAAGAAGATGTCGAAGTCCTTCGGCAACGCGGTCAACCCGCTGGACTGGATGGACAAGTACGGCTCCGACGCGCTGCGTTTCACGCTGGCGCGCGGCGCCAACCCGGGTGTCGACGTCCCGATCGGCGAGGACTGGGTCCAGGGCTCGCGCAACTTCGCCAACAAGATCTGGAACGCCACGCGCTTCGCGTTGATGAACGGCGCCACGGTCGAGGGCCCGCTGCCCTCGCCCGAGCGGATGTCGGCGACCGACCGCTGGATCCTGTCGCGGCTGAACACGGTGGTCGCCGAGGTCGACGCGTACTACGAGGACTACCAGTTCGCCAAGCTGTCCGACGCGCTGTTCCACTTCGCGTGGGACGAGGTCTTCGACTGGTACGTCGAGCTGTCCAAGACCACGTTCCAGGCGGGCGGCGAGGCGGCCGAGGTCTCCAAGCGCGTCCTCGGCGAGGTCCTCGACGTCACCCTGAAACTGCTGCACCCGATCGTGCCGTTCGTCACCGAGACCCTCTGGACCACTCTTACGGGTGGTGAGTCGGTCGTCATCGCCGACTGGCCGACCGACAGCGGCTTCCGCGACCAGGCGGCCGAGCGGGAGATCGGGTCCCTCCAGTCCGTGATCACCGAGGTCCGCCGCTTCCGCGCCGACCAGGGCCTCCAGCCCGGCCAGCGGGTCCCCGCCCGCCTCAGCCTCGACGGGACCGCGCTGGCTCCGCACGAGGCGGCCATCCGGCAGCTCCTGCGGCTCCAGCCGGAGGGCGACGGCTTCACCGCGACCGCCACCCTTCCGGTCGCGGGCGCCGAGGTGGCGCTGGACCTGTCCGGCACCATCGACGTGGCGGCTGAGCGCAAGCGCCTCGCCAAGGACCTGGCGGCGGCGCAGAAGGAGCGCCAGCAGGCGGAGGCCAAGCTGGGCAACGAGGCGTTCCTGGCCAAGGCCCCGGACAACGTGGTCGAGAAGATCCGTACGCGGCTCGCGAAGGCGGACGAGGACATCACGCGTATCGAGAACCAGCTCGCGAAGCTGCCCCAGGGCTGAGCCGTACAAAGCCCGACAGGCCCCCGGAGCCGAACCTGGCGCAGCCAGGCTCCGGGGGTCTCGTGCGTGCACGGGCCAGGCCATGACCAAGGACGTCCGAAGTCGATTGCGTCACGTCCGCCCGTTACACCCCCGGCCCCGTCGGCTCCGCCGCGCGGCCTCCGTAAACTGGCTGCGTGAGTGAGCAGCAGCCGCGCCCCTTCGATGACCCCGACGCGTTCGACGAGATCGTCGACGCCGAATCCGACCGCGACCCGGACCTGGCGGTGATCGAGGCCGGCAGCCGTACGCTGCGCACCCAGGCCGGGCCGCCCCGTGGTGACCAGGTGCCCGCGCGCCCCGCCGATCCCGAGGTGGACAAGGCCCTGCGCGAGATCGAGCAGGAGCTGGCGAGCCGCTGGGGCGAGACCAAGCTGGAGCCGTCCGTCAGCCGGATCAAGGCGCTGATGGACCTCCTGGGGGAGCCGCAGCACGCGTACCCCTCGATCCACATCACGGGCACCAACGGCAAGACCTCCACCGCCCGCATGATCGAGGCGCTGCTCGGCGCCTTCGAGCTGCGCACCGGTCGCTACACCTCCCCGCACGTCCAGTCGATCACCGAGCGGATCAGCCTCGACGGGGTGCCGATGGAGGCCGAGCGCTTCATCGCGACCTACCAGGACATCAAGCCGTACGTCGACATGGTCGACGCCTCCCAGGACTACCGGCTCTCCTTCTTCGAGGTGCTGACCGGCATGGGGTACGCCGCCTTCGCCGACGCGCCGGTGGACGTGGCCGTGGTCGAGGTCGGCATGGGCGGCGGCTGGGACGCGACCAACGTCATCGACGGGTCGGTGGCCGTGATCACCCCGATCTCCCTGGACCACACCGACCGGCTCGGCGGCACTCCCGCCGAGATCGCCGCCGAGAAGGCGGGGATCATCAAGCAGGGCGCCACGGTCATCCTGGCGCAGCAGCCGGTCGAGGCCGCGCAGGTCATGCTGAAGAAGGCCGTCGAAGCGGACGCCACGGTGGCCCGCGAGGGCATGGAGTTCGGCGTGGTCTCCCGTGAGGTCGCGGTGGGCGGACAGCTCGTGACCCTGCGCGGGCTCGGCGGGGAGTACGAGGAGGTCTTCCTCCCGCTCCACGGCGCCCACCAGGCGCACAACGCATCGGTGGCGCTGGCCGCGGTCGAGGCGTTCTTCGGCGTCGGAGACCAGCACGCCCGGACGCTCGACATGGAGACCGTGCGTGCCGCCTTCGCCTCCGTCACCTCCCCCGGCAGGCTCGAGGTCGTACGCCGCAGCCCGACCGTCATCCTGGACGCCGCGCACAATCCCGCGGGCGCGCGGGTCACCGCCGACGGTGTCACGGAGGCGTTCGGGTTCTCCCGGCTCATCGGCGTGGTCGGCGCGAGCGACGACAAGGACGTCAAGGCCGTGCTCGAGGCCTTCGAGCCGGTCTTCACGGAGATCGTCGTCACCCAGAACTCCAGCCACCGCGCCATGAACGCCGACGAGCTGGCGGCGATCGCCGTGGAGGTCTTCGGCGACGAACGCGTGGTCGTCGAACCAAGGCTCGATGACGCCCTGGAAGCCGCGATCACGCTGGCCGAGGAAGAGGCGGAGTATTCGGGCGCCGGGGTCCTTGTGACCGGTTCCGTGATCACGGTCGGCGAGGCCCGGCTGCTGCTCGGGAAGGGGTGAAAGAATGCGTACGCTCTGTGCCTCCACTCTGATCGGTGAATTCTTCGTCATCGGCTTCGCCGGTCTCGTCGCCATGAAGAATCCCGATCTGTCCATGGCCACGGTCTGGACGGTGTGCGGGATCGCGATGGTCCTCTCTGTACTGCTGTGCGGAATGATCACCCGGCCCGGTGGGGTGCAGCTTGGCTGGGCCCTTCAGCTCGGGCTGATCGCGAGCGGCTTCGTCGTACCGATGATGTTCATCCTGGGCGTGGTCTTCGCGGGGCTGTGGTGGGCGTCCGTGCACTACGGGCGCAAGGTGGACGAGGCGAAGGCCAGGTTCGCGCGGCAGGAGACCGCCGTCGCGGCGGCAACGGGCCCGGAAGCCGGCTGAGGCCCCGGCCGGACGCTGGCTGAGGGGTCGCTCAGGGCGCCCTGTAGCCTCTGAAGTGCAGTAAATCCACACTCGAAGGAGCCCGCACGTGAGCCAGCGCACGCTCGTCCTGCTCAAGCCCGACGCCGTCCGCCGCAGTCTGATCGGCGAGATCATCGGCCGTATCGAGCGGAAGGCCGGCTGGCAGATCACCGCGCTGGAGCTGCGCGAGCTGGACCAGGACACCCTGGAGCAGCACTACGGCGAGCACAAGGGCAAGCCCTTCTACGAGCCGCTGGTGGCCTTCATGTCCTCCGGCCCCGTAGTGGCCCTGGTGGTCGAGGGTGAGCGGGTCATCGAGGGCGTGCGCGCCCTGGCGGGCCCCACCGACCCCATCGCCGCCGCGCCGGGTTCCATCAGGGGTGACTTCGGCACGATCGTCCGGGAAAACCTGATCCACGCCTCGGACTCCGAGGAGTCCGCCGAGCGGGAGCTGAAGATTTTCTTCCCGGGCCTTTCCTGATCAGTCGTCAGCCATGCAGTGCCCATAGCCTGGGGCGGCCGAAGGAATTTCGGTCGCCCTTCGGTATACGTACTGTCATAGCGGGAACGCTTCACCCCGACTCATCGTCACCCTTATTGAGGTGGGCCCAGCGCGCGGTTGCCCCGCATGCGGCACTACGATGGGAACCCTTCACGTCGCAGGACCCTCCTCGCCTACCTGAAAAGCCATCAAAGCTCGATTTGGGAAGGCCCGACGCATCCTCATGGGAAACAAGGGGAACTCAATGTCGTTCATCGGCCGTGACATGGCTGTCGACCTCGGGACCGCCAACACGCTGGTGTACGTCAGGGGCCGGGGGATCGTTCTCAACGAGCCCTCCGTCGTCGCCATCAACACCAACACCGGCGGCATCCTCGCGGTGGGCTCCGAAGCCAAGAAGATGATCGGCCGTACGCCGGGGAACATCGTGGCGGTACGCCCGCTGAAGGACGGTGTGATCGCCGACTTCGAGATCACCGAGCGGATGCTCCGCTACTTCATCCTCAAGATCCACAAGCGCCGCTGGGCGGCGCGTCCCCGGATCGTGGTCTGTGTGCCGTCCGGGATCACCGGGGTGGAGCGCCGCGCCGTCATCGAGGCGTCGACCCAGGCCGGTGCCCGCCAGGTGCACATCATCGAGGAGCCGATGGCCGCCGCGATCGGTGCCGGTCTCCCGGTCCACGAGGCCACCGGCAACATGGTCGTGGACATCGGCGGCGGCACCACCGAGGTGGCCGTGATCTCCCTCGGTGGCATCGTCACGGCGCAGTCCATCCGGGTCGCGGGCGACGAACTGGACAACGCGATCATCCAGCACGTCAAGAAGGAGTACAGCCTCCTGCTCGGTGAGCGGACCGCAGAGAGCATCAAGCTCACCATCGGTTCGGCCTTCGACCTGGCGGCGGACGAGCACACCGAGATCCGCGGGCGTGACCTGGTCTCCGGTCTGCCCAAGACCGTGGTCATCTCCGCCGCCGAGGTGCGCAAGGCCATCGAGGAACCGGTCAACGCGATCGTGGACGCCGTGAAGACCACGCTCGACAAGTGCCCGCCCGAGCTGTCCGGTGACGTCATGGACCGCGGCATCGTCCTCACCGGTGGCGGTGCCCTGCTGCGCGGTCTCGACGAGAGACTGCGCCATGAGACCGGCATGCCCATCCACATCGCCGAGGACCCCCTGGACTCGGTGGCGCTCGGTTCGGGCAAGTGCGTCGAGGAGTTCGAGGCGCTCCAGCAGGTGCTCGACGCCCAGCCGCGCCGGTAACGCCCACCCCTGGACCTCGATATAGGGGCACAGAGCCGCCACACGCACATCAGGGCACACCAGCCACACCCGGAACACCCAGTTCGACAGTCCGACGAGGAAGGCACGGCCGCCGCACGTGAGGGACACCAAAGAGAGCCGGCTGCTCCTGGTCCTGCTGATCGCCATCGCGTTCGCGCTGATCACGGTGGATATCAGGGGCGGTCAGGAGTCACCGGTGGACGGCGCCCGGCAGGCCGCCGCCACTGTCTTCGGTCCGGTCGAGAACGGTGTGGCGGCGGCCGTCGACCCGCTCGGCAACGCGATAGGAGCGATCCGCGACTCGGGCAAGCGCCATGACCGCATCGCCGTACTCGAACGGGAGAACGCCGCCCTCAAGGTGCGGCTCGGCAGTGACGCCCGCAACCAGAGTCGCGTCCGGCAGCTCGACGCCATGCTGAAGAAGGCCGCCAGCGGCCAGTACGGCATCAAGGGCGCGGAGGTCGTCGCCATAGGGGCGGCCCAGGGCTTCTCGTGGACCGTGACCATCGACATCGGCTCGCGGGACGGCATCGCCCGCGACATGACGGTGATCAACGGCGACGGGCTGGTCGGCCGGGTCACCACGGTCGGACCGGACACCTCGACCGTACTGCTCGCCAGCGACCCGGACTTCACCGTCGGCACCCGGATGGAACGCACCGACGAACTGGGCTTCGCGACCGGTCAGGGCGACCGGCCGCTGTCCGTGCAACTCCTCAACGGCAAGGCCAAAGTGCGCAAGGGCGACCGGCTGGTCACCTTCGGCTCCCAGGCAGGACGGCCGTTCGTGCCCGGTGTGCCGGTCGGCGAGGTCGTCCGGGTCGACCCCTCGGGTGGCGACCTGACCCGGAACATCTCCGTACGCCCGTATGTGTCGTTCTCCAAGCTCGACATCATCGGCGTGGTGGTCCAGGCTCCCCGCACCGATCCGCGCGACTCGGTCCTGCCGCCGAAGCCCAAGGCGAAGCCGACGCCGACGGTCACCGTCACGGTGACACCGTCAGCGGGCACCGACGGCGCAGGCGATGCCGACGGCGCCGCCGCCGATGCCCCCGGCACGGCCACGGCGCCGGACGACGCACCCGGCACAGACCCTGGTACGGGCACGGACGCGGACACTGCCGCACGCAGAGACCCGGCCGAACCCACGGACACAGGCAGCGCCGGTACGGACACCGGCACGGACGACGAGTAGCGAAAGGAAGTAGGAGCCGACCATGATGCGCTTCAACCGGATGCTGCTCTCCACCACCCTCGTCGTGGTTGCCCTGGTCATCCAGGTCACCGTGCTGGCGAGGCTCCAGCTCCCGGGCGCCGTCCCCGATCTGATGTTGCTCGTCGTGCTCGCCCTCGCACTCGTGTACGGGCACACCAGCGGCGCGCTCATCGGCTTCGGGGCGGGCCTGCTGACCGATCTCGCCCCGCCCGCCGACCACGCCGCCGGGCGCTACGCCCTTGTGCTGTGTCTCATCGGCTACTGCGCGGGCCTGTTCAAGCCGGACAACGGCAGGCTCAACTCGGCCACCGCCCCGATGCTCGTGGTCGTCGGCGCCGCGATCGGATCGACCCTGCTCTACGCGGGCGTCGGAGCCCTCGTCGGCGACACCGCCGCACGCCATGTCGGCCTCGGCTCACTGATGTTCACCGCGGCCGTGTACGACCTGCTGCTGGCACCGTTCACCGTGCCGCTGATCATGGCCCTGGCCAGACGGGCGGAGAGCGATCCGCTGTCCGAGAGCCAGGCCGGCGCGGGCGACGTGTCCGGCGGCTGGACCTCCTTCGGCACCGGGCTGCGCATCGGCAGCCAGCGCGGCGGAGGGCTGCGGGTGAAGGCGGCCAAGTCGAGGGCTTCTCGAGCGGGCCGTATCAAGGGCATCAAGCGACTGTGACCTGAGGGGGTTCGGCAGCGTGACCAACATTCCCGAGACCGGGCGGACGCCCCGGGTGCAGATCCGGCTGGTGGTCATCCAGGTCCTGGTCTTCTCACTCCTCGCCACCCTCGGCGGGAGGCTCTGGTACATCCAGATCCGCAACGGTGACGAGTACGCCAGGGAGGCATCGGGCAACGGCGTCCAGCAGGTCGTCCAGCCCGCCGTCCGCGGCTCCATCCTCGACGCGCGCGGTGTGCCGCTCGCGGACAACGAGACCCGCCTCGTGGTCTCCGCCTCGCGCACCGAGCTGCTGAAGATGAAGGACGACGGCAAAGGCGTGCTCACCCGGCTCGCCGGGGTCCTCGGCATGAAGCCGAAGGACGTCATGGACAAGGTCCGGCTGTGCGACTCCGAGACCCCGCAGCCCTGCTGGAACGGTTCGCCCTACCAGCCCATCCCGGTCACCGACGAGGCCACCACCCAGCAGGCCCTCCAGATCCGCGAACGCGCCGAGGACTTTCCCGGGATCACCGCGGAGCCCACTGCCGTACGCCGTTACCCGGCCCCCGGCAAGTCGAACACCGCCCAGGTGCTCGGCTATCTCTCGCCCGTCACCGACGAGGAGCTGGAGAAGGCGAAGGACAGCGACTCGCCCTACCTCCGCTCCGACCAGGTCGGCCGCTCGGGTCTGGAGCGCACCTACGACAAGGAGCTGCGCGGAAAGGCCGGCGTCACCCGCTACGAGGTCGACAATCTGGGACGCGTCATGGGCGAGGCCAAGGCCGACAAGGCCGAGCCGGGCGCCAATGTGGTCACCTCCATCGACGCCCGCGTCCAGGCGGTCGCCGAGTGGGAGCTGAACCACGCGATGAAGGAGGCCCGCAAGGTCTTCGACGACAACACCGGCGAGAACTACAAGGCCGACTCCGGCGCCGTTGTGGTCATGGAGGCCAAGACCGGCCGGATCGTGGCGATGGCCTCACTGCCCACCTACGACCCCAATGCCTGGGTCGGTGGGATCTCCGCCAAGGACTACGCACAGCTCACCGGAAAGAAGTCCAACTTCCCGCTGCTCAACCGGGCCATCCAGGGGCAGGCGGCCCCCGGCTCGATCTTCAAGGTCGTCCCCACCACCGCCGCGGTCAACGCGGGCTACGACTTCAACGGCCGCTATCCCTGCCCGAGCTCGTACTCGATCGGCAACCAGGTCTTCACCAACTTCGAGTCCCAGGGTCACGGCAGCATCACCCTGGGCCAGGCCCTCGAGGTCTCCTGCGACACCGTCTACTACGCGCTCGCCCACCAGCAGTGGAAGAAGGACGGCGGGATCAAGCCGAAGAAGAACCCCGCCGACTGGTTCTACAAGACCGCCCACCAGTTCGGCCTCGGCGCCGAGACCGGGATCGACCTGCCCAACGAGGTCACCGGACGCGTCCCGGACCGCCGCTGGAAGCAGAAGTTCTGGGAGGCCAACAAGGACTACTGGTGCAAGATCGGCAAGAAGGGCGGCACGTACATCCAGCAGCTCTCCTACGAGAACTGCCTCGAAGGCAATCTCATGCGCGCCGGTGACTCCGTCAACTACTCCATCGGGCAGGGCGACACGCTCGTCACCCCCATCCAGATGGCCACCATCTACGGGGCCATCTCCAACGGCGGCACGCTCTACAACCCGAGCGTCGGCAAGGCGGTCGTCAGCGCGGACGGCAAGCGGGTGCGGGAGATCAAGCCCGCGTCCCACGGCAAGCTGCCGATGAGCACCAAGACCCAGGCGTTGATAGACGAAGCCCTCGCGGGAGTCGCGACCCGCGGTACCGCCGCCTGGCGATTCGGTGGCTGGCCGCAGGACAAGATCCCGATGCACGCCAAGACCGGTACGGCCGAGGTCCACGGCAAGCAGACGACCTCGTGGTTCGCCACGTACACCAAGGAGTACTCGATCATCATGACGATCTCCCAGGGTGGTACGGGCTCCGGGGCCTCCGGGCCCGCCGTGCGCAACATCTACAACGCCCTCTACGGACTCGACATGGAAGGCAACCAGGACCTGAAGAAGGCCCTGCTGCCCCAGCCGCAGAAGGCGCTGCCCAAGGTCCAGCCCGACGGCTCCATCGACGCGCCCGCCATCAAGCCCTACGCCCCGCAGGCCCCGAAGCCGGAGGACCCGGTACTCGCGGGCCCGCCCGCCACGGGACGGAGGGACTGACGTGTCCGGATCCAACGGCTTCTCGGTCGCCCGCTACGCGCCCGACCGCGGCTCCTGGGCGAGGCTCACCGCCCGCGACTCGATACTGCGTCGGCTCGACTGGCCGATGCTCCTGTCCGCCATCGCGCTGTCCGTCATCGGGGCGCTGCTGGTGTGGTCGGCCACCCGCAACCGCACCGAGCTCAACCAGGGCGACCCGTACTACTTCCTCTTCCGCCATGCGCTGAACACCGGGATCGGCCTGGCGCTGATGGCCGGGACCGTCTGGCTCGGCCACCGCACCCTGCGCGGAGCCGTGCCGGTGCTGTACGGGATCTCGGTGCTGCTGGTCCTTCTGGTGCTGACCCCGCTCGGCGCCACCATCAACGGCGCCCACGCCTGGATCGTCATCGGCGGCGGCTTCTCGCTCCAGCCCTCCGAATTCGTGAAGATCACGATCATTCTGGGGATGGCGATGCTGCTCGCGGCCCAGGTCGACGCGGGCGACCAGGAAATCCCCGACCACAGGATCGTCGCCAAATCGCTGGGCCTCGCGGCCATCCCGATGGGGATCGTCATGCTGATGCCGGACCTCGGCTCGGTCATGGTGATGGTGGTGATCGTGCTCGGGGTGCTGCTGGCCTCCGGGGCCTCCAACCGCTGGGTACTCGGACTGATCGGCGCCGGAGTCGCGGGCGCGGTACTCGTCACCATGCTCGGACTGCTCGACGAGTACCAGATCAACCGTTTCGCGGCCTTCGCCAACCCCGAGCTCGACCCGGCCGGCGTCGGCTACAACACCAACCAGGCACGTATCGCCATCGGCTCCGGCGGACTGCTCGGCACCGGCCTCTTCAAGGGCTCCCAGACCACCGGCCAGTTCGTACCCGAGCAGCAGACGGACTTCGTCTTCACGGTGGCGGGAGAGGAGCTGGGCTTCCTCGGAGCCGGTTTCATCCTCTTCCTGCTCGGCGTGGTGCTGTGGCGTGCCTGCCGGATCGCCCGCGAGACCACCGAGCTGTACGGCACCATCGTCGCGGCCGGGATCATCGCCTGGTTCGCCTTCCAGGCCTTCGAGAACATCGGCATGACCCTCGGCATCATGCCCGTGGCCGGACTGCCGCTGCCGTTCGTCTCGTACGGCGGTTCGTCGATGTTCGCGGTCTGGGTGGCGGTCGGACTACTCCAGTCGATCAAGGTGCAGCGCCCCATGTCCGCGTGAGCGCTTCGGGGAAATCCCGGGTGAGTGCCGTGAGCGCCATCGGTCGTCTGCCTCACCATCGTGGCTGGTGGCGCAGTTCGCCGCGGCGCCTTGGGGCGCTGCCGGGGCGCAGCGACCTCGCCGGAGCCGCAGACCGCGTACTGACGCAAGGCCGCCGAGCGGTCTAGATTTTCTTCATGGCGGACACGAAGCGAGAGATCGAGCGGAAGTACGAAGCCACCGGAGAGACCAGCGTCCCCGACCTGACCGGCCATGCCGGGGTCCACGACGTCACCGACAGAGGCGTCACCGAACTCGACGCCGTCTACTACGACACCACCGGGCTGCGGCTCGCCGCCGACGGGATCACGCTGCGCCGCCGCACCGGCGGCGGCGACGAGGGCTGGCATCTCAAGTTCCCCGTAGCCACGGGCATCCGCGACGAGATCCGCGTCCCGCTCGCCGACGCACTGCCCCGGGCCCTGCACGCGCTGCTCCGCTCCCGCGTACGCGACGACGTCCTCGTGCCCGTCGTCCGGCTGCTCTCCTCCCGGAAGGTCAGCCATCTCGCCGACGCCCAGGGGGAGCTGCTGGCAGAGCTCAGCGTCGACTCGGTACGGGCCGAGCGCCTCGGCGACGGCGGGGGCACCGCTTCCTGGACGGAGATCGAGGTCGAGCTCGCCGACGACGCCGATCCCGCGGTGCTCGACGCCCTCGACAAGCGCCTGCGCAAGTCGGGCATCCGGCGCTCGTCGTCGGCATCCAAACTGGCGCGCGCGCTCGCGGAGACATCGGAGCCCGGCGGAACCGGCACGGGGCCCTCCCCGGCACCGCCCGTGCCCGTGGCCGACTCCGCCGAAGTCCTGGAGTCAACGCGTGACGCCGACACCGCGCCGCGGCGTACGGGCAAGGGGCACACCGCCCCCAAGGCGCCGCAGGCCGCGGAGACCGTCAGGGACCGCGGGGCACGGCTGAAGCGGAAGCACGCGGGCGAGTACGTGCTCGCCTATCTGAGGGAGCAGCGGGACGCCATCATCGCGCTGGACCCCGCCGTACGCCGCGATCTGCCTGACGCGGTCCACCAGATGCGCGTGGCCACCCGCCGTATGCGCAGCGGCTTCAAGACCTACCGGAAGATCATCGACCGTGCCGTCACCGACCCGCTGGGCGACGAGCTCAAGTGGCTCGCCGGTGAGCTCGGCGTCGCCCGCGATCAGGAAGTGCTGGCCGAACGGCTCCTCGCCCGGGTCGAGGCACTTCCCAGGCCCCTGCTGCTGGGCCCGGTACGTGGACGCCTGCGGACCTGGGGGACCGCCCACCGCTCCGACGCACGCCGCCGCTCCGTCGCCGTACTGGACGGCAAGCGCTACCTCGGCCTCCTCGACATGCTGGACGCCCTCCTCGACGAACCTCCGCTGCTCAAGGCCGCCACCGCCGACCCTGCCACCGCCCTGCCCAAGGCCGTGATCAGGGACTACGAACGGCTCGCCCACCGGGTCGAGCACGCTCTCGGCCTCCCCGCGGGTCATGAGCGCGACCTCGCCATGCACGACGCCCGCAAGGCCGCCAAGCGGGCCCGCTACGCCGCCGAAGCCGCCACCCCCGCCCTGGGTAAACCCGCCAAAAAGCTCGCCCGCCGGATGAAGGCCGTCCAGACCGTGCTCGGCGACCACCAGGACAGCGTCGTCGCCCGCGGAACACTGCGCGACCTGGCGATCCAGGCCCACGCGGCGGGGGAGCCCTCCTTCACCTGGGGGCTGCTCCACGGCCACGAGGAAGCCCTGGCGGCGCGGCGGGAGCGTGAGCTGCCCGGAGTGTGGGCAAAGGCGTCAAGGCCGGGACTGAGGGCGTCACTCTCCAAGTGAGCTTCCGGCAACGGCGTACGAGGGGTGATTCCGGCCGGGTTACGCTTGAGAATCGCCCCCTGCCAGTCCACGAAGGTTCGAGATGTCTGCCGAGTCGGTCTTCCCACAGCTCGAAGCTCTGCTCCCGCATGTGCAGAAGCCCATCCAGTACGTCGGCGGTGAGCTGAACTCCACCGTCAAGCCGTGGGACGAGTGCGACGTCCGCTGGGCACTGATGTACCCCGACGCGTACGAGGTCGGGCTGCCCAACCAGGGCGTCATGATCCTCTACGAGGTACTGAACGAGCGTGAGGGCGTGCTCGCCGAGCGCACCTACAGCGTCTGGCCGGACCTCGAGGAGCTGATGCGCGAGCACGACGTGCCGCAGTTCACCGTGGACAGCCACCGCCCGGTGAAGGCGTTCGACGTGTTCGGGCTGAGCTTCTCCACCGAGCTCGGCTACACCAACATGCTGACGGCCCTCGACCTCGCGGGCATCCCGCTGGAGGCCAAGGACCGCACGATCGACGACCCGATCGTGCTTGCGGGCGGCCACGCGGCGTTCAACCCCGAGCCCATCGCCGACTTCATCGACGCGGCCGTGATCGGCGACGGCGAGCAGGCCGTCCTGGAGATCACCGGCATCATCCGTGCCTGGAAGGCGGAAGGCCGCCCCGGTGGCCGCGAGGAACTGCTCCTCCGGCTCGCCAGGACCGGCACCGTGTACATCCCGGGCTGCTACGACGTCGAGTACCTGCCGGACGGTCGTATCGGCCGCGTCGTCCCCAACAAGTCCGGTGTGCCGTGGCGCGTGTCCAAGCACACCGTGATGGACCTCGACGAGTGGCCCTACCCCAAGCAGCCCCTGGTCCCGCTGGCCGAGACCGTGCACGAGCGGATGTCCGTGGAGATCTTCCGCGGCTGCACCCGCGGCTGCCGCTTCTGCCAGGCCGGAATGATCACCCGCCCGGTGCGGGAGCGCAGCATCACCGGCATCGGCGAGATGGTCGAGAAGGGCCTCAAGGCGACCGGCTTCGAGGAGGTCGGCCTGCTCTCGCTGTCCTCCGCCGACCACACCGAGATCGGCGACATCGCCAAGGGCCTCGCGGACCGGTACGAAGAGGACAAGATCGGGCTCTCCCTCCCGTCCACCCGTGTCGACGCCTTCAATGTCGACCTGGCCAACGAGCTCACCCGCAACGGCCGCCGCTCCGGTCTGACCTTCGCCCCCGAGGGCGGCTCCGAGCGGATGCGCAAGGTCATCAACAAGATGGTCTCGGAAGAGGACCTGATCCGCACCGTCGCCACCGCGTACGGCAACGGCTGGCGCCAGGTGAAGCTGTACTTCATGTGCGGCCTGCCCACCGAGACGGACGACGACGTGCTCCAGATCGGCGACATGGCGGTCAACGTCATCGCCAAGGGACGCGAGGTGTCCGGATCGAACGACATCCGCTGCACGGTGTCGATCGGCGGCTTCGTCCCCAAGCCCCACACCCCCTTCCAGTGGGCCCCGCAGCTGTCCGCCGAGGAGACCGACGCCCGCCTCGAGAAGCTGCGCGACAAGATCCGCGGCGACAAGAAGTACGGCCGCTCGATCGGCTTCCGCTACCACGACGGCAAGCCGGGCATCATCGAGGGCCTGCTCTCCCGCGGTGACCGCCGTGTCGGCGCCGTCATCCGCGCCGTCTACGAGGACGGCGGCCGCTTCGACGGCTGGCGCGAGCACTTCTCGTACGACCGCTGGATGCAGTGCGCGGAGAAGACGCTGCCGGCGTTCGGCGTCGACGTCGACTGGTACACCACGCGTGAGCGCGCGTACGAGGAGGTCCTGCCCTGGGACCACCTGGACTCCGGTCTCGACAAGGACTGGCTCTGGGAGGACTGGCAGGACGCGCTCGACGAGACCGAGGTCGAGGACTGCCGCTGGACGCCGTGCTTCGACTGCGGTGTCTGCCCGCAGATGGACACGACCATTCAGATCGGCCCCACCGGCAAGAAGCTGCTGCCGCTCACGGTGAAGCAGCCTGCCGCCGCCTCTGGCGGCCACACGCACTGACCTGAGCGTGGGGGCGCGTGGTGCGCCGTGTGCGTGTGCCGGCGCCGACGTGCCGTCGCGGTGGTTGCGTCCTCGACGGGCGACGGCCACCGTGAACGGGTGCTTCTCGTTCCGGGCTGGATGTGGCAGCGGGGGCCGGCGACCCGGGCAGTGGGCGCCGGCCTCGCCGCCGGCGCCTTCCTCGCCGCGTTCGTCCTCATCGAGGCGCAGTCATGGCCGGGCGCAGCGGTGGTCTTCGTGGTGCTGAGCCTGTTCTACGGGACCCGGGTGGCGCGCCGGATGCACAGGCTCTGGCCTGCGGCCAAGGACATGAACCGCGCCGACCGCGCGGCCGTGGTACGCGCCACCCGGCGCGGCGAGGCCGTCGACGATCCCCGGCTGGCGCCTGCGGTCGTCGAGTACGCCGACGCCCTGCACCGGGCCGCCGATGAGGACCGGCTGCGCCGCTGGGCCGTCCTGCTCGTGACCGTGCTCGCGGTCGCCCTCGCCGTGTACGACACCGTGACGGGCTCCACCGGCGAGACCGTCGCCTCGTGGCTCCTGGTCGTGCTTCTCCTCGCTGACCTGATGTGGTGGCCCCTCAGACGGGACCGCCTGCTGGCCCGGGCCGACCAGGCAGCGGAGGCGGCCGGCCGCGATATCTGAAGCCGGCGCGCGTCGTCGGGAACCCCGGGGTCGCTTGTCGCGTCCATGCACACCGTGGAACTGGAGAAACGCGCAGAGCCGGCCGAAGCCGAAGGCTGCCTCACGGTCGCCGTCAGGATTCCGGTGCGGATCGTGGTCCTGCTGGTCGTCGTGCCCGTACGCATGGCCTGGGATCTGCTCGTGGTCTGCGCGAAGCTGCTGGACCGGGTGCTGCTGCGCCCGCTGCGGCGGGCGCTGGCCTATGTGTACGCGACCGTGCTGGTCCCCGTCGGGCAGGCCGTCGGCTGGGTGGCCACCCTGGTCGCCCAGGCTCTCTTCCACTGGCCGTGGGTCGCCCTGTGGCGCTATGTGATCGTGCCGGTGGCCACGTACGGCATCGCCATGCCACTTCTCTGGCTCTACCGGAAGGTGCTCACCCCGCTGGGGCATGGGCTGGTGTGGGTGTACCGGGTGCTGGTGGTGCCGTTGGGCCGGGGTGCGGGTTGGTTGGTGTGGGCGGTGTTCGTGTGGCCGTGGACCGCGTTGTACCGGTGGGTGCTCACCCCACTCGGGCATGGGCTGGTGTGGGTGTACCGGGTGCTGGTGGTGCCGTTGGGCCGGGGTGCGGGTTGGTTGGTGTGGGCGGTGTTCGTGTG
>NZ_JBHWIW010000066.1:0-12023 GCF_042731955.1 Streptomyces sp. NPDC059828 | reverse complement strand
TGGCCGTGGACCGCGTTGTACCGGTGGGTGCTCACCCCACTCGGGCACGGGCTGACCTGGCTGTACGCCCGGGCCGTCGTCCCCGCCGTGCTCGGGCTGTGGTCCGCCGTGGTCTGGCTCGTCCGAGCGCTGGTCATCCTCCCCGTCGCCTTCGTCCACCGCTGGATACTCGCCCCCGTCGGGCGCTTCCTCGCCGTACTCGGGCGGGAGACGGCCGACGCGCTCAAGGTTGCCTGGCGGATCGCCGGGCATGTCTCGCGGACCGTCGGACGGGCACTGAAGTGGCTCGCCTGGAATCTGCTCGGGCGCCCGGTGGCCTGGTTCTACCGCGAGGTGTGCACCCCGGTCGGGCACGTCGTACGCGACCAGGTGTGGGGCCCCGCCAAGAGGGCCGGGGTCGCGGCCGGACGGGCCGTACGCGGCGCGCTCGTATCAGCACGTCAGACCGTGCGGGAGGCGCGCCGCGCGGCGTGGTACGCCCTGGTCGGCGGGCCACGGGAGGTGCGGGGCGGAGAACCGGTGCCGGCGCCAGCGCGTAACCTGGGAGGTACCCCGACCCCCGGACCCGAGGTCTCCCCCCATCAGCGGGGGTGAGCCGGGAGAGGGCCGCCAGGGGACACACGCAGGCCAGAGGGCGGCGCTTCACCGCGCCCGCCCCGCACCGAGGAGAAGAACCACTGGGCAAGCGACAGCCCGAAGGCCCGCCGCCCGCACCCGCGGTGCAGCGCATCCGACTGCGCTACACCAAGCGCGGCCGCCTCCGGTTCACCAGCCACCGTGACTTCCAGCGCGCGTTCGAGCGTGCGCTGCGCCGTGCCGAGGTGCCGATGGCTTACTCGGCGGGCTTCACCCCGCACCCGAAGGTCTCCTACGCCAACGCGGCACCCACGGGCACGGGCTCCGAGGCCGAGTATCTGGAGATCGCGCTCACCGAGGCCCGGGACCCCGAGAAGCTCCGGGCGCTGCTCGATGAGTCGCTGCCGGACGGGCTCGACATCACGGACGCCGTCGAGGCACGGATCTCGGGGCTCGCGGACCGGCTCACCGCGTCGGTCTGGGAGCTGCGGCTCGACGGCGTGGCCCCGCAGGACGCGGAGCACGCCGTGAACGCGTTCCTCGCGGCCGAGACCGTGCAGGTCCAGCGCAAGACCAAGAACGGGATGCGCAGCTTCGACTCCAGGGGCGCCGTGGCCGCTCTGGAGGCGTCGTATCCACAGCCTGATAGGCCCGGAGAGCGCCCCTGTGCGATACTGCGGCTGGTTGTTCGGCACGTGACACCTGCCGTACGACCCGACGACGTCCTGTCCGGTCTCCGAGCTGTGGCCGACCTGGCGCCGCCGGTCCCCGCTGCGGTGACCAGGCTGGCGCAGGGGCTCTTCGACGAGGAGTCCGGCACGGTGACCGACCCGCTCGCGCCCGACCGCGAGGCAGTCATGGCCGCCCCAGCCGATCGCTCAGGGGTCGCCTGACCGACCGCGTCGGAATCTCCCGGCCATGCCGGGGGAGGCGGAGGGTACCGGTCCCGTGTAGGGGCAGCCGTCGAAGCGCCGCCCTTGTACTCGGGAGCCACCAGGGTCGGGCAGCGCTCAGACCAGGAGACTTTCGCCAGGCCGTGCGTACATCGCGTACGGAACCGGCGAGCCGAACACACAGCTCCCGTGCGGCGCTTGCGCCCCGGACGGCGGTCATCGCGGCCCACCGCGGACGGGCCACCGGACCGGACCACGACGCAGCGCCCGGGAGCCTGACGGGAGAACCGCCCGCATGCTCGAGACGAACGACCCCGGTATGACCGGGGACAACACTGAAGACAACGGAAACACGCCGAGCGACACGCTTCCGCCGCGTCGCCGCCGTGCTGCCTCGCGCCCCGCGGGCTCGCCCGCGGGTGCCACCCCCGTGGAGACCGTCACCGACGTGACGGCATCCGTCGCCGCCGCCATACCGGCTTCGGTCACCGAGGACACTTCCGCCGAGGCGGCCGCGCCGCGTACCCGCCGCCGTGCCACGCGTAAGGCGACGGCGCCCGCGGGTTCGCCTGCCGAGGCTGTGGCTGCCGCCGAGCCTGCCGCAGCCCCGGCGCCCGCCGCCGAGGACACTTCCGCCGCAGCTGAGGCGCCCGCACCGCGCAAGCGCCGTCGGGCCACTTCCGCCGCTGGGGCACCGGAGGCCGAGTCGGTGGCCGAGCAGGCCCAGCAGGCGGAGCAGCAGGCCGAAGAGGAGGCCCCGCGCGGCCGTACCCGTCGCCGGGCGAGCCGCAAGGTGTCCACGCCCGAGGCGACTGCTGAGGCCGCTGAGACCACCGAGGCCGCTCCGGCCGAGGCCGAGGCCGAGCAGGCTCCGGCCGGCCGTCGCCGCCGCG
The DNA here is from genome assembly GCF_042731955.1 of Streptomyces sp. NPDC059828. Taxonomy (NCBI): domain Bacteria; kingdom Bacillati; phylum Actinomycetota; class Actinomycetes; order Kitasatosporales; family Streptomycetaceae; genus Streptomyces; species Streptomyces sp. NPDC059828. Next base: position 9,661 of record NZ_JBHWIW010000066.1, on the reverse strand, counting down.
CCACGCGCCGTGCTGCGGCACCTGCCGGTACTCCGCAGGCCGAGCGGGAGGCCGAGTCCGCAGACTCCACCGAGCCCGCCGAGCCCGAGGTCCCCGAGGCCGCACCCGTTCGTACCCGGCGCCGCGCGACCGCGCCGCAGTTCACCGCGGAGCCGGTGCGTGCGAAGCGCGAAGAGCGCGAGGACCAGGCCGAGAGGCCGGAGCGGGCCCGCCGCGCCGCCCGTCCCGCGGTCGCGGTGTTCCAGGCTCCCGTGTTCGCGGAGCCGATGTTCCAGACCCCGGAGACGGCCGCCGCCGCTGCCGCCGCCGAGGCGGCGGACTCGGACGAGACGGCAGAAGAGGCCGAGGAGGCCGTCGAGCAGCCCGCCCCGGTCGCGGAGACGCCTTCGCGTCGTCGCCGCCGTCGCCGCGCCGAGAGCGCTGAGACCGCCGAGCCCGCAGTGGCCGCTGAGCCCGAGGTCGCGGAAGAGGCCGAGGAGGAGGCCGAGGCGTCCGCCGAGTCCGAGTCCGAAGAGTCCGACGAGTACGAGGACCGGCCCACGCGCCGCCGTCGCCGTGGTGGCCGTCGCCGTCGCCGCGGCGAAGCCTCCGAGCCCGATGAGCACGAGGCCGCCGATGAGGCGGAGGACGCCGAAGGCGCTGAGGCCGAGGACGCCGACGAGGACGAGGACGCCGAGGGCGGCACGCCGTCCGCAGCGGGAACCAGCGGCAGCCGTCGCCGCCGCCGTCGCCGTCGCCGCAGCGGTGAGTCCCCCGAGAGCGAGTCCGGTGCCGACGACCCGGACCGCACAGTCGTCAAGATCCGGGAGCCCCGCCCCAAGGCGGAGCCGTCGGACGAGGTGCAGTCCATCAAGGGCTCGACCCGCCTCGAGGCGAAGAAGCAGCGTCGCCGTGAGGGCCGCGAGCAGGGCCGCCGCCGGGTGCCGATCATCACCGAGGCGGAGTTCCTGGCGCGCCGTGAGGCCGTCGAGCGGGTGATGGTGGTCCGGCAGAACGGCGACCGCACCCAGATCGGCGTCCTCGAGGACAACGTGCTCGTGGAGCACTACGTCAACAAGGAGCAGTCGACCTCCTACGTCGGCAACGTGTACCTCGGCAAGGTGCAGAACGTCCTGCCGTCGATGGAGGCCGCCTTCGTCGACATCGGCAAGGGCCGCAACGCCGTGCTGTACGCCGGCGAGGTCAACTTCGAGGCGCTGGGCATGGCCAACGGCCCGCGCCGGATCGAGTCCGCGCTGAAGTCCGGCCAGTCGGTCCTGGTCCAGGTGACCAAGGACCCGATCGGCCACAAGGGCGCCCGGCTGACCAGCCAGGTCTCGCTGCCCGGCCGCTACCTCGTGTACGTGCCCGAGGGCTCGATGACCGGCATCAGCCGCAAGCTGCCCGACACCGAGCGCGCCCGGCTGAAGACCATCCTCAAGAAGATCGTCCCCGAGGACGCGGGCGTCATCGTGCGCACCGCCGCGGAGGGCGCCAGCGAGGACGAGCTGCGCCGTGATGTCGAGCGGCTCCAGGCGCAGTGGGAGGAGATCCAGAAGAAGGCGAAGAGCGGAAACGCCCCGACCCTTCTCTACGGCGAGCCGGACATGACCGTCCGGGTCGTGCGCGACATCTTCAACGAGGACTTCTCGAAGGTCATCGTCAGTGGTGACGAGGCCTGGGAGACCATCCACGGCTATGTCTCGCACGTCGCGCCCGATCTTGCGGAACGGCTGAACCGCTGGACCTCCGAGGTGGACGTCTTCGCGACCTACCGGATCGACGAGCAGCTGATGAAGGCGCTGGACCGCAAGGTCTGGCTGCCGTCCGGTGGTTCGCTGGTGATCGACAAGACCGAGGCCATGATCGTGGTCGATGTCAACACCGGCAAGTTCACCGGTCAGGGTGGCAACCTCGAGGAGACCGTCACCAGGAACAACCTGGAGGCGGCCGAGGAGATCGTGCGCCAGCTGCGGCTGCGCGACCTGGGCGGCATCGTCGTCATCGACTTCATCGACATGGTGCTGGAGTCCAACCGGGACCTCGTGCTGCGGCGGCTGCTGGAGTGCCTGGGCCGGGACCGTACGAAGCACCAGGTCGCCGAGGTCACCTCGCTGGGTCTGGTCCAGATGACCCGCAAGCGGGTCGGCCAGGGGCTGCTGGAGTCGTTCTCGGAGACCTGTGTCCACTGCAACGGCCGCGGTGTGATCGTGCACATGGAGCAGCCGGCCACCACGGGTGGCGGCGGCAAGCGCGGCAAGAAGCGCGGCCGCGGCGGCGCCGAGCAGGAGCACGAGCACGTGCACGTGCACGAGGCAGCTCCGGCGGAGGAGTCAGCGGCCGAGGTCGCGGCGGAGGCCGCTGCGCCGGTCGCGCTGCCCGAGCCCGAGTTCACGCCGGACGAGGAGCTGTACTCGAGCGCCGCCGAGGCCGAGGCCGCGGCCAAGCGGGGCAGTCGTCGCCGCCGGGCCACCCGTAAGGCCACCGCCCCGGCCGGTGCGCCGAAGCAGACCGAGCCGGTGCAGACCGAGCTCGCGCAGGCGGAGCCGGTGCAGGTCGAGCAGCCCCAGGCCGACGTCGCGCCGGAGCCTGCCGAGCAGGAGACCCCGGCGCCGACGGGCCGCACCCGTCGCCGGGCCACCCGCAAGGTCTCGGCCCCGGCCGGTGCGCCGAAGGCCGCGGAGGAGGCCCCGGCCGAGATCGTGGCGCCCGCTGCCACGGCTCCCGCGGACGCCGAGCCGGTCGCCGAGGCGTCCGAGCCGGTGGCGGTTGCCGCCGGTGTCGAGCCCGAGGCTCCGGTCGCGGCTCCGCCGCGGGCGCGTCGCCGGGCGACGCGCAAGGTCAGCGCTCCCGCCGGTTCGCCGTCGGGCGCCGATGACGCGGCCGTCCTCGTGGTGGCGACGGGGGCGCAGGCCGAGGCCGCCGCCCCGGAGGCCACGACGGACTCGGACGGCGGTGCGGCGGACGAGACCACGGACGCCACGGACGGTGCCCCGGCCAAGAAGACGGCTGCCCGCAAGACCGCCAAGAAGGCCACGGCGAAGAAGGCCGCCACCAAGAAGACGGCGGCCAAGAAGACCGTGGCGAAGAAGACGACCGCGAAGAAGGCCACCAAGGCGGCGTCGAAGAAGACCGCAGCCGCGGAGCAGCAGTCGTCGCCCTCGGTGACGGTCTCGGCGCCGGCAGCGGTCGAAAGCTGAACAGCCGATGACTGTTGGCTGAACGGTCGCGTCCCGTCCCCCATGATCGGGGGACGGGACGCGGTTTTCGTAGCGCAATCGATGCCTTGCGCTGTTAACGGGCCCGAAATTGACTAGGAAATCCCTGATAATGTGACGGCGGTTGCTGCCGTGTCGGGGCCCCGCCCACCAGTCCCGAAGAATACGGTCGGTGGCCGGCCCGGTTACACGGACTGACCGGTTCCCAGCATTCCTCGGTAGGGCGTCGGCGTCATGCCGGGGGGGTTCGCGTGGCCCACAGAACGCCCCGCAGGCCCCGGACCTCTGCCACATAGAGCTCTCGCGGTGTTCAAGGAGGACGTCCAATGCCGAGCAGCAACGAGCAGCCCATCCCCGCTGCCCGCCCGGTCATCGGTGAAGAGGAGATCGAGGCCGCCGTACGCGTGCTGCGCAGCGGCAGGGTCGTACAGGGCCCGGAAGTGGCCGCGTTCGAGGAAGGCTTCTCGGAGCAGGTACAGGGGCGCCACTGCGTGGCCGTCAACTCCGGTACCTCCGCACTGCACCTCCTTCTGATGGCTTTGAACATCGGCCCGGGTGACGAGGTGATCGTCCCCTCGTTCTCGTTCGCCGCCTCCGCCAACGCCGTGCGCCTGGTCGGCGCCGACGCCGTCTTCGCGGACATCGACCCGGACACGTACTGCATCGACCCGGCCGCCGTCGAGGCCGCCATCACGCCCCGCACCGCCGCGATCATGCCGGTGCACCTCTACGGCCACCCGGCCGCGATGGACCGGATCATGGCCATCGCCGACAAGCACAAGCTGGCCGTGGTGGAGGACGCCTGCCAGGCGCACGCCGCGGCCCTGCACGGCACCCCCGTCGGTGCCTTCGGCGCCGGTGGCACGTTCAGCTTCTATCCCACCAAGAACATGCACAGCCTCGAGGGCGGCATGATCTCCACGGCCGACGCCGAGGTCGCCCGCACCCTGCGGCTGCTGCGCAACCAGGGCATGGAGCAGCGCTACGCCAACGAGATCGTCGGCGCCAACATGCGGATGACCGACGTCAACGCCGCCATCGGCCGGGTCCAGCTCGCCAAGCTGCCGGGCTGGACCGAGCAGCGCATCGCGAACGCCGCGTACCTCTCCGCGCACATCACCGCGCCGAACGTGGTCACCCCGGTCGTCGCCGAAGGCGCGCGCCACATCTACCACCAGTACACGATCCGGATCCGCGGTGACCGCGACGCCGCCATGGCGAAGCTCACCGAGGCGGGCGTCGGCAACGCGGTCTACTACCCGACCCCCATCCACCGGCTGAAGCCGTACTGGGAGCCGGACCAGAAGGCCGGCCGCACCTGGGACCTGCCCGAGACCGAGCGCGCGGCGGCCGAGGTCGTCTCGCTGCCCGTGCACCCCTCGCTGACCGAGAACGACCTTGAGCGCATCGTCACCGCCGTGAACGCGCTGGGAGAGAAGCTGTGACTGCTGCTGGACTGCGGGCCGGGCTGATCGGCCTGGGCTCCATGGGGCGCCACCACGCCCGTGTGCTGGCCGGTCTCGACGGCGTCGAGCTGGTCGCCGTCGTGGACCCGATGGGGGACAAGAACGGCTGGGCGCAGGGCGCCCCCGTGCTGTCCACCGTCGAGGAGCTGATCGCGCTCGGCATCGACTACGCCGTGGTCGCCTGCCCGACCGCGCTGCACGAGGAAGTCGGCCTGAAGCTGGCCGAGGCCGGGATCGGCGCGCTGGTCGAGAAGCCGGTCGCTGACACCGTCGCGGGCGCCCGCCGCCTGGTCGACGCCTTCGAGTCGCGCGGCCTGGTGGCCGGAGTCGGCCACATCGAGCGCTGCAACCCGGCGCTGCGCTCGCTGCGCGCCCGGCTGGAGTCCGGCGAGCTCGGCGACGTCTACCAGGTCGTCACCCGCCGCCAGGGCCCCTTCCCGCACCGCATCGCCGATGTCGGCGTGGTCAAGGACCTCGCCACCCACGACATCGACCTGACGGCCTGGGTCACCGGCCAGCAGTACCTCTCGATCGCGGCGCACACGGTCTCCAAGTCCGGCCGCCAGCACGAGGACATGGTCTCCGCCGTCGGCAAGCTCTCCGACGGCACGATGGTCAGCCACCTCGTCAACTGGCTGAGCCCGCTCAAGGAGCGCTTCACCTCGGTCACCGGCGAGCGCGGCTGCTTCATCGCCGACACCCTCACCGCCGACCTGACGTTCTACTCGAACGCGGCCGTCACCACCGAGTGGGAGGCCCTCCAGGCCTTCCGCGGTGTCTCCGAGGGCGACATGATCCGGTACGCCATCCCGAAGCGCGAGCCGCTGCTGGTGGAGCACGAGCTGTTCCGGGACGCCATGCTCGGCAAGTCCGACGACATCTGCACCCTGCGCCAGGGCCTGCGGACCGTCGAGGTCGCCGCTGCCGTCATCGACTCCGCCAACACCGGCACCACGGTGAAGCTGACCCCGGAGGACGTGGCCAGTTGACCACCCCCGACGTCACCGTCGTCGTCGCGGTCTACAACACCATGCCGTACCTCACCGAGTGCCTGAACTCGCTGGTGAGGCAGAGCATCGGAGTGGACCGGCTGGAGGTCGTGGCCGTCGACGACGGCTCGACCGACGACAGCGGCCCGGAGCTCGACCGCTTCGCCGAGCGCTACCCCGGCACCGTGAAGGTGATCCACCAGGCCAACTCCGGCGGTCCGGCCGCGCCCAGCAACCGGGCCCTGGACGTGGCCACCGGACGTTACGTCTACTTCGTCGGCTCCGACGACTACCTCGGCGAGGAAGCGCTCGAGCGGATGGTGGCCTGCGCCGACGAGCACGGCTCCGATGTCGTGGTCGGCAAGATGGTCGGCACCAACGGCCGCTATGTCCACCAGGTGCTCTACAAGAAGAGCGACCCGGACATCAGCCTGTACGACTCGGCGCTGCCGTTCACGCTGGCCAACACCAAGCTGTTCCGGCGCGAGCTGGTGGAGAAGCACAAGCTGCGCTTCCCCGAGGACCTGCCGGTCGGCAGCGACCAGCCGTTCACCATCGAGGCGTGCGTACGGGCGAGGAAGATCTCGGTCCTCGCCGACTACACGTACTACTACGCGGTGAAGCGCGGTGACGCGAGCAACATCACCTACCGCGCCAACCATCTCGCGCGGCTGCGCTGCACCGCCGAGATCATGAAGTTCACGGCGGGTCTGATCGAGGCCGGTCCGCAGCGTGACGCGGTGTTCAAGCGCCACTTCACCTGGGAGCTCGCCAAGCTGGTCCAGGACGACTTCCCGGCCCTCGACCGTGAGACCCAGGTGCAGGTCTGTGCCGGGATCGCCGCCCTCGCCGACGAGTTCTTCACCGAGGCGCTGCGCGACTCGATGGACGTCAAGCGGCGGGTGCGGATCGCGCTGGCCCAGCGCGGCGCGGTCACCGAGCTGATCCGCGCCATCGGCGACGAGGCCGCGGCGGGGGCTCCGCCGATACTGCTGGAGCACGGGCGGGCGTATCTGCGCTACCCCGGCTTCCGCGATCCCGCCCTCGGCCTGCCCGACCGGCTCTTCGAGGTCATCGGTGAGTCCGTGCCCAAGCAGCTCGCAGACGGCACCGGACTGGTGTCCGCCCAGTGGGAGCAGGAGGGCCAGGAGCTCGCGCTGGCACTGGCGGTCCGGGTCCCCGTCACGGGTGAGACGGGGCATGCCGTCATCCGCCTCGCCAACAAGGCCATGCCGAAGAGCGCCGACAAGCCGGGCGCCCGCAGGCTGCCCGTCGGCACCGAACTCCCCGCTCCGGCGGGGGAGCTGAGCCGCAGCACGACCGAGGACGGCACGGGCACGGTGCTCACCGCCCGGATCCCGGTCAAGCCCGTCAGGGCCAAGCTCGGCGTGCGCGCCTACCTGGACGTGGCGGGCTCGACGTACGAGGTCCCGGTGAAGACCCTGGGCCTGCCGCTGCCCCTGGCCCGCCGCTGGCGCGAGAAGATCCCGTACCGCATCGCGGCCAACGCGAACGACAAGGGCCGACTGGTGATCACCACGGCCCCGCTCTGGGAGTCCCTGTCGCCTCGCGAGGGCAGCCGGCTGCGCCACTTGATGTCCCGTGTGAAGAGGAAACTGACCCGATGAATATCTGTGTAGTCGCGCTCGGCAAGATCGGGCTTCCGCTCGCCGTGCAGTTCGCCGCCAAGGGCCACAAGGTCATCGGCGCCGACGTCAACGAGAAGGTCGTCGAGCTGGTCAACGCCGGCACCGAGCCCTTCCCTGGTGAGCACGACCTGGACGTCAAGCTGAAGCAGGTCGTCGACGCCGGGCTGCTGTCCGCCACCACCGACACCGCCGCGGCCGTCGCCGGGTCCGAGGCCGTCGTGGTGGTCGTCCCGCTGTTCGTGGACGCCGAGGGCACCCCCGACTTCGGCTGGATGGACTCCGCCACGCAGGCCATCGCCAAGGGCCTCAAGCCCGGCACCCTCGTCTCGTACGAGACCACGCTGCCGGTCGGCACCACCCGCACCCGCTGGGCCCCGATGCTGGAGCAGGGCTCGGGCCTGACCGCGGGCAAGGACTTCCACCTGGTGTTCTCGCCGGAGCGGGTGCTCACCGGCCGGGTCTTCGCCGACCTGCGCCGCTACCCGAAGCTCGTCGGCGGCATCGACGAGGCCTCCGCGAAGCACGGTGTGGAGTTCTACGAGCAGGTGCTCGACTTCGACGAGCGTGCCGACCTGCCGCAGCCGAACGGTGTGTGGGACCTGGGCACCGCCGAGGCCTCCGAGCTGGCGAAGCTCGCCGAGACCACCTACCGCGACGTCAACATCGGTCTGGCCAACCAGTTCGCCCGGTTCGCCGACAAGAACGACATCGACGTCAAGAAGGTCATCGAGGCCTGCAACTCGCAGCCCTACAGCCACATCCACCAGCCCGGTATCGCCGTCGGCGGCCACTGCATCCCGATCTACCCGCGGATGTACCTGTGGAACGACCCGGAGGCGACCGTGGTGCGCGCCGCTCGCGAGGCCAACGCCGCCATGCCCGAGTACGCCGTCGACCTGCTGGCCGCCGCCTACGGCGACCTGAAGGACGTCAACGTACTGGTGCTGGGCGCCGCCTACCGCGGCGGCGTCAAGGAGACCGCCTTCTCCGGTGTCTTCGGGACCGTCGAGGCCCTGAAGGCGCGCGGCGCGGTGCCGTTCGTCTCCGACCCGATGTACACCGCCGACGAGCTCGTCGCGCACGGCCTCACCCCGCACCAGGGCGAGAAGGTCACCGCCGCGATCCTCCAGGCCGACCACGCCGAGTACCGCGAGCTGGCCGCCTCCGACCTGCCGGACGTCACCGTCCTGGTCGACGGCCGCCGCACCACGGACCCGGCCCGCTGGGAGGGCGTCCGCCGCGTCGTCATCGGCGGCTGACGGACGGATCCCCGTACGCGAACGACCGTGGCCCTGTCCCGTGTGACCGCGGGGCAGGGCCCGCTTGCAGAAGGTGCAGAAGGGTTTCCCATGACCTGGTTGGTTACTGGCGGCGCCGGATTCATCGGCTCGCACGTGGTGAAGGCGATGGCGGAGGGCGGCGAGCGTGTCGTCGTGCTCGACGACCTGAGCACGGGACGCCCCGAGCGGCTCCCGGACGGCGTCCCGCTGGAGGTCGGCACGGTCCTCGACCGGAACACCGTGGACCGAGTCCTGCACGAGCACCACATCACCGGGATCGTGCACATCGCGGGCAAGAAGCAGGTGGCCGAGTCCGTCGAGAAGCCGCTGTACTACTACCGCGAGAACGTGGAGGGCCTGCGGGTCCTGCTGGACGCGGCCGTGGCCGCCGGGGTGAGCCGCTTCCTGTTCTCCTCGTCCGCCGCGGTGTACGGCATGCCGGACGTCGACCTCGTCACCGAGCGGACCCCGTGCGCGCCCATCAACCCGTACGGCGAGACCAAGCTCGCCGGGGAGTGGCTGGTCACCGCGGTCGGCAAGGTGCACCCGATGGCCACCGCGTCACTGCGCTACTTCAACGTGGCGGGGGCGGCCACCCCCGAGCTGGGTGACGACGGTGTGTTCAACCTGGTCCCCATGGTCTTCGAGCGGCTCACGGCCGACGAGTCGCCCAGGATCTTCGGCGACGACTACCCGACCCCCGACGGCACCTGCATCCGCGACTACATCCACGTCGAGGACATCGCGTCCGCGCATGTCGCAGCGGCCCGCCGGCTCGCCGCCGACCCCGAGGCCCGGCTGATCCTCAACATCGGCCGCGGTGAGGGTGTGTCGGTCGCGGACATGGTCGCGATCATCAAGGACGTCACCGGCCACACCGACGTCAAGCCCGAGATCACGCCCCGCCGCCCCGGCGACCCGGCCCGCGTGGTCGCCTCCGCCGACCGCATCCGCGAGGAACTGGGCTGGACCGCGCGCCATGAGGTGCGGGAGATGGTCGAGTCGGCCTGGGCGGGGTGGCAGCTGCGCCACCCATAGAGCGATAGGCAAGGGAGAAGGGCCCCGGGACATGTCCCGGGG
>NZ_JBHWIW010000065.1:0-31583 GCF_042731955.1 Streptomyces sp. NPDC059828 | reverse complement strand
ACCCTCTCGGGCTTTCCTCCGGGCGCTTCCCTTCGTGTTTCCAGCTTAGCAGATCCGATTTCCGTTTCCGCCACCCGCTGGAGCGGGCTTCCGGGTCGTTCCTCCGCTTTCGCGAATTCCCTTTCCGGTGCTTCCGACTCTATCAGATCCTTTCGGGCCTGATTCCCAGTCAGAGGGGGTTCACCTTCCCGGCCTCACGGCCGTTCCGACGAGTGAGACCTTAGCGGAATCCCGGGCTCCGACGCTAATCGGCTCCGTTTGCGCTCAGTCATTCGAACGCGGATTCCTCATTTCGCAAAAGCGCACGAAAAGCGGGGCGACAGTACGTCGCTCGCTTGGAGTGGGTCTTGCGGAATGGCTGTCCGGGGCCGACCGGAGTCGGTGCTCACGTCGGACAACTCGGAGAACACTACGCATGCGTGAGGGGCATGTCAACCGTTGCCTGAGGCCAGTTCACGGCTGCGGTCACGGGCCGCTTCCAGGGCGGCGATGAGGGCCGCGCGTACCCCGTGGTTCTCCAGCTCGCGGATGGCGCTGATGGTGGTGCCCGCCGGGGAGGTGACGGCCTCGCGGAGCTTGACAGGGTGTTCGCCGGAGTCGCGGAGCATCACGGCGGCGCCGATGGCGGCCTGGACGATCAGGTCGTGGGCCTGGGCGCGGGGCAGGCCGAGGAGGATGCCCGCGTCGGTCATGGCCTCGACGAGGAAGTAGAAGTACGCGGGGCCCGAGCCGGAGAGTGCGGTGGCGGCGTCCTGCTGGGACTCGGGGACGCGGAGGGTCTTGCCGACGGCACCGAAGATCTCCTCCGTGTGGGCGAGGTGCTCGGCGGTGGCATGGCTGCCGCCGGAGATCACCGACATGCCCTCGTCCACGAGGACGGGGGTGTTCGGCATGACCCGGACGACGGGGGTCCCTGGAGCGAGGCGGTCCGCGATGGTGGTCGTGGTGATACCGGCCGCGGCGCTGATCACCAGGCGGTCGGGGTCGACGTGCGGGGCGAGTTCGTCGAGGAGGCGGCCCATGTCCTGGGGCTTGACGGCCAGGATCAGGGTGTCGGCGCGCTTGGCGGCGTCGGCGTTGCCGACGACCTCGACGCCGTAGCGGCTGCGGAGCTCCTCCGCCCTTTCCGTCCTGCGTGCGGTGACCAGGAGCGCACCGGTCGGCCAGCCGGAGCGGATCATGCCGCTGAGCAGCGCCTCGCCGATCTTTCCGGTTCCTAGCACTGCGACGGTCTGGGGCATGCGGGGTCACCTCGCCGGTGTGGTGCATTTCTGGACATGGACATCCTTGCATCGGACACCTGCCGGTGCGGGTGGTGTCCGATGGGCGGTCATCTGTGCGGTCATGCGGTGCGGCGGCGCAGGGTGGCCGCGCCGAGGGCGAGCACCAGGAGCGCGCAGGCGCCGACGACGGCGGCGTCGCGGACGAAGTCCGCGGTCATGTCCGTGTGACGGAGCACCTCGTTCATCCCGTCGACGGCATACGACATCGGCAGCACGTTCGAGATGCCTTCGAGCACGGGCTGCATGGTGTCGCGGGGTGCGAACAGCCCGCAGAGCAGCAGCTGAGGGAAGATCACGGCCGGCATGAACTGGACCGCCTGGAACTCGGACGCGGCGAAGGCGGAGACGAAGAGGCCGAGGGCTGTTCCGAGCAGGGCGTCCAGCAGGGCGACGAGCAACAGCAGCCAGGCCGAGCCCACCACGTCGAGTCCCAGGAACCACAGGGCGAGGCCGGTGGCCAGGGCGGACTGGATGACGGCGAGGAGGCCGAAGGCGAGGGCGTAGCCGGCGATGAGGTCGCCCTTGGCCAGGGGCATGGCGAGGAGCCGTTCGAGGGTTCCGGAGGTGCGCTCGCGCAGGGTGGCGATGGAGGTCACCAGGAACATGGTGATCAGCGGGAAGATGCCGAGCAGTGAGGCTCCGATGGAGTCGAAGGTGCGCGGGCTGCCGTCGAAGACGAAGCGCAGCAGGAAGAGCATCACGCACGGCACGAGGAGCATCAGGGCGATCGAGCGGGGGTCGTGGCGCAGCTGGCGCAGCACGCGGGCTGCGGTGGCGAGTGCGCGCGAGAGCGAGAGCGCGGTACGGGAGGGCCCCGGGGTGCCGGGGGCGGGCGCCGGCCCGGTCGCGCTCGTGGCTTCGGTGGTGGTCGCGGGCGACGGGTGGGCGTTCATCGGGAAGCCTCCTGGAGGGCCTTGGCCGTGTCGACGAGGTGGAGGAAGGCGCCTTCGACGGTCGGGGTGTCGTGGCGGCGGCGCAGGGCTTCGGGGCTGTCGTCGGCGAGGAGCTCTCCTTCGCGCAGGAGCAGCAGCCGGTGGCAGCGCTCGGCCTCGTCCATGACGTGCGAGGAGACCAGGATCGTGGTGCCGCGTTCGGCGGCGATGCGGTGGAAGAGGTCCCACAGATCGCGGCGCAGCACGGGGTCGAGGCCGACGGTGGGCTCGTCGAGTACGAGGAGTTCGGGGGCTCCGAGCAGTGCGACGGCGAGCGATACACGGCTGCGCTGGCCTCCGGAGAGGTTTCCGGCGAGGGCGTCGGCGTGGCCGGTGAGGTCGACGTCGGCGATGGCCTGGGTGACATGCCCGCGGCGGCGTTCGGCGGCGGCGCGGCCCGGGTCGAGGATCGCGGCGAAGTACTCCAGATTTTGACGGACGGTCAGGTCGTCGTACACGGAGGGCGCCTGGGTGACATAGCCGATCCGGGAGCGGAGTGCGGCATCGCCCGCGGGGCGGCCGAGGACTTCGAGGGTGCCGGCGACCTTGGCCTGGGTGCCGACGATGGCGCGCATGAGGGTCGACTTGCCGCAGCCCGACGGGCCGAGAAGGCCGGTGATCTGGCCGCGTGGGACGTCGAAGTCGAGGCCGCGCAGCACGGTACGGGGGCCGCGGACGGCGGTGAGGGCGCGGGCGCGGATGGCCGCGTGCGCTACGCCGCCGGTGCTGTCGGCCGACCCCGGAGCATTATTCATCATGCGATGAATAATGCTCCGGGGTGCGGGGGGCGTCAAGGCGGTGGCGGCCCGACTTCCGGCTCAGGACATACCCGGGATCAGGGGAACCGCCCACGGCCGCCGGGCGGCCAGCCGGAGCGTGCCGACGGTGGAGCGCACCACCCGTTCCTTGACCCGGGCGGCCAGGGCGCCCTTGAGGAACCGGTCACGCGGGCTGTCGTCGGGGCGGACGAACTGCACCAGGCCGTCATGGCGGCCCAGGCTCACGCACTGCACCAGGAACCCGAAGTCCAGCGGGCGTGGTTGCCTGCCGCGGAACTCGGCGATGAGCGACGTGGCGACATGCGAGCCGGTGGGGATCGCCGTCGCACACGCCATGCGCAGCGCGCCCGCCTTCGGCGAGTGGGCGGCGGCGGCATCGCCCGCCACGTACACCTCGGGATGCGAGACCGAGCGCAGCACGGCGTCGACCGCGATCCTGCCGGAGGGGTCGAGGGAGAGCCCGGCCGCTGCGGCGAGTTCGCTGTTGGGCGCCAGCGCGGCCGTCCAGACCACCTCGTCCGCCTCGAGGTCGTCGGCGCGCGCGATCCGGTGCCCCTCGTGGATCCGTACGCCGCGCGCCGTCAGTACCTCGCGGACGTGGTCGCGCCCGCGCGCCGAGAGACCTGCCCCGATGTCGCCGTCCGAGTGCAGCCGTACGCTCCAGTCCGGGTGGGACTCGGCGAGTTCGGCGGCGAGTTCGACACCGGTGAGCCCGCCGCCCACGACCGCGAGGGAGCCGGGGCGGTCCTGGAGCCGCTTGTCCAGGGATTCGGCGGCTTCCAGAGTGTGGGCGCGTCCGCCGATGTCCGCCACCGGCACCGAGGTACGGCTGCCGAGTGCGTAGACCAGCCGGTCGTACGGGAGGCTCCGGCCGTCGTCAGTGGTCACCCTGCGGGCGGCCAGGTCGATGGCGGTTACGCGGGACGGCACGTGCCGGATGCCGGTGGAGCGCAGGAATCCGGCGAGCGGGTGGGTCACATCGGGACGTCCGGCGGCGCGTTCGTGCGCGCGGATGCGTTCGGTGAAGCGGTCGCTCGGATCGACCAGGGTGACGCGGGCGTGCGGGTCGAGCCGCAGTGCGGCCATAAGACCCGCGTAGCCCGCGCCGATGACCAGGACGTGCGGGGCGGTCTCGCTATGCCTCGTGTTCGTCGCGTTCAGCGTGTTCGGCGTGTTCGTTGTTCGCGTCGTCATGCAAGGGGGACGACACGGGCCCGGGAAGTGTGACAGCGCCCGCGTCCGACAGGTGGCGCAGCTTGTCGGGATTGATGACCACGTCGATCTCGGTGATCCGCCCGCCGTGCACCGTGAACGCGTACACGCCGGTCAGTCCGCTCGCGCTGTCGGTGAAGACCAGCCCGGGGGCGCCGTTCACATCCCGCACCGTGAACCGCATCGTCGCCGGGTCGAAGGCACGCATGAGTCCCTGCGTGAAGCGGGCGACCTTCACCGGGCCGAGCACCGGCTGCCGCGCCGCGGTGACCTTGCCGCCACCGTCCGAGCGCCAGACCACATCGGGGTCGAGGATCTCCAGCAGACCGTCGAAGTCTCCGCCCATCACCGCCGCGAGGAACGCGTCCACGGCGCGCCGGTGCTCGCCCCGGTCCACGGAACGGCGCGGCGCCTCGGCCCGCACCCGGCGGCGGGCGCGCGAGGCGAGCTGGCGTACGGAATCGGGGGTGCGGCCGACCGCGTCGGCGATCTCCGTGAAGGGCACGGCGAAGACGTCGTGCAGGATGAAGGCGGTGCGTTCCGCGGGAGTCAGCCGCTCCAGGACCGTCATCATCGCCATCCCTACCGACTCGTCGAGAGTCACCCGGTCCTCGGGCCCGGCTTCGCTGATGACCGGTTCGGGCAGCCAGGGGCCGACGTATGCCTCGCGGCGCGCACGGGCCGAGCCGAGCTGGTCGTAGCAGATCCGGCTGACGACGGTGGTCAGATAGGCCCGCGGGTCCCGGGCCTCTCCGTCCGGCAGGCGCTGCCAGCGCAGCCAGGACTCCTGTACGGCGTCATCGGCGTCCGCGACCGAGCCGGTGATGCGGTAGGCGATGCCCCAGAGACGGTCGCGCTGCTCCTCGAAGAGCGTGAGCTCTGCCATGGTCCGGTCTCTCCTCCTGCTCTGCCTGCTCTGCGCCTCGGTGCGCGAGCCCTCCGGAGAGACGACGCGGGGCGGCGAAGTGTGACGTCCTCGGCCACGGCGGCTTCAGCGGCGGCGGGGCTTCGGCTTCTTCTGCCGGGCGGCAGGGTTGCCGGTGCGGCCCGTCCTGCGCTTCTCGTACTGGGCGAGGGCCGTCTCGTACTCGGTGCGATGCAGCTTCTCGCCGGGGGCCTCGGTGAGGGAGCGGATGAAGTAGGCGAGCAGCGAGCCGATGAAGCCGATCATCTTCAGGCTGCGCAGCGCCTCGTCCCGTGCGGGGTCGGCCGGGCGCCGGGTGAATCCTTCCCAGGTCTTGCGGAAGGCGATCGCGCTGCACACGGCGAACGTGACGACGAGCAGCAGATTGACGAAGTCGCCGATGTCGGCGGTCGTCAGGCCCTGATACGCGAACCGCAGGATCAGGCAGCCCGCGGCCGCCGCCGCCAGGGAACCGGCGGCGACTGCGGCACGGCGCAGGGCGTAGCCGCCTTCGTGGGCGACCCAGGTGGTGCCGAAGAAACGGATCGGCTCGGGCTGCGGGCCGCCGCCCCCGCCGCTTGGGACATCGTGGTTTTCGCTCACGAGGTCGATTATCCCCGTGACGGGCGGGGGCACGGGTCACACGTCAGGTGCAGCGGCCTGCCACATAGCCGTCGCTGCCCGTGTTCACATACGCGTCGGAGACGAACTGGCCGTTGGCGATGTTGTCCCAGAGGTTCGACGTCCCATACGGACCGGTCACCCACTCGCCCGGCTTCTGGCAGTTGACCGGCACCCGGGCTCCGTACGGGAGCACATCCACGATGTCGTAGTTGGTCCCGGGGCCGCTGCGTACGTTCAGCCGGTAGCCCGGGGCGACCGGGTAGCGCCGTGTGGCATACGTACCGGCGGCCTCCACGGCTCTCGCCGCCCCCGCGTTGGCTCCGGTTTCCTCGATGGCCATGACCGGCCTCCCCCATTTGTCCGTCACTGGCTGACGCCGGCTGATGCTGGCTCAAAAACTGTGCGCCGCGCAGGCTAGCAAGCCGCCTCGGTCTCGTACGAACCATCGACTAGGCTCCGTGCGTCGCGCGTGCGGACGAGAAACACGGGGGTGGGCGATGCCACCGCTGCGCAGCGCCGGGCCGGCTCCGGAAGCGGAACGGCCGGGCGAGCCGGAGCAGCCGGAACACGCCGGGCAGTACCGACTCGGGGACTGCCTCGGCTCGGGCGGTATGGGTGTCGTGCATCTGGCCACGTCCGTGTCGGGGCTGCGGCTCGCCATCAAGGTCGTCCATGCCGAGCACGCCACGGATCCCGAGTTCAGGGCGCGTTTCCGGCAGGAGGTGACCGCGGCTCGCCGGGTCAGCGGTGCCTTCACCGCGCCGGTCGTGGACGCCGACCCCGACGCGCTGAGGCCCTGGATGGCCACGCTGTTCATCGACGGGCCGACCCTCGCCGAGCGCGTCAAGCGGAACGGTCCGCTGGAGCTCGGCGAGCTGCGAAGGATCGGCGCCGGACTGGCCGAGGCACTGCGGGACATCCATCGCGCGGGTGTGGTCCACCGCGACCTCAAGCCCAGCAATGTGCTGCTCGCGTCCGACGGGCCGAAAGTCATCGACTTCGGAATCTCGCGCCCCTCGGACAGCGATCTGCGGACGGAGACGGGAAAACTGATCGGCACCCCGCCGTTCATGGCCCCGGAGCAGTTCCAGCGGCCGCGCGATGTCGGTCCCGCCGCCGATGTGTTCGCGCTGGGGGCGGTGCTGGTGCACGCGGCGACCGGGCGCGGGCCCTTCGGATCGGACAGCCCGTACATCGTGGCGTACCAGGTCGTGCACAACGAGCCGGAGCTGGCGGGGGTGCCCGCGGAGCTCGTACCGCTGCTGACCCGGTGCCTCTCCAAGGATCCCGCGGACAGGCCCACCCCGGGCGAGGTGATGGCGGAGCTCCGGTCACCGGTGGGGGAGGTCGACACGGCGTCTCTGTCGCTGACGGCCGCGGGCATGGCGGACGGGCCTGTCTCCGGGCCGGCCGCCAAGCCGGTCCGCGAGCCGGGCACGGGTACCGGGACACCGGGGCGAGGCGCCGTCCGGCAGCGACGCATGCGGTACGCCGTCGTGGGTCTCGCCGTCGCCGGCCTGCTCACCGGCGCCTACGCCGGCATGCGGGCCGCCACATGGGACCCCGTCCGGGCAACGGGCGGTGGTCCGTCCAGCGCCCGGACGCCCGCCGCGGCACCCTGGCAGACCCAGTTGGCGAGGGGCACGGGCACAGCTGCGGCTGGGGACGGAAGCAGCGGGGGCGCACAGGCCACACCCGCCTGCGCCTCCGACGGCAATGCCCTGTACTGCTCGGCGCCCGGTGTCACGGCCGCGCGGCTGTCCCTCGTGGACGGCGCCCGGCTCTGGTCCCGCGAGGCCCCGGCCGGGGCCGGCACGACGGGCCGGGCACCAGTGCTCGCGGACGGGCTGCTGTACGTCACCACGAACGGGGGCCGACGGCTCGACGCCGTCGACCCGGGGACCGGCGCCACCCGTTGGGGCCGCGACATCGGCTCGGACGGGGCGATCGGCTTCGGGGCGGGAGCGGTCTTCGTCGCGACCACGGACGGGACCGTACGGGCCCTGGACGGCGCGACCGGTGCGCAGCGCTGGCGCAAGGCGCACGGCATGACCGGCACCACCGGCACGCGCTGGGCGCCCGTGCAGGGGACGTCGGACGAGGTCGTCGCCGTCACGCCCGGGGCGGACGGCCGGAGCACCCTGGTGCGTGGCATCGCCGCCGACAGCGGCGAGGTGCGCTGGGAGAAGCGGCTGCAGGGCAGGCTCTCGCCTGTGGCGCAGTCGTCGCCGGACGCCGCTGGTGCGGCAGGCACGCACGCGCTCCTGCTGCTGGCTGCCGACCGGGACGGCTTCGCCGACGCCGTCGTCCGTCTCGACACCACGACGCGGCAGGTCCGGCGGGTCCCTCTGCCGGTACGGGTCGACCAGGCACAGGCGGCCGCCGCGGGCGGGACGGTGTACCTCGTGGGCGCGGGGGGCGCGCTGACGGCCGTGACCACGGAAGGCGCCGCAGGCGCGGCGCAGCGGTGGCGGCTGGAGACGTACATGACCCCGGCGTCGCAGCCGGTGGTCCAGGGCGGCCGGGTCTATCTGAGCGGAGCCGACGGGCGACTGCTGGCCGTCGACGCCGAACGGGGTGCGCTGCTCGGCCAGACCCGGCCCCGGATGGCCGGAGCCGGTGCCACCGTCGCCTCGTCGCTGCCCGCGCCGGTGGCCGTGGACGCGTCCGGCAAGGTCTTCGCCAGCGCCCCGGACGGCTCCGTGTTCGCCGTGGACGCGGGTGATCCGGCGCGCTGGTAACCGTTGTGCCGTACCCCGTGGCGCCCGTCGCGGGGGGCGGGTTCCGCGTGTGCCGCACGGATGCGTCGCACGCGGAACCCCGGCCTCGCCGCGGTGCTGCTCAGTCGAGCTTGGAGACGTCGCGGACCGCGCCCTTGTCCGCGCTGGTGGCCATGGCGGCATAGGCCCGCAGGGCCGCGGAGACCTTGCGCTCGCGGTCCTTCGGCGCGTAGACCCCGCCGAGCGCCTCGCGCCGGGCGGCCAGGGTGGCGTCGTCGACGACGAGCTCGATCGAGCGGTTCGGGATGTCGATACGGATCAGGTCGCCGTCCTCGACCAGGGCGATGGTGCCCCCCGATGCCGCCTCGGGCGAGGCGTGGCCGATCGACAGGCCCGATGTGCCGCCGGAGAAGCGGCCGTCGGTGACCAGGGCGCATGCCTTGCCGAGGCCGCGGCCCTTCAGGAAGGAGGTCGGGTAGAGCATCTCCTGCATGCCGGGGCCGCCGCGCGGGCCCTCGTAGCGGATGACGACGACATCGCCTTCCTTGACCACCTTGGAGAGGATCTTGTCGACGGCCTCGTCCTGGGACTCGCAGACCACGGCGGGGCCCTCGAAGGTCCAGATCGACTCGTCGACGCCCGCGGTCTTCACCACGCAGCCGTCGACGGCGAGATTGCCCCTCAGCACCGCCAGCCCGCCGTCCTTGGAGTAGGCGTGCTCGACGGAGCGGATGCAGCCGTTCTCGGAGTCGGTGTCGAGGGACTCCCAGCGCTCGGACTGCGAGAAGGCGGTGGCGGAGCGGACGCAGCCGGGCGCCGCGTGCCACAGCTCGACGGCCTCGGCGGAGGGGGAGCCGCCGCGCACGTCCCAGGTCTTGAGCCAGTCGGCCAGTGAAGCGGAGTGCACGGTGTGGACGTCCTCGTTGAGCAGCCCGCCGCGGTAGAGCTCGCCCAGGATGGCGGGGATGCCGCCGGCCCGGTGGACGTCCTCCATGTAGTACGTGCCGCCGGGGGCGACGTTCGGCGCGACCTTGGCCAGGCAGGGGACGCGCCGGGAGACGGCGTCGATGTCGGTGAGGTCGTACTCGAGCTCGGCCTCCTGCGCTGCGGCCAGCAGGTGCAGGATCGTGTTGGTCGAGCCGCCCATGGCGATGTCGAGGGCCATGGCGTTCTCGAACGCGGCGCGGGTCGCGATGTTGCGGGGCAGGACGGACTCGTCGCCCTGCCCGTAGTAACGCTGGGTGATCTCGACGACCGTGCGGCCCGCGGTCTCGTAGAGGGCCCTGCGGGAGGTGTGGGTGGCGAGCGTCGAGCCGTTGCCGGGGAGGGAGAGGCCGATGGCCTCGGTGAGGCAGTTCATCGAGTTGGCGGTGAACATGCCGGAACAGGAGCCGCAGGTCGGGCAGGCGTTCTCCTCGATGCGGAGCACGTCCTCGTCCGACACGTTCTCGTTGACCGCGTCCACGATGGCGTTGATCAGGTCGAGCTTGCGGACCGTGCCGTCGACCAGGGTGGCCTGGCCGGCCTCCATGGGACCGCCCGAGACGAAGATCGCCGGGATGTTGAGGCGCATCGCCGCCATCAGCATGCCGGGGGTGATCTTGTCGCAGTTGGAGATGCAGATCAGGGCGTCCGCGCAGTGCGCCTCGACCATGTACTCGACCGAGTCGGCGATGAGGTCGCGGGACGGCAGGCTGTAGAGCATGCCGCCGTGGCCCATCGCGATGCCGTCGTCCACTGCGATGGTGTTGAACTCGCGTGGAACGGCGCCCGCGGCGAGGATCGCGTCGGAGACGATCCGGCCGACCGGTGCCAGGTGCGTGTGACCGGGCACGAACTCGGTGAAGGAGTTGGCGACCGCGATGATCGGCTTCCCGATGTCCGCGCTCGCTACGCCCGAAGCCCTCATCAGGGCGCGGGCGCCCGCCATATTGCGGCCGTGGGTGACTGTGCGGGACCTCAGCTCGGGCATCGTCGCTCGCTCCTTCTGACAGTGCTGGCTTCATCGAGCCTACGCCGCTGCTCCAAGATCTGGACATCCGGTCCGGAATGCGGGACGGGGTTCCGCCTTTCGGGCATCCGGTCGAGCTGCCAGTGTCACGGCGCTCCCTGGGAAGGGACTCGCGTGCGCCTCAGCCCCCTCTGCCCCCGGTCTCCGCGGTCCCCGCCTCAGTCCTCTGTCAGATACCGCTGAAGCGTGGGCGCGACCATCGCGATGATCTCCTCGGGGTCCGCGCTGACCAGCGGCTCCACCTGGATCACATAGCGCAGCACCGCGATACCGATCATGTGCGAGGCCGCCAGCTCCGCGCGGAACTTGGGATCCGGCACATCGAGATCCGCCGCCACCCGTTCCAGCAGCCGCCGCAGGACGAAGCCGCGCAGTACCTTCGCCGCCGCGTCATGCGTCAGCGCGGACCGGAGTATCGCCAGCAGTGGAGCCCTGGTCGCCGGGTTCTCCCACACGCCGATGAAGTGGCGTACGAGCCGCTCCCCGATGTGCTCGGTGCCCCCTTCGAGGATCACCGGGACGAGTAGCGCGGGCTCGAAGCTGACCTCGATGGCCGCGGCGAAAACCTCGTCCTTGGTGCCGAAGTAGTGGTGGACGAGGGCCGGGTCGACATGCGCGGCCTTGGCGATTCCGCGTACGGAGGTCTTGTCGTAGCCGCGCTCGGCGAACTCGGCGCGGGCCGCCTGGAGGATGCGTTCACGGGCACCGGGACCGGTGCCCGCCTCCGTACGGGCGGGACGGCCACGCCGTCTCGGGGCGGCGGCGGTCATGATCCGCTCGCGGTGCCGCCGACGGCGTCCGCTGCCGCCCCCTCCGCGTCGTCGTCCGAAGCGGCGGCCGAGGCGAGATGCAGCCGGGTGAAGGCCAGCGCCTCCGCGAGGTCCGCCTCACGCTCCGCGGCCGACATCGCCCGCCGCGTGTTGACCTCGATGACGACATGCCCGTCGAAGCCGCTGCGGGCCAGGCGTTCCAGCAGCTCGGCGCACGGCTGGTCGCCCCGCCCGGGTACCAGGTGCTCGTCCTTCGCCGATCCCTTGCCGTCCGCGAGGTGGACATGGGCGAGCCGGTCGCCCATCCGGTCGACCATGGCCAGGGTGTCCGTACGGGAGGTGGCCGTGTGCGACAGGTCGACCGTGAAGTGCCGGTAGTCCTCCTTGGTGACGTCCCAGTCGGGTGCGTACGCCAGCATCTCGCGGTCCCGGTAGCGCCACGGGTACATGTTCTCGACGGCGAACCGCACGTCCGTCTCGTTGGCCATCCGCCAGATCCCGGACACGAAGTCGCGGGCGTACTGCCGCTGCCAGCGGAACGGCGGATGGACCACCACGGTCGACGCGCCCAGCTCCTCGGCGGCGGCCTGTGCCCGCTGGAGCTTCACCCAGGGGTCGGTCGACCAGACCCGCTGGGTGACCAGGAGGCAGGGCGCGTGGATGGCGAGGATCGGCACCTCGTGGTAGTCGGAGAGCCTGCGGAGCGCTTCGAGGTCCTGGCTGACCGGATCGGTCCAGACCATGACCTCGACCCCGTCGTAGCCGAGGCGCGCGGCGATCTCGAAGGCCGTCGCCGTCGACTCCGGATAGACGGAGGCCGTCGACAGGGCGACCTTCGCATCCGGGATGCGCACCACTGGATCTGCCACGAGGGACAGCGTACGGGCCCTGGGGTGCGGCGACTGAGGGTGGGCGGACGGCATCAGTCGGTGGGCAGATGGTCCAGGCGGCGCAGAATCACACCCTCGCGCAGCGCCCACGGGCAGATCTCCAGCTCATCGATGCCGAAGAGGTCCATGGCGGCCTCCGCGACCAGCGCCCCGGCCAGCAGCTGGCCCGAGCGGCCCTCCGACACACCGGGCAGCATCGAGCGCTGGGGGGCGGTCATGGTGGCCAGCTTGGGCACCCACTCCTCCAGGGCACCGCGGTTCAGCCCGCGCTGCACATACAGGCCGTCGGCGGTGCGGGCGGCCCCGGCGATGCGGGCGAGCTGCTTGAACGTCTTGGAGGTGGCGACGACATGGTCCGGGCGGCCGAAGCGGCTGAACTCATGGACCGTACGGGCGATCTGCGCCCGCACATGGCGGCGGAGCGCACGGACGTCGTCGGGCTGCGGCGGGTCGCCCGGCAGCATCGCGGCGGTGAGCCGCCCGGCGCCCAGCGGCAGGCTCACCGCGGCGTCCGGGTCCTCGTCGATCCCGAACGCGATCTCCAGCGAGCCGCCCCCGATGTCCAGGACCAGCAGCCGCCCGGCGGACCAGCCGAACCAGCGGCGGGCGGCCAGGAAGGTGAGCCGGGCCTCCTCCTCGCCGGTGAGGACGGTCAGGTCGACTCCGGTCACGCTGCGGACACGCTCGAGTACGGCATCGGCGTTGGTGGCCTCGCGCACCGCCGAGGTGGCGAAGGGAAGGACGTCCTCGCAGCCCTTGTCCTCGGCCGCCTGGAGGGCGTCCTCGATGGTGGCGATGAGCAGGTCGACGCCCTTGGGGTCGATGGCGCCCTGCGCGTCGAGGAGCTGGGCAAGGCGCAGTTCCGCCTTGTGCGAATGGGCGGGAAGGGGACGCGCACCGGGGTGCGCGTCCACCACCAGAAGGTGCACCGTGTTCGAACCGACGTCGAGGACTCCGAGTCTCATGTGCGGAACGCTACTGCGGTCGCGCGCATACGCTTGACTCGTGCCAAAGACGAAAAAGACGAAGCAGGGCAAAGCAAGCCGGGATCAGGCCGCGGAGGCCGCGAAGGCCGCCGCTGAGCTCGCGAGCCTCGGGAAACCCGCGCAGTCGGTGGAGTCCGCACCGACGGGAGAGGCCGCGGACCCCGGGCGGCCGGCGGACGCGCGGATCGGCTCGCCGGCGGGCGAGCCCGATGAGCGTGGTCTTGACTTCGCCCGCGCCTGGGTGGAGTTCGCCGACCCGGCGGACGACGAGCAGATCTTCCGCTGCGATCTGACCTGGCTGACCTCGCGGTGGAACTGCATCTTCGGCAGCGGCTGCCAGGGCATCCAGGCGGGGCGCGCCGCCGACGGCTGCTGCACGCTCGGGGCGCACTTCTCGGACAAGGACGACCAGAAGCGGGTCGCCCGGAATGTGGCACGGCTCACGCCGGAGTTGTGGCAGTTCCACGATGTGGGCACCGGGACGGGCTGGACCCAGAAGGACGAGGACGGTGAGCTCCAGACCCGGCGCTGGGAGGGGTCCTGCATCTTCCAGAACCGTCCGGGGTTCGCGGGCGGCGCGGGCTGTTCGCTGCACATCCTGGCCCTGAAGGAGGGCCGGGAACCGCTGGAGACCAAGCCTGACGTGTGCTGGCAGCTTCCGGTGCGGCGGACCTACGACTGGATCGACCGCCCCGACGACACCCGGGTCCTGCGGATCTCGATCGGTGAGTACGACCGCAGGGGCTGGGGCCCGGGCGGGCATGACCTTCACTGGTGGTGCACGTCCGCGACATCGGCGCATGGTGCGGGAGACCCGGTGTACGTGACGTACCGCCCGGAGCTCGTGGAGCTGATGGGCAAGGCGGCGTACGACGTGCTGGTGGAGCTGTGCGAGGCACGGCTGGCCAGGGGGCTGCCGCTGGTGGCTCCGCATCCGGCGGATCCCCCCGCGGAACCGGCGAAACGTGCGGACCCGGTGGAGCCCGGGGACCCAGCGGCGGGCCGCAGCGATCCGGCCTGATCCGCGCGCGGGGACGCATACGTGATCGGACCGCCGCGCCAGGCGCACGGCGCCTGATCCGCGCACACGCGCCGGCGGGCGGGCGAAGCGCGTGTGACGCGGTGAATCGGTTCCTCAGCTCGGCGGCGCCGAGGGCTCGCTCGGCGGCGGCTCCGTCGGCTCTGATGGCGGCGGCTCCGAGGGCGGGGGCTCGGTGGCCGGGGGCGGCTCGGTGGCGGGTGGTGGTTCCGTGGCCGGGGGCGGTTCCGACGGTGGCGTCGGCCCGGTCGGGGCGGGTGGTTCGGTGGACGGAGCCGGGCTGGTCTCGCCATGGCCGTCGACCTCCAGGACCGCGCCCGAGGGATCGACGCCCACCCGTGCCGTCCAGGGACCTTCGGGCTCTGCGGCGTGGTCCACATGGACGTACACCGTGAAGGACTCGCCCGGCCGCAGGATGCCGGATGTGACGCTCGCGTAGAGCCAGGGCGCATCGGTCCACAGCGACCAGGCGACGGGGGCGGCGCCCGACGCGGTGAGGGTGATCATCGTGGTCTCGCCGGACGGCTGTGCCTCGACCGTGAGGCGGCCCGGCCCCCGGCCGGGGGCGGTGGACCCCGCCGGAGGCTGTCCCGCGCTGATGACCTCGACGGACACCCCGCCCGGCGCCGCGCCGGGGTGGCTGCGCGCACCCGGCAGGCCGCCGGGGCTGCGCTGTGCGTTCCCGGCGGTCTCGTAGTCGTCGTACGGGGATCCGCCCGGGCCCTCCGTCCACTCGCCGCCGGCCGCGTCGTCGAGCTCCCCGGCGAAGAGGGGGGAGCCGCCCTGGGCCTCGCCGGTGGTGGGGGCTCCGCGGTAGGCCGCCCAGAGTGCGAGCACGGGCGCGGCCACGACCGCGGCCACGATGGTCGTGGTGACCGCCCTGGTCCGCAGCCGGCCGCGCTGGGCCGCATGGTCCTTCGGGTCCACCGGGAACCCGTCCCGTCCGAAGCGGGGTGATCCGGCGCGCTCGCGCGGGACGTGCAGCATCGCGGCGTACGCCTCAGCGCGCGGGGCGGGGACGAGCGGCAGCCCTCTGGAGGCTCCCCCGGGCCCGCCGGGGGATTCCTCCGTGCCGTCCGGCGGGGTGACGGACGAACCGGGCCAGGGTCCCCTCGCCCCGGCCCGCTCGGCCGCGCGGCGGCAGCGCGGGCAGTCGTCCACATGCCGCACCAGCTCGCGTCGCAGACCGGCCGAGAGCAGCACCTGGTGGTCCTCGGTGAGCCGGGCGATCGAGGGGCAGTTGCCGCTCTCCACGACGGCGAGCGCCGCGCGGGTGCGTTCCACCTCGCAGGCCGCCGATGCGAGTAGCTCACGGGTGCGCACGGGGTCCATGCCGAGTACGGCGGCGACTTCGCGCGGCGCGAGCCGGTGGCGCACGGCGAGCTCCAGCGCTTCGCGCTGTTCCGGGGTGGTACCGGCGGCTTCCGGCCAGGCGAGCCTGGCCAGTTCGGCTCGGTGCCGCTCGGCGATCTCGGAGGGGACCGTGCGCAGGGCCTCCGTGGGCGCGGTCTCGTCCTGGCTGCAGCGGGCATGGGAACGGGGGTGGATGGTA
Source organism: Streptomyces sp. NPDC059828 (assembly GCF_042731955.1). Lineage (NCBI taxonomy): Bacteria > Bacillati > Actinomycetota > Actinomycetes > Kitasatosporales > Streptomycetaceae > Streptomyces > Streptomyces sp. NPDC059828. Next base: position 15,881 of record NZ_JBHWIW010000065.1, on the reverse strand, counting down.
CGGGCATGCGCGCGGGAGCCGTGCGATCCGCGGGAGCCCGTGCGTAATACGGCCCCGGCGCGCTTGCCGTGCGCCCCGCCCGCACCCCGGCGCCTGTGCCGCCGCTGCTCGGCGAGGGCACGCAGACAGGCCCAGCGGGCCAGCGCGTACAGCCACGCCTTCCGTTCGGCCTCACCGGCCGGGCAACGCCGGTGCTGGCGCTCGGAGATGGCCAGGACGTCGCCGAGCACCGCCGTCGCCGCCTCGTGGTCGCAGAGCGCCGACAGACAGTACGTGAACAGCCCGTCCAGATACGCCTCGTAGCGCGCGGGTGGCGCCTGTACGAGGGTCTCGGGTGGTTCCAGCATGCTGCTCGTCACCTGCCGACCGTAGGCTCGGGAAGGCACTTACTTCGCGCCGCATAGGGGCATTTACTCCTTACGGGTGAACGTTTCTGTTAAAAGAGGACCGAGGCATGTGCCCGGCGCGGATGCCCCCGTGGCCTGCACCCTTTTTGCTGCCTTTCCGGCCGGCACCCGGCTGGTTTCCCGGGCGGCCCCGGCTGGTTTCCCAGGCGTCCTCCGGCTGATTCCCCGGGCGTCCTCCGCTGTCAGTGGCGACCGCTACGGTTCTCCGCATGGCTGCCCGTACGAAATCCGCCAAGGACAGGCCGTCCTACCGCTGCACCGAATGCGGTTGGACGACCGCCAAGTGGCTCGGCCGCTGCCCCGAATGCCAGGCATGGGGCACGGTCGAGGAGTACGGCGCGCCCGCGGTCCGCACGACCGCGGTCGGGCGGGTCACCAGCGCCGCGGTGCCGATCGGCCAGGTCGACGGCCGCCAGGCCGCGGCCCGCACGACCGGTGTCGACGAGCTGGACCGGGTGCTCGGCGGCGGTCTGGTGCCGGGCGCGGTGGTGCTGCTGGCGGGCGAGCCGGGTGTGGGCAAGTCCACGCTGCTGCTCGACGTCGCGGCGAAGGCGGCGAGTGACGACCACCGCACCCTCTACGTCACGGGTGAGGAGTCCGCGAGCCAGGTGCGGCTGCGCGCGGACCGGATCAACGCACTGAACGACCACCTGTATCTGGCCGCCGAGACGGATCTCTCCACCATCCTCGGTCATCTGGACGCCGTGAAGCCCTCGCTGCTCATCCTCGACTCGGTTCAGACGGTGGCGTCCCCCGAGATCGACGGGGCCCCGGGCGGTATGGCGCAGGTGCGCGAGGTGGCGGGGGCACTGATCCGCGCCTCCAAGGAGCGTGGGATGTCGACGCTGCTGGTGGGCCATGTCACCAAGGACGGCGCGATCGCGGGTCCCCGGTTGCTGGAGCATCTCGTGGACGTGGTGCTGCATTTCGAGGGCGACCGGCACGCCCGGCTGCGGCTGGTCCGGGGGATCAAGAACCGCTACGGGGCGACGGACGAGGTCGGCTGCTTCGAACTGCACGACGAGGGCATCACCGGGCTCGCCGACCCCAGCGGCCTGTTCCTCACCCGGCGCGACGAGCCCGTGCCCGGCACCTGCCTCACGGTGACGCTGGAGGGCCGTCGCCCGCTGGTCGCCGAGGTCCAGGCACTGACGGTGGACACCCAGATCCCCTCGCCCCGGCGCACCACCTCAGGCCTGGAGACCTCCCGGGTCTCGATGATGCTGGCCGTGCTGGAACAGCGGGGCCGTATCAGCTCACTGGGCAAAAGGGACATCTACAGCGCGACCGTGGGCGGGGTGAAGCTCTCCGAGCCCGCTGCCGACCTCGCGATCGCCCTGGCGCTGGCCTCGGCGGCGAGCGATACCCCGCTGCCCAAGAACCTGGTGGCGATCGGTGAGGTCGGCCTCGCGGGCGAGGTGAGACGGGTCACTGGTGTGCAGCGCCGGCTGGCCGAAGCGCACCGCCTCGGCTTCACCCACGCCCTCGTTCCCACCGACCCTGGCAAGGTCCCGCCTGGTATGAAGGTCACGGAAGTCGCCGACATGGGGGACGCGCTGAGAGTGCTCCCGCGCGGGCGCAGAGCAGAGGCCCCCCGGACGGACGAGGTACGCCGGTAGACTTTGCCCTGGTCTCGCCCATCCGTACGAGCCGGAGGAGAGCAGTGGCAGCCAACGACCGGGGCTCGGCCCCCGGAAAGTCCGGCGGAGGCTCCGGGGGATCCGGCAAGGAGTGGCTGATCCGCGCCTCTCTGAGTGCGGTCGCTCCGGGCACCGCCCTGCGCGACGGACTGGAGCGCATTCTGCGAGGTAGCACCGGCGGCCTGCTCGTCCTCGGTATGGACAAGACGGTCGAGTCGATGTGCACCGGCGGCTTCGTACTCGACGTGGACTTCACGGCGACGCGGCTGCGCGAGCTGTGCAAGCTCGACGGAGCCCTGATCCTCGACAAGGACATCACCAAGATCCATCGGGCTGGTGTGCAGCTCGTCCCCGACGCCTCCATCCCCACGGAGGAGACGGGCACCCGGCACCGGACCGCCGACCGGGTGTCCAAGCAGTGCGGCTTCCCCGTGGTGTCGGTGTCACAGTCGATGCGCCTGATCGCGCTGTACGTGGACGGGGAGCGGCGGGTCCTGGAGGAGTCGGCCGCGATCCTGTCCCGGGCGAACCAGGCACTGGCGACCCTCGAGCGCTACAAGCTGCGGCTGGACGAGGTCGCCGGGACGCTGTCCGCGCTGGAGATCGAGGACCTGGTGACGGTCCGCGATGTCACGGCGGTCGCGCAGCGGCTGGAGATGGTGCGCCGGATCGCCACGGAGATCAGCGAGTACGTGGTGGAGCTGGGCACCGACGGCCGGCTGCTGTCCCTCCAGCTCGACGAGCTGATCGCCGGTGTGGAACCGGAGCGTGAGCTGGTCATCCGCGACTATGTCCCGGAGCCGACGGCGAAGCGGTCCCGCACGGTGGACGAGGCGCTGTCCGAGCTGAACGACCTGACGCACCCGGAGCTCCTGGAACTGCCCACCGTGGCACGGGCGCTGGGCTACACCGGATCCCCCGAGACCCTGGACTCCGCGGTGTCGCCCCGTGGTTACCGCCTGCTGGCGAAGGTCCCGCGGCTGCCCGGCGCGATCATCGAGCGGCTTGTCGAGCACTTCGGCGGCCTCCAGAAGCTTCTGGCCGCGAGCGTGGACGACCTCCAGGCGGTCGACGGCGTCGGCGAGGCCAGGGCGCGCAGCGTCCGCGAGGGCCTGTCGCGGCTGGCGGAGTCCTCGATCCTGGAGCGGTACGTCTGATCCTCCGGGGCTCGGTTCTCCTCCGCTGAAGGTCTCCTCCGCAGAAGACCGGGAGGCGAACCGTGCCGCGAGAGCGGGGCGAGGCCGGCGAAGCCCGGTGCGCCTTCCCCGCGCCTCCAAAGGGCGCGGGGCTGCGCGCGATCAGCCGCGAGCGAGGAGGAGTGCCGCAGCCGGCGCCGTGCGCCCGCTGGGGATTACGGGACAGCCCTTCAGTCCTTTTCCAGGCGGAAGGACGCCCGGGCGACCGTCGTCCCCGGGAAGCTGGCCTCCACCAGATACGTGCCGGTCGGCGCCTGGCCCGCAGGTGGGGTGGCGCAGCGGGCCGGGGCGCTGCGGCGGCGGTCCCAGTCGACGAGATGGGTCACGGTCGAATTCGCCGGGACGCGCAGCAGCATGCTGCCGCTGCCCTGCGCGCAGTCCTTCGTGGACCAGACGGCGTCGTCCGCGTCATCGATGATCGTCAGTACCGCGGCCTTGGGGCCGAAGTCCGCCTTGCAGGTGACGGCCGAGGTGTTCGTCGCGATGAGCTCGAACCGCGGCTTCTCCCCGGGGGCGTACGACACCTTGGCACTGCGCAGTGTCAACTTGAGCGCACCGGAAGCGCAGTTCGGCAGCTTGGAGCCTGCGGGGACCTGCTGGCCGGCGGTTGCGCCGGCACTGGTGCTCGGGTCGCCGTCACCGTTCTTGCCACTGCCGTCGCCGCCCTCGGTACCGCCGTCGCTTCCGTCTCCGCCGCTTCCCGCGCTGCCGCCCGAAGCACCGTCGGACTCGTCGCGGCCACCGGGGCGTTCGCTGATCGCGGGCCCCGATGGCTCGTCGCCCGGCGTGATGGAGGGCGCGGGACCCGCGCCCGGCTTGCCGTCGTCACCGGTCCTGGTCCCGCCGTCACCGAAGCTGACGGCCCAGGCGACCAGCATGGTGAGCAGCGCCAGGAGGGACAGCGCGACTGCCCTCCGACGCCAGTAGATGGAGGAGGGAAGCGGCCCGATCGGATTGCGCAGTGATCCCACGTACCGAACTGTACGAGAGATCGGGGGCAACTCCCGCCCCATCCGCCGCCCATGGGGCGCGATTCTGTCGATCATCATCACGGGTCGTAGGCATCAGCCGTCGCAACGTCCCTCTTCGCCTACATACGTGAGTCCGGTGACATGTACGCCTCCTCGACCACTCCTCGACCGCCTGACGACCATCGGACGACCGCCACCGCTCGATCACCTTTCGACAGCCGCTCGGCCACGCGCGGAGCGCATGCGCCGGACTCGGCGCTGACCGTGTCAGGATCGGAAGTGCCATGACTGCGACAGACATGCCCTCCCCCAAGACCCCGCCCGCGACGACCGGGGACGCGACAGCGCTGCACTCCCCCGTCCTCGCCTGGTTCGATCAGCACGCCCGCGACCTTCCCTGGCGCCGCCCCGATGCGGGCGCCTGGGGCGTGATGGTCAGCGAGTTCATGCTGCAACAGACCCCCGTCAGCCGGGTGCTCCCGGTGTATGAGCAGTGGATGGCCCGCTGGCCACGCCCTGCGGACCTGGCCGCCGAGGCGCCCGGTGAAGCCGTACGGGCCTGGGGCAGGCTCGGTTATCCACGACGTGCGCTGCGGCTGCACGGCGCCGCGGTCGCGATAACGGAGCGGCACGGTGGAGACGTACCCCGGGAGCACGCGCAGCTGCTCGCGCTGCCCGGCATCGGCGAGTACACCGCGGCGGCCGTGGCGTCGTTCGCGTACGGACAGCGGCATCCGGTGCTCGACACCAATGTCCGCAGGGTGCTCGCCCGCGCCGCCACCGGTATCCAGTACCCGCCGAACGCGACGACGGCCGCCGAACGCCGTCTGGCGCGTGCCCTGTTGCCGGACGACGAGGCGACGGCGGCACGCTGGGCCGCGGCCTCGATGGAGCTGGGCGCGCTCGTGTGCACGGCCCGCAACGAGGACTGCGGTCGGTGCCCGGTCGCCGGGCTGTGCGCCTGGCGGCTGGCCGGCAAACCGGCGCACGACGGTCCGCCGCGGCGCGGGCAGACGTACGCGGGCACGGACCGCCAGGTGCGCGGCAAGCTGCTGGCGGTGCTGCGTGAGGCGGTGGACCCCGTGCCACGGCCGGTCCTGGACCGGGTCTGGGACGATCCGGTGCAGCGGGCCCGCGCCCTGGACGGGCTGGTTGCGGACGGTTTGGTCGAACCTCTGGAGAATGACCTGTTCCGACTGCCTACCACCTGAGATTCTCCGGTAATCCCCGACCAGTACCTCTGTTACACAACCGATGGGTGGCCGTGCGTACTCCGACGGCTTCCTCGCACAGCCCCGTGACAACCACTCCGTAGCTTCTTGTGACGTCGGGAACGACCACCCGGCGCCGACAGACGGACGTCGACAGACAGATGTCAGCAGACAGACGTCAGCAGATGTCGGACACGAGAACGCACGACAACACACGCGAACCCACGCGGTTGTCACGGGGCTTGCTTACGGGGACGGAGGCGGTTGGAAATGGCGCATGGCGAGGTGCTCGAGTTCGAGGAGTACGTACGCACCCGGCAGGACGCGCTGCTGCGCAGTGCGCGGCGGCTGGTCCCGGATCCGGTAGATGCCCAGGACCTCCTCCAGACCGCGCTGGTGCGGACGTACGGCCGCTGGGAGGGGATCGCGGACAAGTCTCTCGCCGACGCCTACCTCCGCCGCGTCATGATCAACACCAGGACCGAGTGGTGGCGTGCCCGCAAGCTGGAAGAGGTGCCGACCGAGCAGCTCCCCGACGCGAGCGTGGAGGACACCACGGAACAGCACGCCGACCGGGCGCTGCTGATGGACGTCCTGAAGGTGCTCGCGCCGAAGCAGCGCAGCGTCGTCGTGCTGCGGCACTGGGAGCAGATGAGCACCGAGGAGACCGCCGCCGCGCTCGGGATGTCGACCGGTACCGTGAAGAGCACGCTGCACCGCGCGCTCGCCCGGCTCCGCCAGGAGCTGGAGTCGCGTGAGCGGGAGGGCCGGGGTCTCGAGAGCCGCAGGGCGGTGGCCGGGCTGACGGAGGTCAGGGCACCGCGGGTGCCCGCGCAGCGTGGGGATCGTACGTACGCACGTCGTGAGGAACGGGGGCGGGAGCGGTGCGCGGCCTAGCCGAGGACTCCGTAACAGACCCAGACGCTGACGCAGACGGGGACAGCGCCAGAAAACGCATCGTCCGGTGGGCGGCGAGTGGTACGGCAACGGCCGCACTCGCCGCCTTCGGGCTGCTCCTGGCCGGTTGCTCGACCGGCGGTACGGGCACCCGCGACGAGGGCCCGGCACGCAACGACCCGGTGGCGCAGCAGCAGTCGACCCCCGAGCCCTCGGTGAGCTCGACGCCGGCGAAGAAGGTCGACGCGTTCCAGCTGGTCATGGAGGATCCCAAGGTCAGCCAGCGGGTCAAGGCCGACCTGAAGCGCTGCTCGGGGGACGCCTATCCGATCGACACCTCGTACGGCCGCGTCACCGGCGCTTCCGTGCCGGATGTGGTGGTCAACGTGCTGATGTGCGGGGATTCGGCCGTGGGCGTCGGCACCTATGTGTACCGCAAGGACGGCGACGACTACGCGAACGTCTTCGCCGCCGAGGAGCCTGCGGTCTACGCGACCATCGACCGGGGCGACCTGGTCGTCACCAAGCAGGTGTACGCGAAGGGGGACACGGTCTCGTATCCCTCGGGCCAGATAGTGATCGCGTATCGCTGGTCGGGGAACGGGTTCACCGAGCAGGACCGGGTCGAGAACGAGTACAGCAGGGGTATCGGCGGCGACGGCGCTGTGGACGAGCCGGTCCCGAGTGCGCCGCAGAACAGCTGAGAACCGAGAACCGAGAGAGCAGCGGAGTACAGCCCGATGGCCGAGACACATGTCCTGTTCGTGGAGGACGACGACGTCATCCGTGAGGCCACCCAGCTCGCGCTGGAGCGCGACGGCTTCATGGTGACCGCCATGCCGGACGGGCTCAGCGGGCTGGAGGCCTTTCGCGCCCACCGGCCCGACATCGCGTTGCTCGATGTGATGCTGCCCGGGCTCGACGGGGTGAGCCTGTGCCGCCGTATCCGGGACGAGTCGACCGTGCCTGTGATCATGCTGTCCGCCCGTGCGGACTCGATCGACGTCGTGCTGGGGCTCGAGGCGGGTGCCGACGACTATGTGACCAAGCCGTTCGACGGCGCGGTGCTGGTCGCCCGGATCCGGGCAGTGCTGCGCCGCTTCGGCCACGCGGGCGGCTCAGCCGGGGACCCGGGCGAGCCGGGGCAGGCGGGCGAGGACGCTGTGCTGACCTTCGGGGACCTGGAGATCGACACCGAAGGCATGGAGGTGCGCCGCGCGGGCGAGCCCGTCGGGCTGACCCCGACGGAGATGCGTCTGCTGCTGGAGTTCTCCTCCGCGCCGGGCACGGTGCTGTCGCGGGACAAACTGCTGGAACGTGTCTGGGACTACGGCTGGGGCGGGGACACCCGCGTCGTGGACGTCCATGTGCAGCGGCTTCGCACCAAGATCGGCCAGGATCGGATCGAGACCGTCCGCGGCTTCGGCTACAAGCTCAAGGCCTGAGCCCGTGCCGATTCCTCCGGGGGCAACCCCCGGCGCCCCCGCGTGCGTCTCGGCTGTTGACGACCCACACTCATCGCACACCACACCAGAACAGGACCCCGCATGACGCGCCTCGCCCTGCGCACCGGCGTCCGGTGGAAGATCAGCTTCGCCATCGCCGGCGTCGGTGCGCTGATCGCGTTCGCGCTGAGCCTGGTCGTGCACAACTCCGCACGGGTCTCGATGCTCGACAACGCCCGCGATCTGTACATGGACCGGCTGACGCTGGCCCAGCGGGTCTACGAGACCAGCAAGCCGAAGACGGTGCCCAAGTTCGGCGGGGCCAAGCTCAATGACCCGGCGCTGCCCCGCGAGCTGAGGCACCTGCTCGAAACCGACCACGAAGCCACCTTCGTGCAGGCGCACCACGGCGGCTCGCCCGAGATCTGGGCGGCCGTGCCGCTCGGCAACGGCGATGTGCTGTCGCTGCACAGCCGGTTCCCCACGCGCAGCGCCGCGATCATGAAGGCCCTCGACCGTGCCCTGGTCATCGGCTCGGTCTCGGTGGTCTTCGCGGGATCGGCCCTCGGGGTGCTCATCGGCGGGCAGCTCTCGCGACGGTTGCGCAAGGCCGCCGCCGCTGCGGGAAAGGTCGCCCAGGGGAACACGGAAGTGCGGGTCGGCGAGGCCGTGGGAGGGGTCGTACGGGATGAGACGGACGAGCTGGCGCGGGCCGTCGACGCCCTGACCGACGCGCTGAACTCCCGTATAGAGGCGGAGCGCCGGGTCACCGCCGACATCGCCCATGAGCTGCGCACCCCGGTGACCGGGCTGCTCACGGCCGCTGAGCTGCTGCCGCCCGGTCGGCCCAGCGAACTGGTGCGGGACAGGGCCCAGGCCATGCGCACCCTGGTCGAGGACGTCCTGGAAGTGGCGCGGCTGGACGGCGCGTCCGAGCGTGCCGAGTTGCAGGAGATCGCGCTGGGCGAGTTCGTCAGCCGCCGGGTCAGCGTGCTGGACCCGACCGTGGTGATACGCGTCGTCCATGAGTCATGGGTCAACACCGACCCGCGGCGGCTTGAGCGGATCCTGGGCAATCTGCTCGCCAACGCGGCGAAACACGGGGGCACTCCGGTCGAGATCACCGTGGAGGGCCGGGTGGTACGGATACGGGACCACGGGCCCGGTTTTCCCGAGGCGCTGCTCCACGAGGGTCCGAGCCGGTTCCGTACCGGCGCCAGCGACCGGGCGGGGCAGGGCCACGGTCTTGGCCTGACGATCGCGGCGGGCCAGGCGCGCGTGCTCGGGGCTCGGCTGACCTTCCGTAACGCCAACCACGATGTGACCGGCCCGGGGGACGGGACGAGTGGGGCGATCGCGGTGCTCTGGCTCCCGGAGCACGCCCCGACCAACAGCGGCAGTTTCGCGCTGCCGCAGCTCGCAGGGGACTGACCGGCCGGGCTGAACCCGGGCAGTCAGCCCCCTGCAGGTGGTGTCATCAGTCGGACTTCACCTCGGACGGTCACCGGCTCGGACGGTCACCGGCTCGGACGGTCGCCACCACAGACCGTCCCACCTCAGGCCGTCGCACCTCAGACCGTCCGACCTCAGACCGCCTTCGTCTCAGCTGGTCTTCGCGGTGGCCAGCCCCGCCGACTCTCCGTCGCGCGGCCCGGCCGTCTCCGCAGCCCCGGCCGGCTCCGCCGCATCAGCGGCCTCAGCCGTCTCGGGCTTCGCCGGGCCGGCGCCCTTCAGCGGCACCTCCTTGACGAAGAACGCCGCGAGGAAGCCGATCACGGCGACTGCCGAGCCGAGCAGGAACGCGTTGTGCGTGCCCGCCGACACTGCGAACTGGTACGCCTCGCGCACCTGCTCGGGCAGCTTCGCCAGGCTCGCCGCGTCAAGCTGCGCGGACTGCTGGGTGATCGCGGCCCCGCCGTGTGTGGCCATTTCGTCCTGCACCCGCGAGGTGAACAGCGCGCCCATGATCGCGACGCCGAAGGAGGAGCCGAGGGTACGGAACAGGGTCGTGGACGAGGACGCGACACCCATGTCCTTCATCTCGACGCTGTTCTGCGCGACCAGCATCGTGATCTGCATCAGGAAGCCCATGCCCGCGCCGAGTACGGCCATGTAGAGCCCGGAGGTGAGACGGGTGGTCCCGGTGTCCATCTGCGCCAGCAGGAAAAGGCCGACCACCATCAGCGCGCCGCCGATGATCGGGAAGATCTTGTACTTGCCGCTGTTCGTGGTGACCCGCCCCGCGATCAGCGAGACGACCATCATCGACAGCAGCATCGGCAGCAGGAGCAGCCCGGAGTTGGTCGCCGAGGCACCCTGCACGGACTGCTGGTAGAGCGGCAGGAACAGCACGGCGCCGAACATCACGAAGCCGGTGAGGAAGCCGATCACCGACATGAGCGTGAAGTTCCTGCTGCGGAAGATGTGCAGCGGGATGATCGGTGCCGTGGCCTTGGTCTCGACGAACACGAAGCCGACGAGCGAGGCGACGCCGATCGCGATGAGCTCCATGATGACGGCGCTGTCCCAGGCGTACTCCGTACCGCCCCAGGTCGTGACCAGCACGGTCGAGGTGATGCCGAGGGTCAGCAGGGCGGCACCGAGATAGTCGATGGGGTCCCGCCGTGCGCCGCGCTCCCGCTTGGGCAGGTGCAGCACGGCGGTGAGCATGGTGAGCGCGACGGCACCGAGCGGCAGGTTGATGTAGAAGCTCCAGCGCCAGCCCCAGTGGTCGGTGATGCTGCCGCCGACCAGCGGGCCGCCGATCATGGCGAGGGCCATGACCCCGGCCATCATGCCCTGGTACTTGCCGCGCTCCCGTGGCGGTATCAGGTCGCCGATGATCGCCATCACGCCGACCATCAGACCGCCGGCGCCCAGGCCCTGTACGGCGCGGAAGCCGATGAGCTGACCCATGTCCTGGGCCATTCCACTGAGCGCCGAGCCGATCAGGAAGATCACGATCGCGGTGAGGAAGATCCCCTTGCGGCCGTACATGTCACCGAGCTTGCCCCAGATAGGGGTGGAGGCGGCGGTGGCGAGGGTGTAGGCGGTGACGACCCAGGACAGGTGCTCGAGCCCGCCGAGCTCGCCGACGATCGTGGGCATCGCCGTACCGATGATCATGTTGTCCAGCATCGCGAGCAGCATCGCGATCATCAGGGCGAGCAGGACGACCCGTACGCTGCGGGGCCGCGGCCCATCCGGTGCCGGCGTTGTCCCGGCTGCCTGCTGCGAGGCCCCTGGTGCCGCCGCCTTCTCAGGTTTCTGTCCTGCCACCGTCATCCACTCCCCCGGGCACTTACTTGCCGACCGGCTAGTTCACTACACTGAGGGACGGTAGACCCGGCACTAGCCGGGCGTCAAGTAAGTAAATACGTGTGCGCCTGAGCGCCCCCAGGAGAGTCCATGACCACCAGAGGCAACACCCGGCAGCGCATTCAGGACGTCGCCCTGGAACTCTTCGCCGAGCAGGGCTACGAGAAGACCTCGCTGCGTGAGATAGCGGAAAAGCTCGAGGTCACGAAGGCGGCGCTGTACTACCACTTCAAGACCAAGGAAGACATCGTCATCAGCCTCTTCCAGGACCTGACCCGCCCGCTCGACGAGCTGATCGCCTGGGCGGAGGACCAGCCGGAGCCACGCACCCTGGAGACCAAGAAGGAGATCCTGTGCCGCTACCAGGTGGCACTCACCGGCGCCGCGCCGCTCTTCCGCTTTATGCAGGAGAACCAGGCCACCGTGCGCGAGCTGAGCATCGGCGAGACGTTCAAGGAACGCATGATGACCATGGCCCGGCTGCTCCAGAGTCCCGACCTCGGCATCGCCGACCGTGTGCGCTGCGTGAGCGCGCTGTTCACCATGCACGCCGGAATGTTCTTCACGCAGAGCATCGAAGGCGACCCCGAGGAGAAGCGGGAAGCCGTCCTCGAGGTCGCCATCGATCTGATGACCCAGGCCCATCACGGGCCCCGGTCCTGAGCACGGCTCCGCGCAGTGCGCGGAGCCGTGAGCGCTCAGCCGTGAGCGCCGAAGCGCTCATGCGTCCGGTGCGTGTCAGAGGGCGACACCCATGGAGCGCAGGAAGCTGGCGGGGTTGAGCGCGGAACCGTAGTTCGGGGTCGTACGGATCTCGAAGTGCAGGTGCGGGCCGGACGAGTTGCCGGTGTTGCCGGAGAGCGCGATCCGCTGGCCGGTCTTCACGGTCTGACCGATGGAGACGTTGACCTTCGACAGGTGGGCGTACTGCGAGTACTTGCCGTTGCCGTGCTTGATCACGATGGCATTGCCGTACGCGGAGCCGTCGCCGCCACCGCCCGGGCCGGCCTTCACCACGACACCGGAGTTGGCGGCCTTGACCGGGGTGCCGGTCGGCACGGCGAAGTCCTGGCCGGAGTGCTTGTGGGACCACATGGCACCGCCCTGGTTGAAGCTGGCGCTCAGGGTGTAGCCGTTCACCGGCTTGACCCAGGAAGGAGCCTTCTTCGCGGCCTTCGACTTCGCCTGGACGGCCTTTGCGGCGACCGGGGCGACCTTGCCCGTGTCGGCGGCGGCGACACCGGCGCCGGCTCCGATGACCATCGCGGCGCTGAGTCCGGCAGCCACGACGGCGCCACGGGTACGGAGCACGGACGGACGGAGACGGTTGATGTTGCGCTTCGACATGCGGGGAGAACCTCCGGGCTGATCGGGCATGAACCGACCCGGCGCAGGAGCACCGGGTGCCGAACCTTGGTAACCCGGACCGGCGATCCACCTCAAACCCCCCATCTACGACATCTCGTCGTAGCCAGACCCCCTTGTGAGCGGGGCCCTTGACACCGCCCCGCTGCACCCTCCGGGATGTCCGGTTTCCTCTGGATTCTTCAGATCGCACCTGGTTTAGGCCCACATGCGGGCCCGAGAAGACCGACTTACGCCTCAGTTTTCCGATACGTCCGTTTCCGTCGGTCCGAAATCGCAGCCGGAGCCGCCCTCGCGGCCCGCCGAAACCCGGGACGCCCCCACTAAGTCCCCTAGTAGGCTCGGAAACGCCTGTGCGCCTTGTCACGGCCGAGGCAGCGCCAATGCGACCTGGGTCACGCGTTTAGGGTCCGTGCCGCTGGGGGTAAATGTCCTTGTTGCGACTTCGGGGGATGGTCTGTGGAGCCCGCGCTCATCGGCACCCGGCTGGCCTCAGCCGCGTTGGCGCCCGTGCTCAAGAAGCTCCTGGTGCAGGAAGGCAAGGGCGCAGCCCTGACGGAACGCCCCGTACCGCTCTCCGGCCTCCTCTCCTTCCGCGGCGAGAAGCGCTCTCTCACGGGGAAGGACGTCCGCAAGCTGGCCGGCACCCTGGTGGGCCGGTCCCTGGAGAGCCCGGGCGAATCCCCGTTCCCTGCGGACGAAACCGAGGCCGTCACGGAGGCCCTGGCCCGCACCCTGCTCGCACTCGGTGACCTGGACATGGACGACGTCCAGGCCGTACACCTCGGCCACCGCGAGCTGGCACGGCGGCTGCGCACCGCGGGCCCGGCGGTCCGTGCGGCGGCGGGACTCTCCGGCGACGCCACCCTCTATCTCGACTCGGTCACCGAGTGGGCCTGCCTGCACATCCTCCAGTTCTTCACCCAGCGCTCGTCCTTCGTGACGCGCACGCTGGTCGAGCAGAGCCGGATGCAGGCGGAGCTGCTCGCCAAGCTGGACGAGCTGATCCGGCGCACTCCCCGGCCCGACGGCCGGGACGTCCCCTTCGAGCGGCGCTATCTCGCGTACATCGCGAAGAAGCACGGAAACCTGACCATCTACGGCATCGATCTGCATCACTCACCGGACGTCTGGCCGCTGGACGTGGCGTATATGAGCCTGGAGGCGACGGGCGGCGAGCTCCGCGCCGGCCAGGGGAAGGGCCCCTTCTCCCGGTACCTGGCGGAGGAAGGGCTCGCCCCGTTCGTCGCGGAACAGCCCGCCGCCCCCGAGCCCGCGGACCAGGCCCTCGCCCAGCACGACAGGGTCCTGCTGCGCGGAGTCGCGGGCTCCGGCAAGACCACGCTCGTCCAATGGCTGGCCGTCTCCACCACCGGCCGCGACCTGGACGGCCGTATGTCCTGGCTGCGCGGGCGCATCCCCTTCGTGCTCCCCCTGCGCACCCTCACCCGGCACGGCGAGCGGCTCCCCGCCCCCGAGCACTTCCTCAGCGCCGTCGGGTGCGCGCTCAGCGCACCGGACGGCTGGGCGGACCGCGTGCTCAGCGCCGGACGGGGGCTCGTCCTGATCGACGGCATCGACGAGGTCCCCGAAGCCGAGCGCGACCGCACCCGCCGCTGGCTGCGCGAACTCCTCGCCGTCTACGACGACGGCAACCGCTGGCTGGTCACCTCCCGCCCCTCCGCCGTCCGCGACGACTGGCTCGCCCCCGACGGATTCACCGAACTCGCCCTCTCCCCCATGAGCCGCGCCGCCGTGGCCTCCTTCGTACGGCGCTGGCACCGGGCCGCCGGACCGGATGCCGCGGCGTACGAGCAGCCGCTGCTCCACGCCCTGCGCACCAAGCGTGACCTCGCGCTGCTCGCCACCAACCCCCTGATGTGCGGCCTCATGTGCGCACTGCACCGTGACCGGCGGGGCTTCCTGCCGCGTGGCCGCAAAGCTCTGTACGAGGCCGCGCTGTCGATGCTGCTCGACCGCCGCGATCGGGAACGGGACATGGGGACACCGTCCGGGGTCGACCTCCCCGAGGCGGCACAGATCCAGCTCATCCAGCGCCTCGCCTACTGGCTCACCCTCAACGGCCGCACGGTGATGGACCGTTCACGTGCCGAGGCATTGGTGTGCGGCGCGATTGCGGCGGTACCGGAAGCAGCGAGCGCCGGTGAACCCCACGCGGTCTTCCGGCACTTGCTGCACCGCAGTGGGCTGCTGCGCGAACCCACCACGGACTCCGTGGACTTCGCCCACCGCACCTTCCAGGACTACCTCGCGGCCAAGGCCGTCATCGACGACTGGCATATCGGCCTGCTGGCCCAGCACGCGGCCGACGACCAGTGGGAGGACGTCATCCGCATGGCGGTCGCCCATGCCAGGCCGCGCGAATGCGCCGAGATATTCACGGAGCTGATGAAGAAGGCGGACGCGGCACCGGACCGTGCAACGCAGTTGAGGATCCTCGTGGTGGCCGCCGCGGCGATGGAGCAGGCGACCGAGATCGCCCCCGCCATCCGCGAGGAACTGCTCGGCCGCACCGCGGAGGTCATTCCGCCCCGCACCCGCGAGGAAGCCCGCGAACTGGCGACTGCCGGGCCCCTGGTGCTCGACCTGCTGCCCGGCCCCGAGGACGCATCCGGCATCCAGTCGGCCCAGATGGCCGTGATCACGGCTTCGCATGTCGCGTCGGACGCCGCGATCCCCTTCCTCGCGCGGTATGCCTCGCATCCGTCTGTGGCGTTGCGCTCCCAGCTCGTCTGGGCCTGGGACCGCTACGACACCGAACGGTACGCCGCCGAAGTCGTCGCGGCCCTTGACCCCACCGGCCTCCAGTACACGGTCCGCCGTGCGGAACACGCCCGTGCCCTCATCGCCCTGGGCGGTGCCCGCGACCTCCAGTTCAAGGGAGAGCTGCCTGCGGAGCTCATCGCCGAGACGGTCCGCGCATGTTCACCGACCGCGGTATGGATATCCGACAACCCGGGGTTGCGCGATCTCGGCTGCCTGCGGTGCGTGCCGCGGCTCGACCACCTCACGGTCAACCGCTGCACGAACCTGACGGATCTGTCGCTGCCGGGCGGCGCCCGGCTCAGGCAATTCCTGACGGACGACGCCCAGCTGGCGCTGGCCGAGGCCGGCCCGCCCACCCAGGCTCTCGTTCTCCAGATTCACGGCGCCAGCCCCTACCTGAAGGCGATTCCCTCGCTCTTCCCGGCGATCGAGCGCCTCACGATCCACCGTCTTCCACCTGCCCATGCCGTCGATCTGAGCCCGATGCATGAGATGACATGCCTCAGATCGGTGCACCTCCGCGGTGCCCACCCCTCCACGTTCCTGGGCCGGGACGGCTTTCCGTCCCACGTGAGCGTTCACGGTCAGGACTCGTAGTTCGCGGTCAGAGCTCGTAAAAGGGGGCTGCCCCGGACCGAAGGTCC
>NZ_JBHWIW010000064.1:27824-37418 GCF_042731955.1 Streptomyces sp. NPDC059828 | reverse complement strand
ACACGCGCTGCAACGACGCGCACAGAAAAGCCGATCACGGCCACTGTCAACCATCAGTTGGGATCGAACTGTCAAGCATCACCCGGGATCGGACAGCATCGAGAGCCGCTGGCGCGGTAAGAGTTTCTCTACTCAATCAAGGGCTCGCTCCGCTCGCCGCGCGCGGCCCCGGCTCGCCGCCGGGCCCGACGCTCTTGTCTCCGCCCCGCTCCGGGCCCGGCTACGCCGGCCGCGCGGCTGTAGCGAGCACACGCCCATCCCCTGTGACTGCACCGCTCCATGCCTCACCTGTGAAGGGCAGGGACGTCTCTACGGACTGTGGGTGATCGACTCCGCGCTTGAGTGGTGTGAGGAAGGCTGGCGTACTCGCTACACATGCAAGAGTGACGGAAACAAGCCGGGCCGACAGGGGTGCCGCGAGGCTTAGTGCGGCCGCAATCCGAACCATCAGGCATCGGCCGCGGAACGGGCACGCGAAGCCTGATCCGGTCTAGACAACAAAGAAGCCCCGGGCCGCTGGCCTGGGGCTTTCTGGTGGAGCGGGTGACGAGAATCGAACTCGCGCTCTGAGCTTGGGAAGCTCATGTTCTACCATTAAACTACACCCGCGAAGCGGGCCGATCGATCAGCTCCGCATCGTTGCACACTGTACCCCATAGGAGCCCCACGGTGCATGGAGCCGTGGGGCTTCCGTGTGGAAGTGGGCGACGGAGGGCGTACCGTCGGGTAGCCGGGCGGGGTGGCGCGGCGCGTGGAGCGGTGTCCTGTTGATCCCTTAATGTGGCTGTCTCGTCCGCGTGTTGGGGAAGGGACTTGATGGACCCGATGGACTCGATCGAGCGCACCGTCGTCCGATGTGCCGATGGGCACGTGTTCGCCACCTCGTCGTTCCCGATGCAGCAGCTCGGTGCCGACCGGATCGGGCCCGGGCGGCTGATCCGGTGTCCTCGGTGTGCTCGGCTGCGGCATGCGGTGCCGGTCGTGCGCGAGCGGGGCGGGCCGGTGGGAGTGGTGGAGCAGCGCCGGGGCCGCTGAGGCGCTAGTCAGGGGAGCGCGCGGCGGGCGCCCGGTTGGGGCGGGGCCGCGCGCTCTGCGTATCCTCGGGGGGTGCTTCTCTCAGACAAGGACATCCGGGCCGAGATCGACGCCGGACGGGTGCGTATCGACCCGTACGACGAATCGATGGTGCAGCCCTCGAGCATCGATGTGCGGCTCGACCGCTATTTCCGGGTGTTCGAGAACCACCGCTATCCGCACATCGACCCCGCGGTCGAGCAGGCGGATCTGACGCGGCTGGTGGAGCCGGAGGGGGACGAGGCGTTCATCCTGCACCCCGGTGAGTTCGTGCTGGCGTCGACGTACGAGGTCATCACGCTGCCGGACGACCTGGCATCCCGGCTCGAGGGCAAGAGCTCCCTCGGGCGGCTCGGTCTGGTCACGCATTCGACGGCGGGTTTCATCGACCCTGGTTTCTCCGGCCACGTCACGCTGGAGCTGTCGAATCTGGCCACGCTGCCCATCAAGCTGTGGCCGGGCATGAAGATCGGTCAGCTGTGCATGTTCCGGCTGAGCTCGCCCGCGGAGCACCCCTACGGTTCCGAGAAGTACGGGTCCCGCTATCAGGGGCAGCGGGGGCCGACGGCCTCCCGGTCGTTTGTGAACTTCCATCGGACGCAGGTGTGACGGGCGTGACGCAGATACCGGAAAACCTGACGTACGAGAAGTTCGGCGGCGCGATTCGCGAGCTGGCGCAGGTGATCGCGGACGACGGCTACGAGCCGGACGTCGTGCTGTCCATCGCCCGTGGCGGCGTGTTCGTCGCCGGCGGTCTGGCGTACGCCCTGGACTGCAAGAACATCCACCTGGTGAACGTCGAGTTCTACACCGGTGTGGGGACCACGCTCGAGATGCCCGTGATGCTGGCTCCGGTGCCGAACGCGATTGATTTCTCGAACAAGAAGGTTCTGATCGCGGACGACGTCGCCGACACCGGCAAGACGCTCAAGCTCGTGCACGACTTCTGTCTCGAGCATGTCGCCGAGGTGCGTTCCGCCGTGATCTACGAGAAGTCGCACAGCCTGGTGAAGTGCGAGTACGTCTGGAAGCGCACCGACGACTGGATCAACTTCCCGTGGAGTGTCTTGCCTGTAGTGCGTAAGTCCGGCCAGCCGATCACTCCGTCGAAGGAAGCCCTCTGAGCTGCGAAGTCTTACAGGCGCTGGCGCCATGAAGCACGTGAGGGGCCCCCGGTTCGACCGCCGGGGGCCCCTCGCGTGCCATGTACTCGGCGGGATTCGAACCTGCGACCTTCTGGAGAGCGCGACCCCCCTCTGCCCGCCCCGCCGTATCGGCTGGGCCATCTGAGAGACCAAGTAGTGCCACCCGTCAGTGGACGGTGACTTGGGCCGATGAGCGCTTTCCGTCAGCTCCTTTTGTTCCATGGCGCGACCCGGCGCCGACGGTGGCCGTGCCGGTCGATTTCGGGCGACTTCGCCGGACTCCTGTGCGATCATTGCCGCAACTTTTGTCATGTGCCGCACCGGACCCGAGCGCGGCCATGTCCTTACCGTCCCGGGGGGGAACGGAATGTCACGCCATCCGCGTGCGACCGCCAGACCTGCGCCGCGCACCGCACTCCTGCTCACACTGCCCGTCTTGTTGTCCGTCCTACTGTCCACGCTGCTTCCGATGGGAGCAGCGTGGGCGCGGGACATCACGCCCACCGCCGTGGACGCCGTCGGCGACAACTGCGCCGCGCTGCCGCTCACTCCCTTCGGGGACCCGGGCAGCGCGGCCGGCAAAGCGACCATCCCTGCGCACAGCGACCGCACCTGCTTCGGCTTCACCGCCGCGAAGGCGGGGCTGCACCGCGTCATGCTCGGCAAGGTCAGCCCCGAGACCTACTCCCAGGTCTACGACGGCGACACCCAACTGAACTGCAACCAGACCGATCGGAGCGACGCGGGCTGGTGCGACCTGCCCCATGCCGGCGCCTACACACTGAAGGTGGTCAATCAGGGGTGGCAGAACCTGATCGACACTCCTGTCGCCGTCGTGCCGCTGCACACCGCCGACTACTGTGCCCCGGAGGCCGGGACGGCCTGGGACGCCCCCGTCGTGAAGGGCTCCGCCCCCGGCGCGGTGGCGATCATGTGCCAGCCCTTCACCGGTAAGGCCGGTGAGCGCATCACGGTCGACCTGCGCACCGACAAGCACTCCAGCGACAGCCAGTACTGGATCACCGACGCGTCCGGTGCCCGGATCTGCCCGCGCTCCCACGACGACAAGAGCGAAGGGTGCATTCTGCCCGGCGGTGGCCCCTACCGGGTCCTCGCCCGCATCGGCGACGTGGAGGGCGGCTTCCCCGCCGCGTACACCCTGAAGATCCGCCGCCTCTCCGACCCGGCCGGCTGCGCGCACGTCCCGCTCAACGCGTACGGCGCGGCGCCCACCACCGTGGATCCGCCCTCCGGTTGCAAGGTCTTCACCGCGCCCTCGGCCGGGCGATACGACGTGTACGGGGTTCATGACGGGAGCCGCTCCGCGCTGAAGGTGTACGACCAGACGGGCCGGACCGTCTGCGCATCGGACGGCATCTGCACCCTGCCCGCCGCCGGCGACTACACCGTACTCACCGACGACGCCACCCTGATCCTCGACCGGTCCGCCACCACCGGTTGCCAGGCCGTCGAACTCGGCACCCACCAGGGCACTCTGACCCACGGCGGCGAGGTGGACTGCCTGACCCTGCCGCTGCCCAAGGGCTCGGGAATGGCGGCGCTGAGGAGCGTGAGCGGCCAGATCCCGCGGATCGACGTCACCGTCGCCGATGCCACCGGCGCCCAGCTGTGCGACGTGAGCACCCTCAGCTGGGGCACCTGCGGGCTGAACGGCACCGCTCCGTTCCGTGTCCTGGTCTCCGCCGCCGACCAGAAGACGCCGACCGGCCCCTACAGCCTCGCCCTCCACCGCACGGACAAGGCGAACGACTGCCAGGTGTTCCCGGCGGGCGACTTCACCGCCGACAGCGCCGCCGCACGCTTCAGCACGGGCGGCGGGGTCTTCTCGCACTGCCTGACCATCCCCGCAGGCGACCACAGCGCGGTGGAGAGCATCCAGCTCCAGGCCGTCCCGGGTACGACGGCCAAGACGTACCTCTCGGTCGTGGACCAGTACAGCAGGCAGGTCTGCCGGAGCCCCGCTCTGCAGGGCATCCGGCTCACCTGCAACCTCGTGCCGGGCGTCGCGCACACCGTCCTGGTCGACGGAAGCGACACAGCCGGCACCTACAACCTGATCCGGCGGGACGTCACCTCCACGGCGAAGGGCTGCACCGCCAATCCCGCGACCCCGGTCGGCGGACCGTCCACGGGCGGCACCTTCGCCGCGGGCGGCACGCTGCTCTGCCGTCAGGTCACCACCGCCGACGCCGGGGACACCCTGCACTTGGGCGTCCGCGATGCGCTGGGCACCGCCGGCCTCCAGGCTTTCGGCGAGGACGGCAAGGTCGCCTGCAGCTACGCCGACAAGGGCTGCGCGGTCACCGGTTCCACCCACTACCAGGTCCTCGTCACCGTTCCGGGGAGCCAGAAGGCAGACGACCCCTACCGCTTCGACGCACTGCGCATCGCCACCGCCGCCGGGCCGGCCCGTGAGTGCACGGCCGTCCCCAACGTCAGCTATGGGCACGGTCCGATCACGGGCACCCTCGACGAGCAGCACACTGCCGTCTGCGCGGTACTGCCGACCGCGTACAACGACCGCTTCGGCGTGGCGATCAGTGACTCCACGGGGGCCACCGACACCGCCGTGCCGGCGCTGTACGGCAAGAGCCTCGACAACGGCTGCACACTGGTGCAGCCCACCGGCTACGAATGCTCCGTCAACGAGCCGGAGACCAGGGCCGTCACCCCCAGCATCATGGTTCTGAGCCTGCCCAAGAAGGCCTCCCACACCTCCTACCGGGCGGAACTCACCTGCCACTCCACCATCTGCGGCACACAGCGGGTCAGCGTCCACACGGTGACCCCGACCACCGCCGAGAGCGGCACGAAGGCCACCGTGCGCGTGTTCGGTACCGCTTTGCACAAGGACGACAAGGTGGTGCTCAGTCGGGCCGACAGCAGGGTGGAGTCGACCAGCGTGTCGGTGTCGGCCGACCGCAGGGACCTGACGGCCGTCCTGGACCTGACCGGGGCCGCCCCGGGTGACTGGAACCTCAGTGTCATCACCCACAACGCGGGGGAGTATGCAAACGGCACCTTCACCGTCACACCGCCCTCGCTGACCAACACCGCAGCTCCCGCCGTCAACGGCGCGGCAGAGGTCGGCGCCACCCTCACCGCGAACCCGGGCAGTTGGACGCCCACGCCGGCGTCGTACGGCTACCAGTGGAAGGCGGACGGCGAGGCCATCTCCGGGGCGACGGCGGCCACCTACACCGTGCCCGCCGCGCTGCTCGGCAAGCAGCTGACCGTCAGCGTCACCGCGCATCTTCTCGGTGGGGAAACCGCCGTCTCCTCGGCGGCCGTCACGGTCGCCAAGGGCGCCGCCCCTATGGCGACGACGGCCCCGAAGATCAGCGGCACGGCGAAGGTCGGCGCCAAACTCGGCCTCACTCAGGGCACCTGGACTCCGGCCGCCACGTCGTACGGCTACCAGTGGAAGGCCGACGGCAGGGTGATCTCGGGGGCGACGGCGGCCACGTACACCGTGCCCGCCTCGCTGCTCGGCAAGAAGCTGACCCTCACCGTCACCGCCCACCGTCCGGGCCACGCCGACGGCACCGCCACGACCCCCGCGGTCACGGTCGCCAAGGGCAGCGCCCCGAAGGCCACCAAGGCGCCCACCATCTCGGGCACCGCCAGGTCCGGCTACACGCTCAGGGCCGCCCAGGGCACCTGGACGCCCAGCCCGTCCTCGTACGCCTATCAGTGGTACGCGAACGGCAGGGCGATCGAGGGGGCCACCGGTTCCTCGCTGAAGCTGGCCCCCGCCCAGCGCGGAAGGAAGATCACGGTGAAGGTGACAGCCCACCGCACCGGGCACAGCGACGGAACCGCCACCAGCAAGCCGACGGCGAAGGTCGCTCGCTGAGCACGTCCCAAGGGGTGGGCCCCGCCGGTCGTCCGGCAGGGCCCACCCCCTTTGCGTGCCGCGTCTTCGCCAACGGCGACCAATAGCCCCTCAGGGAAGGTCCCGTTCGGGAACGGCCCGTGGACGTCGGGTTGTCGATACGTGGATCACCCATGCAGGGTGCGCCGAGCCGCCCGCCGTGCAGCGTGAGGGTCAGGTACTCGACGCCTGGCCGTGAGACGCAGCAGACGCAGGAAGAGGCCCCCGCCTAGCGGGGGCCTCTTCTTCGGGTCGTGGCTCAGATCGTGCCGAGTTTGATGATGGACAGCAGCGCGATCAGCTGGATCGCCGACGCTCCCAGCGCCTTCGGCCAGGGCAGGTCATGGGACTTGCTCACCATCGATGTGAACAACGCTCCCGCCGCGAGCCAGGTCGCCCAGCCCACCACCTGGACCAGCGAGTTGTCGCCGCCCAGGAACATGGCGAAGACCAGTCGGGGGGCGTCCGTCAGGGACATGATCAGCATGGAGAGGCCGACCGTCGGCTGCCAGGCGCCGTCGCCGCCGAGCTGGCGGGCCAGGGTGTGGGTGACGGCGCCCAGGATCAGGCTGCCGATGACGAAGGCCACGCCGGTGATCATCACCGAGGTGAGCGCGGTCGTGAAGGGGGCCTTGATGGCCTCGTCGCGGGTCTGGTCGAAGCCGAAGATCGCGAGCAGTCCGTAGAGGAAGGTGATCGTGAGCGCCGGGCCCCAGACCGGGTGGTCCCGCATCTGGAGGAAGGTCGCGCCTGGGCGCAGCACGATGCCGCTGAGCAGTTCCTTCCAGTGCAGGCGCGGGCCCGCGGGGACGGAGGCGGAGCCGGCGTGGTACGTGGCGGCGTCTCCGTAGGGGTCCTCGTTGATGCTGAAGGCTCTGGTGTGGCCGGGGTTGTTGGCGTACGGGTCACCGGCCGCGTGGTGGTCGCCGCCGAAGTACTCCGGCTCGCCGTGTGGGGCCCGCGCCTGCTGGTGGCCGCCGGAGTGGCCACCAGGGCGGCCGCCGCTCGGGGGCCACTGCTGCTGCGGGGGGTACGAGGGCGCGGCCTGGCCACCGCCGTACTGGCCTTGCGACGGGCCATACGGCGGCGGGGGCGCCTGCTGCGGTTGCTGCGGAGGGCGGTTGTTGCCCCGGCCGCGTCCGATCCTGAATCCAGCCACGTATTCGAACGTACCTGTTCCCATGAGGTCCGGTGTCCTCAGTCCCGGAACGCGGGTGCCTTTGCTGCGGAGCTGTGACATCCCCTACGTGATGTCCCCGACCATCCCCCAGGCCCGCACAGGGCTCAGGGGAGGACCGCCCAGAGGAAGATCGCTGGAGGAGGACCGCTCAGAGAAAGACCGCCGTGCTGAACGTGGCCGAGGGGTGGGAGCCGTCCCCGGTAGCCGGGTAGAACGCGATCACGTCGGCGCTCTCGCCCCGGTGGGTGCGCGTCACCACATCAGGCCGCTTGTCGCCGTCGAAGTCCGCGTAACGCAGCAGGTCCGTCGTGGTGGATGACTCACCGGCCGGCAGCGCGGGCGCCGGTGGGATGCGTACGGCTTTGAAGGTGTACGAGCCCCCGGGAGCGCCGGGACCGTCCGGCCCGCCCAGCAGCAGCTTGCCCTTGGCTGCCTCCGCGCCCGGGGCCAGCGAGCGGGTGGAGTGGACGAGGTCGTCGTAGCCGTCGCCGTTCGCGTCGGACGTGGGGGAGGGCGCGGCCAGCACGGGGCCTCCGCCCGGGATCGGCTTCGCCGCGGCGCGCGGTGCGCCCGTACGGGTGAACGGGCCGCGCAGGAAGCTCACCTGGCCCGCCGTCGCCGTGACGGCGAGGTCCTCGGTGCCGTCGCCGTCGAAGTCGCCGCAGACGGGGTGGTCGGGCCACTCGTTGCCGTAGCGCGCCTGCCCGGGGATGTTGAGCACGACGGCCTTGCCGCCGAGGCCCGTGGGGCTCCCGAAGAGCAGCTGGAGGGGGACGGGCGGGCGTCCGACGCCGTTGTACGGGGGGTCGGTTGCCACGATGAGATCGCTGAAGCCGTCCTCGTCGAGGTCGCAGGCCGCCGCGGCGTCGAAGGCCGAGGGCAGCACGCCCGCGACCTTGGCACCGTTGGCCTGCGGGGTGAGGAGCTGGTGCACGGCAGGGCCCGGGGCGCCCGTGGCGGTGCCGTAGACGATCCCGAGGCCGGCGTCGTCGTCGTGGCCGCCGCCCGGGGCCTTGACCAGGTCGTTGAGGATCAGGTCGCGGTGGCCGTCGCCGTTGAAGTCCTCCGGGACCCGGCTTCCGTCGCCGCGCGGTACGGGTGCCGCGCTGCCGGCGAGTACGGAGGTGCTGGAGGTGGCTGCGGACGCCGACGGTGTGGCGGCGGGGTGGGGGACCGGCCCGCAGCCCGCCATCAGTGCGCCCGTGAGCAGCACACCCGTAACCGTCAGGGTGGTGTTGCGGATTCGGCGCACCATGACTCCGTCTTCTTCTCGTTCGTCCCTGGGAAACCAGCCGCATCATCATGCTCCCACCAGGGGCTTTCGCCAATGGGTGGGCAATGGGTGATGGGTCACGCGTGGAGATTTGCACGTTCGTGCGGAATTTCGATGGTGTTTGTTACGTGTTCGAGGGATGCGCTACATATGGGGTGCTTAGCGTCGGGTTGGTCAGCTGTTCCGACGCAGGAGTTCCTTTCCCATGCACGTCACCCGACGTACGTTCCGTAACGCCGTCAACACCGCCGTCGCCGCGGGAGCCGCGGTGGCCCTGGCCATTCCGGCCGGTGCGGCCTTCGCCGAGGCGGGCACCGGGTCCGGTATCGAATCCGGCCCGGACAAGGGGCGCACCACGACCGGTGAGGGCAGGGCGGCCAAACTCGCCGACGGGTCCGTCGCCCGCGTCTACAAGCTGGGCCCGAACCACCAGCGGGCCGTCATCCGGGACGGGCGGGTCAGAGTGGGCACCCTCGAAAGTGCGGGAGCCCCGGCGCTCGGGCGGTATCACCAGCTGCGGGTCATGCTGCTGCCCGACGGCAACGTCGTGTCCTGGATCGAGCGCGGGGGCAAGTCCGGCGCCGCGCGTACGAGTGCCTCTGCCGGGGTCGTCATGCCCGACGGGCGCGCCGTGAGGCTGATCGAGGGCGACGAGCCCCGTGCCGAGGTCTCGTCCGACACCGGCCGATCCCTGGGCGCCCTGACGCCCGAGTCCTCCACCGCCCGCTACGGCGGCTGGACGTACAAGCTCGTCACGGACCAGGGGGACACACGCGAGCCGATGCTCGTGGTCGTCGACGGCAGGAGCGGCGGCAAGGGCTGGGTGTACGACTTCCACGGCGAGCTCATCCAGACGTATCGCACCCGGTGACGACGTATCCGCACCCGATCACCCGGAAAGTGCGGCGCATGACCGGTGACGGTGAACCGTGAAAAGCGGATGACCCGGAAACCGTGAAAAGCGGAAGCGGCCGGTCCTGCCCCCGAGGCCGGTGCGGCCGCGGACCGGGGAAGGTAGCAACAAACC